>JAAUSP010000092.1 GCA_012032575.1 Anaerolineales bacterium | reverse complement strand
ATCCATCGTCACCGCTGTCCCGCTGAACTCCCCGGCCATCGCCCGCGCCAGGTAGCTCCCTCGGGCGGAACCGTCCATCGCACCTTCGAGCCGCCGGTTCTTCCGCCGCTTCGGTCGCTTCAGCGGCCGGTTCTTCGGTAGCGGCAGGAGCTTCAGCCGCCGGTTCTTCAGTAGCCGCCGGAGCTTCGGCGGCTGGCTCTTCTGTCGCCGCAGGGGCTTCCGCCGCCGGTTCTTCGGTGGCGGCTGGCTTTTCAGGGGCCGGTGTAGCCGCGCCGCCGCAAGCAGCAACCAAAGCCATTGTGACGATTAACGTCAGCCAAAACCACAAATTCTTTTTCATGGTCTTTGTCTTTCCTCCTTGAGAAAGTAAAACAATTTTTTTATAAACAATTTAAAATCAAGATTCTAACCCTGGAAGTTGCAGCTTTCGCTATCACCCCCTTTCAAAATGAGATGCCCAATTTGATAGAACACCAACAATAGATCAATTACATCGTAGCCGGTGGCGCTGTCGTTTGTCGAAGGATAAGTTCGGTGGGGAGTTGAAGTTGAGTCGGCGAAGTTTCAGATTTATCAATAGCGTCGAGTAATAGCTCGACCCCCTGAACGCCTGACTCAAAAAGATGTTGGCGAATCGTAGTTAGCCCGGCAAAGTGAGCCAGTTCGATATCATCATAGCCGATAACCGATAAATCGGCCGGCACGTTGAGCTTAAGCTCACGCGCCCCTTCCAAAACACCCAAAGCCAGTTCATCGCTGTAAGCAAAAATGGCGGTTGGGGGATCGGGCAGGGTTAATAATTCAAGCGCCATACGCCGCCCGTTTTCGCGGCTGTGCTCATTCTGCTGATGATATTCGGGGCGAATAGGCAGCCCCGCTGCCTTGTGGGCCTGGCAATAGCCCGCATAGCGATTGCGCCCAAATATACCAAATGGATCATCCAGATAATCGCTAATATACGCAATTTTGCGATGGCCCAGTTCAATTAAATATTGAATGGCAATCTGCGCCCCGACCACATCATCCAAAAAGACATAGGGCAAACCGGGATGAGCAGTTTCGACTAAAACGGTGGGAATGTTTTCTTGAGAGATACGGCGCACATCGTCGTCGGTGGGGTTGAGCGAAAAGATGAGGAGGCCGTCTACCCGGCCGCGCCGGGGGACGGTTTGCAGAACCTTGTTGCGCTGCGCTACTGTTTCGATGGCAAAGAGGTTAATATCATAATCGCTGCTGGCAATCACCGACATCACGCCGCGCAGCCGTTCAATTTGTGAGGCTGTAGTGAAAAAAGGAATAGCCACGCCAATGGTATGGGTTTTACCCATTGACAGGCGACGCCCGCTGGGGTTGGGCACAAAATCCAGTTCGGCCACTGCCGCCAACACCTTCTGACGGGTAGCTTCGTTAACCGGGCGGCTGTTATTGATGACACTGGAGACCGTGCCAATTCCAACCCCAGCCCGTTTGGCTACTTCGTGGATGGTTACTGGCGCGGTGAAAACCTCAGCGTTTTTCACAAAACCTCATTGTTCCAAAATATCAATCGGAAACGTTTCCCGGAAGCGTTTCCATTTTATCATGATACTAACTATTTGTCAAGCGTTTTAAACCCACGTGTTAAGGCATTTTTTCAGATCGGGCTGTCGCCCGGAACACCTAATGCCTTAAAGCAGCGCCGCACGATTGCCTGACCATCAGTTGGGTAGGCAAAACCTGACGCGAATCGGCCACCGGCTTCCCTTCGATCAAATCTATCAACACCTCACCACCGCGCCGGCCTTGCTCAACGGCGGGCAAGCGCACCGTGGTAAGAGGCGGGTTAAAATAGCGGGACATCGGCACATCATCAAAGCCGATAATTGCCAAATCTTCAGGGACACGTCGGCCAGCATCACGAATAGCCGCCATCGCCCCAAAAGCAACCACATCGCTGGCTACAAAAACAGCCGTGGGAGGCGATGGCAGGGCCAATAAGGTTTGCATCGCCCGATAGCCGCTCTCCGGTTCAAATTCACCATAACCTATCAAGGCTTCATCTTCCGGAAGGCCGGCCTGACGCAGCGCCTGGCGATACCCTCCCAGGCGTTCGGTGGCGCTGGTGTAAGCCAGTGGGCCATTGGTGATACAGCCAATGCGCCGGTGTCCCAATTGGGCCAGGTGAGTTACAGCGTGACAGGCCGCCGCTTCATTATCAATATCAACAAAACTGACCGATTTATGCTTTAATCTTCCCAAAAGCACTATCGGAAAGCCATCGGCAATGAGGGCCGGCAGTTGGTTGTCATCAGAGCGAGGGCCAGAGAGTAGAATTCCATCAATCCGCTTGGCCCGCACCAGATGGATATAGGCATCGGGCTGGCTGACATCTTCAACAGCTTCCAGCAGCACCCGGAAGCCTCGTTGTCGCCCGGCTTCGCTCAAACCGTACATAACCTGATGAATGTAGGCGTCTATCGTAATGTGGTCAGGGGGTTGACAGATAATCAGGCCCAGAATGTGAGTCCGGCCGCTAACCAGAGACCTGGCCGCCGCATCGGGAACATAACCAAGTTCGTGCGCTGCCTGCAAAACCCTTTGGCGGGTTTCCGGGCTAATCTGCGCGTCTACATCGTTGAGCACAAAGGAGACAGTGGTGCGAGAAACACCAGCTCGTTCGGCTACTTTCTGGCTGGTAATTCGACGTTTCGCCGGCATTGGCTTATCCACTTTACAAGCTAACACGTGTTAGTAACACGTGTTACTATAAATCAAGCGTCCCCATTTGTCAAATTCCCCATTTTTCCCAAGAAATTTTTGTTATGCCTTGCCCTGGCTGCTTGAGGCCGAACGTAGGGATTCCGTATAGCACAAAAGGTTGACAAGCAGGGCGGACAGGATTATACTCATGCATAATTAGCGATTTGGTAGCCGCTGCTGGCTACCAGGAGATATGCCAATTATGAGTGTAATTTGCTTCTCCCAACTAAACATTCCAGAACAATAAACACCTTAACGCCGGCAGGCGCGGGTGTTTTTTGTTTTAAACTAATACCAGTAGTACATAGGAGGTTTTTTATGGACTCAGCGATGATTGGAAAAATTGAAAAAGCCATAATTTATGCCCAGGAACCGGAGCGCGTTACTTTTGAAGAATTCCGGGTAACCTTTAATGGCGACCACAAGCAGCACAAAATCAGCTACTACAATGGGAACTGGCATTGTGATTGCCACTTTTTTGAAACTCGTGGAGTATGCTCACACGTCATGACCCTGGAGCGTTTGCTTATCGGCTCGGTTAAACCCGCCGAGGCCGTTCCGATGCCCGCCTAAAAATCAAATAACCAAATCATTACTCCCGAAGAGCCGCTGCTAAAGGCAGCGGCTCTTTTTCAATCCAGCCAATAAACCTGACTATTAACCATTTTGTCGGAATCCCGGGCTATGGTACAATAAACGTATGTTGAAGAGTTGGAAATTCTGGTTGGGCGCCGGGGTGAGCGCCTTTTTTGTTATCCTGGCTTTACGGGGCCTGGATTTAGGCCAGGTCTGGCAGGATGTGCAGGCAGCCAATTACTGGTGGTTATTACCCGGCGTGCTGGCCTATTTTGTGGGGGTGTGGGCGCGTACCTGGCGCTGGCATTATTTACTGCGGCCCATCAAACCGATTCCTCTAAAAACCATGTGGCCGGTGGTGGTCATCGGTTATATGGGTAACAATGTTTATCCCTTCCGGGCCGGCGAGGTGATCCGGGCCTATGTTTTGAAGAAAAAGGAAGGGGTGAGCATGGGGGCCAGTATTGCCACCATCCTGGTCGAGCGCATTTTTGACGGCCTGGTGATGCTGCTGTTTGTGTTCATCGCCTTGCCGAGCGCCCCAGGCCTGCCCGACTGGCTGCGCCAGATTGTAATCCTGGCCAGCCTGGCCTTTTTAGGCGCGCTCATTTTCTTTTTTGGCATGGCTGCCCTGCCTCAAGCCAGCCGCAACCTTTATCGCTGGGCCATTGGCAATTTTGCCCCCCGCCCGCTGCAAGCCAAAATGCTGGCCCTGGCCGACCGCTTTATGGAAGGCTTGAGCAGCCTCGCCCGTTTGCAGGATGTGTTGATGATCTTTTTTACCTCGGTGATTATCTGGCTGCTGGAAACCATAAAATATTGGTTTGTCATGCACGCCTTCAATTTCTCGGTCAGCTTTTTTGCCTTAATGCTGATGAATGGGGTAGTCAACCTGGCTACTACCCTGCCCTCGGCACCCGGCTATATCGGCACGTTTGATGGCCCTGGCATCGAGGTGTTGAAAGTGTTTGGGGTTAATCCTACGGTTGCCGCTGCGTACACCCTGGTGCTGCATGCCGCTTTGTGGCTGCCCATTACGGTGCTGGGCTTTTGGTATATGGCTCGTGAAAGTCTCCATTGGGGCGATTTTGACAAGGCTGTGGCTGAGGCTAACCAGGAACAGGATATCGTTCAGCCTGGACAAAAAACAAATTCTGCCAAAATTTCCTTTTCACCCAATCTATCCACCGAAGGCGAGTCGCCTTCCCGACCAAAGTGATACAATCCAGAGGACTCCATGAAAGTTGCCATTATCGGGGCCGGAGTGGCCGGTCTTTCAGCGGCTTATGATCTGGCCGGAGCCGGCCATACCGTCACGCTTTTTGAGTCTGCCGCTGCCACAGGCGGGCTAGCCGGTGGCTTTAAATCGGCTCGCTGGAATTGGCATCTGGAATATTTTTACCACCATTGGTTTGAGTCAGACAACGATGTACTGGATTTGATAAAAGAAATCGGTGCGGGCGACAAAGTTTTCTTTCCTCGCCCTATTACCTCGTTATACTTTGACGGCAAAATTTACCCTTTCGACAGCCCAAGCCGGATGCTGTTTTTCCCCAAACTGCCCTTATTCCCCAAACTGCGCTTTGGTCTGGTGGGGTTGTATCTGCGCCTGACCAAAAACTGGCAATCCCTGGAAAAGGAAACAGCCCACAACTGGCTGATTCGCACCATGGGTGAAACAGCTTACAAAATTCTGTGGGAACCGCTGCTCATCGGCAAATTTGGCGACTATTATAAAGAAGTCAATATGGCCTGGCTGTGGGCAAGAATTCATAAACGCAGCTACCGCCTGGGTTATTTTGAAGGCGGCTTTCAGGCTTTTGTAGATGCATTAACTCAAAAGGTACAGGAGCGCGATGCTCAACTCCGGCTGAACACTGCCACCACCGCTATCACCCGCCAGGATGATGGTTGTTTCCGGATTCAATTTGCCCCCACTGCCGGGCAGGTGGAAGCACACAGCGAGACCTTCGACCGGGTGCTGCTGACCGTTTCCCCCCAACTGTTAACCCAGCTTGTCCCAACCCTGCCCACCGATTACCTGGATTCGCTCAAGCAGCTAAAATCTATGGGTGCAGTAGTGCTGACCCTGGCCCTCACGCAGCAACTGACCGACCAGCATTACTGGATCAACCTGCCCAAAGGCGAAGGCTTTCCATTTCTGGCGCTGGTGGAGCACACCAACTTTGTTGACCGCCGCCACTATGGTGGCGATCATATTATTTACTGCGGCGATTATTTGCCGCCGGATCATGAATATTTTGCCCTTTCCAAAGAAGAACTGTTAGCCCGTTTTTTACCCAGTCTAAAACGCTTCAATGCGGCCTTCGATCCTGGTTGGGTCAGAGAAAGCTGGCTTTTCCGGGCCAAATATGCTCAGCCCGTCCCGCCCATTAACCACAGCGCCAACATTCCGACCCTGGAAACGCCTGTGCCGGGGATGTATTGGGCCAGCATGAGCCAGGTTTATCCCTGGGATCGGGGCACCAACTACGCGGTTGAAATCGGACGGCGTGTGGCCCGGTTAATCCTGGAGAACCGCTAACTCGTCCGTTAATTTTTCTAACTATCTTCTAACTATCTTCACATTCAGTTCCTATTTTTCTGTAATAGATTGTATAATAGGCTTAAAAAGTCGCTCAATCTCAATACGCTTTTGCGGGCGACGCTTTAGCCCCAAGGGCTGTCAGGTCTCCACTACAGAAAGGGAATAATTTATGCGCAACATTACAGTTATAGGCGCGGGCTATGTCGGCCTGGTGACCGGCACCGGCTTTGCTGATTTAGGCAACAAGGTTTGTTGCCTTGATATTGATGAAAGCAAGATCAGCATGCTTCAAAACGGCGAGGTTCCCATTTTTGAACCCGGCTTGCAGGAGATGATTCAGCGCAATGTCCAGGCCGGCCGTCTGGCTTTTACCACCAATTACGGCGAAGCCCTGGCCGACGCCGAATTTGTCTTTATCGCCGTTGGCACCCCCGAAGGGGTAGACGGCGAGGCTGATTTAAAGTATGTCGGGCAGGCAGCCAAAACCATAGCCCAAACTATGCGCCGTCCGATGATTATTGTTAACAAAAGCACGGTCCCCGTTGGCACCGGCGACTGGGTGGCCGATATTATTCGGACAAACCAGCCGGAACCCATTGATTTTGCCGTTGTTTCTAACCCGGAATTTCTGCGAGAAGGCTCGGCTATTATCGACTCGACCTCCCCGGATCGGATTGTCCTCGGCTCGCTGAACAAAGAAGCTGCCAACAAGGTGGCCGAGCTTTACCTCAGCTTGCGCTCCCGCATCATCATCACCGACCTGCGCACCGCCGAAATGATCAAATATGCTTCCAACGCCTTCCTGGCTACCCGTATCTCCTTTATTAATGAAATTGCCAATATCTGCGAACGGCTGGGCGCTGACGTGAAAGAGGTTGCCACCGGCATGGGCTACGACAAGCGCATCGGTCATTATTTTTTGGATGCCGGGGTGGGCTATGGCGGCTCCTGCTTTCCCAAAGATGTTAAAGCCCTGGCCCATATGGCCACTACGCACGGCACCCATCCGCAGTTGCTCAAAGCGGTGATGGATATTAATCAGCATCAGCGCATCCACGTCATCCAAAAACTGCGCGAACTGCTGGGGCAGCGCCTCAACGGCAAAGTGATTGGCCTGCTGGGGCTGGCCTTCAAACCCAACACCGACGACATGCGCGAAGCTCCCGCGGCAGAGATTGGCCGGGCGCTGCTGCGCGAAAATGCTATTGTCAAAGGCTATGATCCCGAAGCTATGAACGTAGCGGCCAAAATGATGCCCAGTTTGCAACTGGCCGAGGATGTCTACAGCTTGGCCGAGGGCTGTGATGCGCTTATTTTGCTCACCGAGTGGAATGAATTCAAACATCTTGACCTGGCCCGAATTAGAGAGGTGATGCGCCAGCCGGTTTTTATTGACGGGCGCAACCTGTATGAGCCAGACATGATGACCAAATGCGGCTTCATCTACCGAGGGGTAGGCCGCGGCTATCAGACCCCTTAAAAATCTTGTGCCCAAACTGAGTTTGGGCACAAGATTAACTTGTTTTGGAACCAAGGTTACATCTGATAGGATAAAAGGCATGGTGCTTGTCCATGCCTTTTATCGTAAGATACAAGTTAAATTATCCCCTGGAATTACCCATGAAAATTCGTTCCGTCACCGCATTCACCAACGTTACCTGGCCTATTGATGAAGGCACTATTGCCGGCGTGGGGCGATTTTTAGCCGACGCCCGGCTGCGCTTCATTGAGGCCGGCGTCGAGGTTCAAACAGTCCGCCTGGCCACTCCGCCCTTCCTCGACATTGTTGGCGACCCGGACACAGGAGTGCTGGTTGAATTTGCTCAAAATCTGGAAGCCCTGGCCAACAAATATAAGATAGATTTTGTTTCCATCGGTCCTGTCGTAGCCACCACGCCCCTGGCGCTGCTTATGTCTATCCATGCTCTGCCCGAGCTGATTATCCAAACTGAAAAGATTTTTTCGGGGGTGCTGTTTGCCGCCGAGAACAGCGGGCTAAATCTGGCCGCCGCGCACGCTTTTGCCCAAACGGTACAAAAAGTGGCCCATGCTACCCCTCAGGGCTTTGGCAACCTGCGGCTGGCGGCCCTGGCAAATGTGCCTCCCGGCATCCCCTTCTTTCCGGCAGCCTACTACCAGGGCGGGCCAACCTGCTTTGCCATTGCCACCGAAGCTGCCGATTTGGCCGTAAGCGCCTTTAACCGCGCCCGCTCCCTGAGCGATGCCCGCAAACGGCTGGTCAAAGCTATTGAAGATGCGGCGGCTGAAATTCTGGAGGTGGTTGATGATTTGGTTGACGATCACCAACTGCGCTTTAAAGGGATTGACTTCTCCCTGGCGCCCTATCCCAATCAGGCCAAAAGTATTGGCGCGGCCATTGAGAACCTGGGGGTAGATGCCTTTGGGGGCAGCGGCACTGTTTTTGCCACCGCTTTTTTAACCCAATCCATTCGTCAGGCCAATATTCCCTATACCGGGTTCTCCGGGGTGATGCTGCCGGTGCTGGAAGATGAAGTTTTGGCCCAGCGTGCCGCCGACGGTCGCTTCAGCGTTAATGATTTACTGCTCTATTCGGCGGTATGCGGCACCGGGCTTGATACCGTCCCCATCCCTGGCAATACCAGCGCCGATGAAATAGCCGCTATTTTTCTGGATCTGGCTGCGCTGGCTGTGGCTCTGGACAAGCCCCTCACTGCCCGGCTCATGCCTATTCCCGGCCTGGCGGTTGGTCAAAAAGTATCTTTTGATTTTGAATATTTTGCCAGCAGCCGGGTCCTGCCAGTTAAAAATTTGGGCGCGGCCCGACTGTTTCAGAAAAGCTCCTTCTTCAATTTAACTTCAAATAAATCGCGCCGCTAACAAGCCGGTTCTGGCTGCGGCCCACTAAAAATGACCCCAAAAAGTACCAGCAATTATCTTGACTTGCCTTAAACGGCGTGTTAAACTTAAATTATGCGGTTATTAACCTGCCTCCCTTACTACAGGCAGGTTAGGTCTGTGGCCCAAGCAAGCCACTTTTCGGGGTCCACAATGCAAGCTTCAAATTTGCCGGGTAACCTCATTACGAATACTGCGTATGGAAACGGCTAACAGCTCTTTAAAAGGTGAGTTTTTCTCAAAACTCACACTGATACTTTTTCCCCTGCTGCTTGTGGCGACCATCGTTGTTAACGTTTTGGCCCCTATCTTTGCAGTGAACTGGGCCGAACAGCCCTTTTTAGGCGCGCTCTTTTTTCCCCGCCTGGTTTTTGCCGACACTTATGAACTAATTTTAGCCAGCCACCGGCTGGGTTTTCAGCCCGTTGATGTTTTGAGCCGGATTGATGATATCAATGTCTCTGGTGGCAGAGACGTATACACTCACCTCCAGCAAAAACAATTGGAACAGCGCGTAACTGTCCAGCTTGAACGCGGGCCGGGCGGGGGTGCGGCTGAACCTTTACCGCTGACGCTAACCCCTTCTTTCCCGCTGCAAAATCTACTCCTCTTTTTCTGGCTTCCTTACGGGATCGGCTTGATTTACCTGGCCATGGGCTTTGTGCTCTATCGCCTGCGCGGCGCTGACCCATTAAGTAAGGTTTTTGTGGCTTTTTGCAGTTTTGTATCCCTCTTTATGGGCACGCTGTTTGATCAATTTACCTTGCATTTTTTAACGCCGGTGTGGGGTGTCGCTTTACCGCTGGTTGGGGCGGGCTTGCTTCACCTCTCTTTTGTCTTTCCCGTGGAAAGTCGGCTGGCCCGGCGCAAACCATGGCTGCCTATCGTCCCCTACATCGTAGCCGGGGTTATGGGCGTTATCAACCTTGTGGTGATTTACCTGGGACCAGACCCGCGCGCCTTTCTGGGGGTGTGGTTCTGGGGCTTTAGCTTTTTCGCGCTGGCCGTGCTGTTGTTTCTGGCGCTGCTGCTCAATGCCCATACCACCACCTTTTCGACGATGGTGCGCCAGCAGATTATGATTATCTTTGGCGGCAGTGTCATTTCCTTTGGACCATTGGCAATATGGGCGCTGGCTCAGGTGTTTGGCCTTGAACTTGAAACAGGGTGGTTTAATTTTACAGTAGCGCTGGCTTGCTTCATTGTTTTCCCGATTGTGTCCGCGTATGCGGCTCTGCGCTATCGCCTGCTGGATTTGGATATCGTATTTAGCCGGGCCACCATTTACACGCTGGTTGCCCTGTTGGTAACGCTGGTTTACTTTTTGGCCGTCAGTGCGTTGGCAGTGCTGCTGCAAGATGTCGAACTCTTTGAAAACCCCATTGTTTTTACCATGTTCATCTTGTTTCTGGTCATAGCGCTCGGCCCGGTCAAAGACCGTTTGCAGCAGTGGGTTAGCCGCTTTTTACTGCGTGAGACTGCTGATTTCAGACAACTTCAACAAAAATATGGCCGGGCGCTGGTAGCGGCTCCCCTGGAAACCTACCAAATTTTAGACCTTTTGCTTCAGCAAGTTGACCAGGCGCTTGCTCCGGCTCACGCCCTGGTTTTTCTCAAAGATAGCACCCTGGATAGTTATGTTATTCGCAATCGTCATGGGGGTGGCGACATTCAAGCCGTTGAAGTGACCTTTAGCCCCGGCGATGATTTGGTGAGCTGGTTAACTGATACCAACGATATTTTGCACCTGAGCGCCACCGGAGTCGTTTCGCCCGATGTCAAGATCAGCCGTGAGGAACTGGCCCGGCTGAACATGCTGAATGTTAATTTATGTGTCCCCTTACTTGGCCCCAATCACTTGCTGGGCTGGTTAGCTTTAAGCTTGAAAAAGTCGGGCCAACCCTATACCAGCAGTGATATTCTTTTTTTGGCCACCCTGGCCAGCGAGACGACCATTGCCCTGGAAAGCGCCCAACTCCTGGAACAGGCCAATCGCCGCGCCGCTGAACTGGAAGCCTTACAGCAAATTTCGGCCAACGTTCAAGCCGAAGCCCAGTCCGATTTATTACTGGCAGCCGTTGTCGAGCAGGCGGCCAGGCTGTTGCAAGCCGCAGGCGGTCTGGCCTTTCTTTTAGAACCCGACGAGGAAACACTAAAAGTCGTGGTCAGTTATAATCTAGCTAAAGATTACACGGGTTATACCCTGACCAAAGGTGAGGGTCTGGCGGGTCAAGTAGTTTTACAGGGCCAGACCCTGGTAGTAGACAACCATCAGGCTTTTTCAGGCCGGTCACCCAAATTTCAGGATGCCAGATTTGGCGCTGTTTTGGGGGTACCGCTGCGCTGGGGCGGCAAAGTGCGCGGCGTCCTGCACCTCATCCATAAACCGCGTGGTCCGCGCTTTAATGAACGCGACATCTGGTTGATGGAGTTGTTTGCGGCCCAGTCATCCATTGCGCTGGAAAAATCGCGGCTGTTGCAAGAAGCGCAGCATCGAGCCAACCAACTGGCTACGCTCAGCGAAGTCAGCGTGGCCATCAGTTCTACCCTGGATTTGGACACAGCCTTGCAGCGGGTCATGGATTGCGCCGTCCAGATTCTCAACGCCGAAGCCGGCTCGCTGCTGCTGATGGACCCGCGCGGCAAAGAGTTAACGTTTGAGGTGGTGCTAGGGCCAACCGGGGCCAACCTGCTGGGTCTGAAAACCGAGGTGGGCAAAGGCATTGTGGGTACGGTAGCCAAAACCGGCCAGCCATTAATTATCAACGATGCCACCGCCGACCCGCGCTGGAACGTAGCTTTTGACGAAGCCACCAACTTCCGCACCAAAGATATTTTGTGCGTCCCTATGCTCTCGCACGAGCGGGTAGTTGGCGTTATCGAGGTCATCAACAAGCAGGATGGCTCCGTTTTTACATTAGAAGAGTCCGGGTTGCTAATGTCTTTTGGGGCGCAGGCCGCCATCGCCATCGAGAATGCTCAGGATTTTATGCGCGTTGATACCGCCCTGGCCGAACGTTTGCAAGAACTGCAAACCCTGCAAGCGATTGACCAGGAACTGCAATCGTCGCTTGAGCTAAAAAATGTACTGGATATATCGTTGACCCGGGCGATGGATGCACTGGGTGTTGAAATGGGCTTGATGGGTGTCATTCAAAATCGGGGTGAGGAGGAGCCGGGGTTGTACTTGCTGGCGCAGCGCGGCATGCCCACCGAAATGGGCCGCTACAAACGCGACCCCTGGCCTTTTACCAAAGGCATTATCGGGCGGGTGGTCCGCACCGGGGAGTTGGCTTGGGTTAACGATTTGAGCCAGGATAAAGATTACGTCCCTAATTCGCATCGGACTCGCTCGGTGTTGGTGGTGCCGGTGATGCGCGAAGACAAGGTGATTGGCGTCATCAATATGGAGAGCACGGTTCCCAATTACTTTACCAGCGATGATGTGGCTTTTATCAAACTCCTGGTTGGTCCGGCGGCGATTGCTATTCAAAACGCGCAGCTCTTTGAGCAGGTGAAGGAAGCCAACCAGGCCAAAACCGAGTTCATGAATATCGCCTCGCACGAATTAAAAATCCCGATGACCAGCATCAAAGGCTTTTCCAAGCTGCTGCAAATGGGCGCAGGCGGAACCCTGAGCGATAAGCAAAAAGAGTTTGTGGAAGTTATATCCAACAATGTTGACCGCATGGCTCGCCTGGTCAATGACCTGCTGGATGTCAGCCGGATTGAAGCGGGGCGGATCCGCCTGGAGCTGGAAAATGTGCAGATGCGTGATGTCATTATGGATGTCATCACATCCGTCCAGACTCAAATGGACAGTAAACATCTAACTTTAAGGCTAAATGTGGCCGAAAATCTGCCGGAACTGCGGGCCGATTACAGCCGCATGGTTCAAATTATGACCAATTTTGTCAGCAATGCTTACAAATACACTCCGGAGGGGGGCAGCATCAGTGTGGTGGCCAGCCCCTGCACCAATGGCAGTCTACAGGGCGTTACCGTTACGATCAAAGATACAGGCCATGGCATTTCGCAAGAAGATCAAGCCAAACTGTTTACCAAATTTTTCCGCTCCAGCGATCAAAACATTCGCGATGAGCCGGGCACCGGCCTGGGCCTTTCGATTACCAAATCTATGATTGAAGCGCACGGCGGCGAACTGACCTTTGAAAGCGAACTGGGTAAAGGTACTTCTTTTACCTTTACCATGCCCCTGGTCAGTAAAATTCCACCCGGCGTTGAAGTCATCGAGCGCTAACCATTTTCCAACGTCGTTGGAATTAATTCTCACCAATTTTTACCCTTTCTTTATGGAAATTTTACTTAAAGTGGCGTATAATTTGCAACTGTAAGTTATTTGCCGTTAAGCCCTTACGGATGGAACGACCATCACTGGGGCGAACCGGCTTTCGCCTTTATCTTGTTCCTGTATTAGCATGGACCTGGCAAGGCAACAAAAAAGGAGCGCAAACGCGCTCCTTTTTTCTTTACTCTACGGCTGAGGCCTGGCTTTTGGCTGCCTCCTGAACCATAACCATCAACGCTTCAAACTCGTGTGTACAACAGGTACACTGGTCCAAGTGCTGCCTGACCGCCGGCATAATTTCACGGGGGTCGCCCCCTTCGACGATAAATTCGGCATATTGGTCCAATAGGTCAAAACATTCCATGCAGTTAATCTCGTATACTTCCGTTTCAAGCGCCGATTGCAGCAATATTTGCCAGGGCTTTTGTGACATAAAACGGCTCCTCTACAATTCCCACTTGTAAGACGTACCCAAGCGGGCAATCCTTACCTATTTTCGCTGAATAACTGAAGAATATACTGGGCATCCAACCCCAGTTTTTGCAGCCCCTGTTTTAGTTTCAGGCGGGCATCATGCAGTAATTTATAAACATTATTGGGATTCGTCCCCAACAGGCGGGCCACTTCGGCAATGGGAACATTATCAATGAGAACAGCCGCCAGAGTTTGTCGCTGGCGTTCGGTCAAATCGCGGTTGATCACCTCAGTGATGATATCCCACACCTGCCGCCGTTCGCTTTCAGTCGCCGGATTGTCCCCAGATCCGACGGCCGTAACCAAAACTTCCTGCAAATTGGTGCCGGCCTCGGTGATGGCGTCCAGCGACAGATCACGCCACCTGGCCCGGCGCAACTCACTGATGGTGTGATTAGCCGCCACTTTTGTGGCCCAGGTAGTAAACTTACTTTTGCCCTGAAAGGTAGCCAGACTGGTTTGAATTTTTAGCAGCGCTTCTTGCACCAAATCCTGACCCATCTGTTGCAGGTCACTTTCAGCCAGGCTGCCCAAATCGCTGCGGCTGTGCAAATAAGCCAGCACGCCGCGCAGCAGATACTGTCGCAAATCTTCCAGAGCCTGAGCCTGATGCGGATGACCGGAGCGCAGTTCGGTGAGCCAGGTTTCGTTGGTACGTTCCATACTGGTTTCTTTTTCCATAGCCAGGTTAGTAATCAGCCATGTCATTTCGACCGCAGGGAGAAATCTCCAAAGCCGATGCAGCGCAGCAGGGACGCTTCGCGTCGGCCTACGTCCTCGAAATGACATGAGGACTGAGCAGTTATGCAGATTATTTGCCGCTTTCCTCCACCACAATGGGCCAACTGTCAAGCACTACCCGATCCCCCACAATCTGGCCGGTCTCGGTGACAGGCAGGCGGCTAAAATCGTTAGCGTCGTACAGACCAATTTCCAGCGGTACGTGCCGGGGGGGATGTCCGCCGGAATGGGAAGGTTGTAAGAGTCTAGCAGATATTCGCCTGTCAGCCAACTGGTGGTGGGAAATTGACCCGCCCCCGGAATTTGATCCTGCTGGCTAATGATTTGCTCGTTATCATCCAGCAGATGGACAAACACGGTCCAATTCCGGTCAAGCGGTGCGAGCGCCTGCCAGTACAACGTGAGCGGCAGGCTGCCCCCGGCTGTTGCCGTAGACTGCGGCAAATCCAGGCCGACCAGTTGAGCCTGCTCGCTGAAACTTACATCCAACTCAATCTGGTGGGCGGGAGCTTCAAAAACATGCGGGCGGTCAATGGTGGTGATAGTAGTCAGGATTAATTGATTGTCTTGACCAACGGCCAGCCGCGTTTGTGCCGGAGTGGTCAAGGCTGCGGTCAGCCGGTAATCTCCGGGCGGCAGCGTGGGCGGCAGCGGCAGATCATACGGGTCGCGCAACAGCGTCCCGCGCTGCCATTGCGCGGTGGGACGAAGCGGCTCTCGTTCATACGAAAAAACCACCTGGCCCGCACTATCTTGTAATTGAATGACGGTGGTCAGCGGGCCGGGCGCATCCGCCAGCGACTCCCAGAAAAGGTTGAGCGGCAAACTCTGGCCGGCTTTGAAGGGACCATGCCCCAGGCTGTAGCCCACCAGCCGGACTTCCTGCCCAAAAACGGCCTCGGTAAAGGTTTCGACGGGCAAGGCCGATACTTTTACGGGCGGGTTGGGGTCAATCACTTCAACCTCGGACAGCAGCAGTTCCGCACCCATCGCCTGGCCCTGAGCATCCCACAAATCCAGGGGGTGGTCATCGCTGAGGCGGCGCAGGCTGAGCAGCAAGCGGTACGGACCAGGCGGTGTTCCGGCGGCCACCAGCAGGCCGTGCCGGTCGGTCAGAGTCTCGCCCAGCGGCAAATCGGTGAAAAATGATTGTCCGGCCACCGGCTGGCTGTCGCGGATGCTCCAGGTGCGTCCCTGCGCGTCGGCCAGACGAAGGCTGATGCGGTGTTCACTGCCGAGGCTCTTTTCTTTGCGCCAGGTCAAAGCCAGGGGGATGATCCCCCGGCCTGCTTCGTATTTCGCATTGCCAACTTCAGCTTCAATCAGACTCAAGCGCCCGGCGAAGTTCGCCGCCGGAGCCGAAACCAGGGCCGAGCGGGTCGAGCCGGCGAGGGTCAGCTTGGTTTGCGGGCTGTACCATTGCAACAGAGCGGGATACCCCAGCGCGGCCATGTCGGCCTCGGCCTCGTCTTCCCAAAAATGACCCAGGGCTTGATGCGCCGGAAACCACAAGCGGGGGGAGGTTTCCAAAATATGGGCCAAATCCTGGCGGCGCTGCGCCCGACCCGCCTCACTGGCCCAGCCTTCGCCCCAGCCCGGCACGGCGAAGAAACGCGGCTGCGGCGGGGGCAGGTAAGCATAATAAAAACCAAGCTGCCATTGGTAGCTGGCCAGCAGGGTATCGTCGGCGGTAGCGCGGGCGGCAACATCGCGCAGGAGAGGCCGGTAATCTTCATGGGGATAACGCGGCAGGCTGTAAAAACTGAGCAGGCTGATCGCCGTGACCAGCAGCATCACGATAGCCAAAGCCCCGGCCAGCACCGGCTGCGAGTCCCACAGCCAGACCAGTCCGGCGGCGATAAAAAGCCAAAAAGCCGGCGCAGCTACCAGCCAGGTCCGTTCAAAATAGGGCGGGTTGAAGGGAAAAATGAGATTGATCCCATAACCGGCCAGTAGCGGCACAAAAAGGTAAAGATACAGATACAGGGCCGGTTTCTGCCGGGCGTACAGCGTCACCATAAACCCGGCTGAAGCCAGCAGGATAAACGGCAGCACCGCCCAAACGTAGGGCAGCAAATCGGGCGAAAGATGGCCGATGCTAAAGGCGACAAAATGATCGCCCAGGAATTGCAGCAGGTCCAACGGCTGGTAAGCTTCAACCTGACGCTTGTTGAGGACATAATTGACCGTGCGCAGACCGGCATAAATCAGCCAGGGCAGGTAGAGCAGTCCAATCCAAATAAAACGGCTCAGGCTTTGCCAGGCGAAACTGGAAGTTTTGCTCGATGTACTCCCCTTGAAATTTTTGATGACGGCATACAGGAAGTGGAAAAGCACGATAAAAGCGGCGTAATACATGGTGTAGAGGGCAGCGGTGGCAGCAGCGATATAGGCAACCGACCACCGACCGCAGGCCGCCGACCCATTCGACAAGCTCAGGGCAGGCCGCCGACTGCCGGGGCGGATGATTTCAGATTGACTGCGGATAAAGAAATAAGTGGACAGCACCCCGAGGAGAGTCACCAGGCCGTACATGCGGACTTCCTGGGCGTAATAAACCGCCATTGGTCATCACGGCGATAATCCCGGCGGCTACCAAACTCACCCGCCGGCCCAGGAGACGCCGGCCCAAAAGAGCCACTGCCGGAATCAGGGCTGTGCCGGCCACCACCGAAAAAAAGCGGGCGGTTTCCGCGCCGAAGCCGGTCAGACCCAGCCAGCCCTGTAATAAAAGATAATAGAGCGGAGGGTGAATATCAATAGCAGTCAGGGCCAGCAGTTGGGGCAGCGATTGGGCCGCAAAGTAAATGCTCCAGCCTTCATCGCCCCACAACGGCTGAAAGTTGAGCCGCTGCACGCGCAGGCCAAACCCCAGCAGGCAGAAAAAAAGTATCCACAGAGCGGGGTTGATTTTGAGTTGACGCCGGATCGGATGATTCATGGGGCAAATAGGAAATTAGTCCTGCCAGTGGAACATGGTACTACTTCAGGCCGTGAGTTCACCGGCCAATTGGTGTAGAATGAGCCACAAGTTAGAAACAACTTGGTATCTTATTTGGGAGGATAAGTTATCATGGATGGAATGAGCCTGATTCTCGGCGGTATGTTGGGTATCCTGGCAGGCTGGGCTTTTTCCAGCGCCTCGGTCAAAGAGCGTGAGGCCAGCACCAAGCTAAACAAAGTCAGTAAGGCCAAAGAAGAGCTGAACAAAATCGAGGGGGAGGCCAAAAACAACGAGGAGGGCAGTCTGACCGATACTGTCCAGAGTTTCTTTTTCCGCCTGCTCGGTTTTGCCGTGATTATTGTGCTGGGCGCGATTTTCTTCTATTCTCTTGGTTAACCTCTACCAACCGAATGAATTCGGTTGCTGATATGGAAAACCTGTTGAAACAGGTTAATTGGCCCTGAACAACGTGTTTTTAACACGTTTCCTGTCTCAAACCGCGTTCATTGTGATACTCTGCCTGGCGAGATAACCAGGTGCGGTATACACTCGCCCATTCGCCAAAATCCAGCACCCAGCTATCATCGTCGGGTTCTTCCCCACTGGCATAAGCGGCATAAAATGTTTCCGAGCGGACGCCGAATTTACGCTCAAAGTCCAACAATTCTTCTTCGAGGGCGTGAATATCGGCCAAAATGTCAGGAATGTTCATCGTCCACTTCCAGGATGGATTATACCGCAGTTTACAATT
>JAAUSP010000091.1 GCA_012032575.1 Anaerolineales bacterium | reverse complement strand
GTCAATGGCGATTACGACACCGCCCGTACTGAATTCGGGGCACTTTTGGCCGACCCCGGCGCTGACGCGCATGAGCAACGGCTGGCTCTGCATTGGCGCGGGCGCAGCGAACTGCTGGCGGGCGATGCAGTTGCTGCCGTAGCCAGCCTCGCCAGTTTTGTCCAGCAGTACCCCAGCGACGAATTGACCCGCGCCGCCCAGTTCAATCTGGGCCTGGCCTATGAGCAGGCCGGACAGTTGGACGAAGCCGTTATGACCTTGCGGGGCAGCATCATCCCCAATGATCCAGCCAATGTCTACATTTATGAACGGATGGGTGATGTCGAACTGCGCACCAGCGCCTATACCGATACCATCAATGCGTATCAAACCGGTATCCAATCCACCAGCGATGTCGGCTTTCAGGTTCACCTGCGCGAGAGCATTGCCCGGGCTGAACTGGCCTATGACAATCCGGCGGGCGCGATTGCTCAATATGAGACCATCCTGAGCGTGTCCCGGATTGAAGCTTATCGGGCCAAGATTTTGCGGCTGCTGGCCGAAGCGCACCTGGCCGCCGGTGAAACCGAAGCCGCCCAGGCGCGTTACCTGGAAGCGGTCAATAATTATCCCCAGGCCAATGACAGCTACCTGGCCCTGGTCGAGCTGGTTAATGCTGGGGTGCCGGTGGATGATTTTCAGCGCGGCCTGGTTGATTATTACGCCGGGGCTTATGAACCGGCGGTGGTTGCTTTTGAACGGTATCTAAACCCGCCGGAGCCAATCGCCGCGACCACAGCTCTGACGGCAACAAACGAACTCACCGCTACTGCCGTAGAAACAGGACCCCCGCCCAAAGCCGCCGACGCGCTTTGGCTGCTGGGCTTGTCGCAGCAGGGCTTGGGGCGCTACAACGGGGCGATTAATGCCTTTGAGCGCCTAATTGACGATTATCCCACCAACGCCAATTGGGGCAAGGCTCATCTGGAAATCGGCAAGGCGCTGGCGGGACAGGATAATGTCAGCCAGGCCAAAGCTGCTTTTCGTGAATTTGTCGCCAAAAAACCGACCCATCCCCTGGCCGGGGAAGCGCTGTGGCGGGCGGCTCGCCTGGATTTGGATGGCGATTTGCTGGACGAAGCCTATAACAGCCTGCGCGAGCTGGCCGAAAAATATCCCCGCGACGAATACACCGACGACGCCCTGTACTGGGCCGGTTATGCCGCTTTCAAGGCCGAGGAGTACGAGCAGGCGCTTATTCCCTGGGCCACCTTGATGGACACATATTCCGACAGCGACCTGGCTAACTTCGGCGGTTACTGGCAGGCCAAAACGCTGCTGGTCCTGGGCCGAAAAGACGAGGCCGAGGCGGTTCTGAAGCGCCTCTTAACCAGTTCACTTGATTACTACAGCCTGCGGGCGCAGGACCTGCTCACTGGGGTTCAGCCGCATACGGTCCCGCTGGAAATGCCCCCTCCGGCAGAATTGAGCCGCGAGAAAACCGAAGCTGAAGCGTGGCTGGACCTGAGCGCTTCCGAAAACCCGTCCGGCTTGAGCGCCGAGGTGCGGGCCGACCCGGCCTTCCAGCGGGGGGATATCTTGCTGTATTTGGGCTTGCGAACCGAAGCGCTGGCCGAGTTTGAAAAGTACAAAGATACCTGGTCGGGACAAGCCCCTGGCGCTGTACCAGCTTTCGGTTTATTTTCGGGATAAGGGCCTGGGCCGGTTGAGTATTGTCACCGCCGCCCGCCTGATTACCCTCTCCCCGGCCGGCGACCCCGAAAACGCGCCCATTTTTGTGCAGCGTTTGTTTTACCCTATTTTGTTCGACGATGTGATCTTTGCCGAGGCCGAGCAGCACGAGGTTGACCCGGCCCTGCTGCTGGCTATCATGCGGCAGGAAAGCCTGTTTGAGCAGTCGGCGGAATCCATTGCCGGCGCGCGCGGTTTGATGCAGGTGATGCCCGCCACCGGCGATTACGTGGCCGAGCGGAGCGCTTTTGAGCGGGTGTATCACCCCGATCAACTCTGGCTGCCCTACATCAGCGTTAAATTTGGGGCCTGGTACATCAGCCAGCAGTTGGGCATTTTTGACGGCAATCAATTTGCCGCGCTGGCGGCCTACAACGCCGGCCCCGGCAATGTTCTGGAGTGGATCAAAACCTCTGACGATCTGGATATTTTTGTCGAGCGCATTCCTTTCCGCGAGTCCAGGGTTTACATCAGGAATATTTACGTCAACCTGGCGGCTTATCGTCGTTTGTATGGTCCGCCTGTCGAAGAAGCAGCCGCCAATCCGCAATAAATCTTGGCAAATTTTTTCATCCTTCCAATCCTCCAGCCTTCCACCCTTCCATCTTATAGTCTCGAAATCTTATTGTCGTATCCATGTTAATCATGGTATAATGAGACTGGCACTCTCTGTTAACCAACCTTAATCAAGAACAGCAGGAAAATCAGCCGTGCTCAATTCTCTGCTCAATGCTTTTGGCAGCCCCGCTGTAACGCTTGCCTATTACCTGTTCACCTTTTTTGCCATCGAAGCAGCCCTGGTGATTGCCTGGGGCCAGTGGCAGCGCAGCGACTCGTTCCGGGCGCGCCGGCTCACCGTGGCTTTTGGCAGCATGACCCTTTTGCGGGTGGTGCTGTTTGGGCTGGCTTTGACAAGCCGCAATTCGGTGGTGGCGGCCAATCTGTGGCTGCCGCCGCTGGAGCGGGCTGTGGGCGTCGCCAGTCTGGGTTTTCTGGTCTGGGGCTTCACCCCGTTCATGCGCGAAAAGGGCCTGAGCGCAACGGTCCTGCTGGTCATTAATACCCTTTTTGCTTTTGTCTTTTTCTTCCTGGCAACCGCTTTTGGAACCGGCAGTGATTTCAACCGCACCGGCTGGGAGATCTTTTTTGCCGTCTGGCAGCTTTTGTTAGCTATTTTTGGCGTGGTTAGCTGCGCCTCCAAGCTGGACGATGAGCGGGCCTATGCCCTGGCCAGCTTTGGCGCGTTGGGGCTGGGCTATCTGGTGCATTTTTTTCTTCCTGTCGGGCTACCCCGGCCCCGCACAACCCGGTTTGGGTACGCCTGGTGGAAATGTTTGCCTATCCTGTTTTTGTCGTAGCGGTTTACCAGGGGGCGATTCAATCGTTGCGGGCGCGGACGCAGGAATATCAGAATTTGAGCCAGATTTCGCTGGATCAAATCAAGGGCTTGATCAGCCTGTTTGAAGCCACCCGCGAAATTACTTCTTCGCTCGACCTGTCGCATCTGCTGGATGGCGCTACTCGCAGTGTCGCTGATGCGATTGGGGCCGATCAATGCGCTATCGCTATGCCCGAAGATAACTCCGACGACATGTCCCAACTGCGCCTGGTTTCGATTTACAACCCCAGCCGCAAGGGCCGGGGTGAATCGGTCAGTTTCCCGCTCAATGATCAGCAGGCCATCAAACACGCCCTCAAGCGCAAATATCAGGTTCAGATTGACGAGTACCAGGATAACAACCAAATCCGGCTGTTGTTTACCTTGATGGGGGCGCACGATGTCGGCCCGCTGATTATCCAGCCGCTGCTGCAAAAAAGTGAGGAGCCGGTGGGGGTGCTGATTTTGGGCAACGCCAACTCCAAGCGAGTCTTTACCGCTACCGAAGCCCAACTTTGCAAAACGCTGGCCGACCAGATTTCGGTTTCGATCAATCACGCCAAAGAGTATGCGGCCGTGTCGGCCAAAGCGCAGCAACTTTCATGGACGCTGCGTAACCAGGAATTGGAAATGGGCAAACGCCGGGCGGCCATGGAAACCGAATTAAAAAAGAGCCGCGAAGAAGTGGCCCTTTTTGCCCAGCGTTTGTACGAATACGAAAAAGCCGAAAAAGTCAACGAGGAGGCGCTGCGGCAGGCCCGTGAGCGTGCAACCAAACTGGAAAAAGCCATCGAGCGGGCCAAAGTTGAGGTTGAAAAGGCCGGTCAAAAAGATAAGCAACTGACGGCGCTCTCGGCTGAGGCTGAGAATCACAAAAAACGTCTGGCCGAACTGGAGGCCGAACGGCAGAGCTGGCAGGAAAAAATTGAGCAGTTAGAACAAGAAACGGTGGTGACTGCTCATCTCAAGGAAGATTTGGTTGCGGCAACCGAGCGCGCCCGCAAACTGGCCCGCGCCTTAAAAAATGCCCGGCAGGCCGCGCCCATTCCGGCGGCGCTCTCCAGCGCTGAGGTCAGCGCTCCGCTGGAAGATTTGAGCTGCGGGGTGATTATTAGCGATGCCAATTATAAGATCAATCGGGTTAATGCCGTGGCCAGCCAACTTCTGGCTCAGCCAAACAAAAAACTCCTCGGCAGCGAGTTGGCGACCATTTTTGAGGATGAACGCTGGCAAAAGGCCCTGGAGCAGGTTAAAGCCAAAAATGAACCGATGGCATCCACCACATTGAAGGTGGGCGATAATGTGCTGCGGGCTACCATCAGCCCTATGGCTACTTCTGATGGCAATGGTCGGGAGGGCACTGTGACCATTCTTTATGATATTACCGCCGAAGCGGAAAGCCAGCAGGCCCGTGATGAGTTTGTGGCTTCGCTGTCGCAGGAACTGCGTACCCCGATGACTTCAATCACCGGCTACACCGATTTGCTGCTGGGCGAATCGGTGGGCATGATTGGGGAGATGCAGCGTAAATTTTTGCAGCGGATCAAGGCCAATATCGAGCGGATGGGCAGTATGCTGAACGACCTGATTGGGGTGACGGCGATTGATGCCGGTCAACTGGAAATCCGGCCCGGCGTGGTAGATATGGCAGAGGTTATCGAGGATACGATTATTGGGGCCAGGGCGCAGCTTGAAGAAAACGAAATTAGCCTGACCATGAGCCTGCTCGATGATATGCCGCTGGTCGAGGCCGATCCGGACTCGGTCCGGCAAATTATGAGCAATTTGTTGAGCAATGCCATCAAATCAACGCCGGTGGGCAGCGCGATTGAAGTGGCTACCGCCATCGAGAACGGCGCTGCTTCCGGTCAGGAGGACGCCCCTTCTTTCCTCAGAGTCTCTGTACGCGACTCAGGCGGTGGGATTGCTGACAAGGACCTGCACCGGGTTTTTGAACGGTTTTACCGGGCCGAACGTCCCCTGATCGAGGGGTTGGGCGAAACCGGGGTAGGACTGGCTATTGTCAAATCTCTGATTGAGGCGCATGGCGGGCGAGTTTGGGTAGAGAGCGAGATTGGTGAAGGTTCTACCTTTCATTTTAGCCTGCCCGTCAACCACCAATTCAATGACCCCTGGCAGGAGGTAGATATTCCGCCGCTCGACCTTAGCTCTGACCAGTCTGACAAATTTTAAGGACGAGGTGATAAACCGTGTCTTTTCCAGGACCATCAACCAATAATGGAAGTTCGGCCTCTTCGCCGGTACAGCGCCTGCTGATTGCTATCGGTACGCTGGTTGTGGTGGCGTTAACTGTGGTGGCGGCGATTCTTCTGGCTGTCCGCAACCCGGAGAGTCCCGTAGCTGAAACGCCTGTTGTTACCCCTACGACAGCCGCAATAATCTCTTCGCCTACCCCAACCGTTTTACCTCCGGCAACAAACACCGCCACGATTGCGCCCAGTCCTTCACCGACATCTCCGCCGGTGGAAGAAGCAGTCACCAATACTCCTCAACCGCTGCCGGCAAGCAGTACGCCGGTCCCCCCTCCACCGCCTACGCCTACCTCCACCTTTACCCCGATTGTTGTGATTGTGACGCCTACCCCTCTGCCTGCCACCGAACCCTCTGCCGCGCCTGCGCCGGGCGGAACACCGGGGGCGTGTCAGGCCCCGTCAAACTGGACCGCTTATGTGGTGCAGGTGGGGGATACGCTCAATTCGCTGGCGGAACGAACTAATGCAAGCGTTTATGACCTGCAGCAGGTTAACTGCTTTACCAATTTGACTGTTCAGCCGGGACAAACGATCTACCTGCCCTTTACCCCACCCACACCCACCATAACGCCGACCAGTACCCCGGTGACGCCATCGCCTACCCCCACCCTGACCGGCACACCTACGGCGACGCCTCGCGCGCCGGAAATATTTACGGCTGAACCTGCCGTTGACCGGACGACGGTTTTTGTGGTGGGTAGAAATTTTGAGGTGGAGCAGAGGGGATTTCGAGTTGAACTGCGCGGAGCCACCGGGGTTACCCGATTGACTCTGGGCGATTTGAAATCGAGCACCAGCTTTGAAGCCAAGCTCCCCCCCTGTGGCCGAACTGCCGGCTGGAAGTTATGACCTGCGGGTAATCAACCCGGACGGTCAATTTGATGTTTTGCGAATTTCCCTGCCGTAATTGGAACTAACTTTTAGCCTCGAAAAAAGAGACGACCCCAACCGGGTCGTCTCTTTTTGTTTACTTTTTATGGAAATGCCTCAATCTCTGGTCCGCTTCCGCCGGTAAAATATTCAGCCTTCGTATTATTAGGGTAATATTTCAATTGCGTCTACCTCCAACCGATCATTGCCATCACCCCCACCTACAGGAGACAGGATACGGATATACTGGTATGAACCGTTTGGAGGTCCTCCTCCTGGTACACTATCCACGTCAATCTGGATCCCAGTGTTGAGAGGATCGCCTGGTCCGACAAGGTCTGTGCCATTGATTACGGTATTATCAGAGGCGGAGCCGGTATCAGGATAAGCAATGCCAATATTGGTGTTCGTATCGTCGGTACCATCGCCCCACTCAAAAACTTCAAACCAGGGACCAGCCGATGTTTGGCTTACCTCAATCCGCACGACATCCATAAAAATATAATAGGGAGGAACCCGAGGCATATCCCCCTGCAATTCATAATAAACGAGATCGTAAGCGCCTGCGTCTCCATCATCCACAATCAAAGGAGTGGTTCCCAAATCAATAATCATCCCTGCCCCGCAGGCGATGGCTGCAAAGTTACCTGGAGTGTCAGCATCGGGTGAACCGATGTTTGGCTCACCTGGTGGGTAAACACCGGCACAGGTGCCGCTCGACGTGTCGTCATCTTCAATCGTTAAGGTTGAGCTGGATGGTGTTCCCAGGTTGGCGCCATTAGGGGTGCTCAGGGTCAACCTCACGGTTTCATTCGGCTCATCCACACTATCATCATTAATTGTGATAGAAAAAGTTTGGTCGGTACTACCCGGCAGGAAGGTTAAGGTGCCACTGGTAGCAGTATAATCGCTGCCATCTTCGGCTGTTTGATTGCTGGTAGTATAATTAACTGTTACAGTCAGAGCGGAAACAGCACTAAGCATAACGTCTATAGGCATCAGAGTATCCGCCTCAGTTACAATGTAGTTGTCGCTGCTAAACTGCACCGATGGGAGAGGGTCATCCTCTATAATTGTCAGGGTAGCGTTGCTTAACCCCAGCGTAGCATTGACCGGTGTGCTAAGTTCAAGCAGAACGGTTTCATCCCCTTCATCGGCTATGGCATCGTTAATAACAGGAATATTAAATGTTTGGCTGGTCTGACCAGGGCTGAAGGTGATGAGCAAGCCACTGGCGGGTGTGGTGTAATCACTCCCCAGGGTGGCTGTGCCACCTGTGAGAGAGGCATAGTTTACAGTGACGGTCTGGACAGAACTGGTGCTAAGCAGCACCGTAATAGCGGCAGTGCCCCCATTCTCGTTAATACTGAAAGTGGCAACGCTAAATGCCACGGTAGGGGGTGTTGGTGTAGAAGTTGGCGTATGGGTTGTGTTGCAGTGGCTGTAGGTGTATCGGTAGGTATGGCGGTATGGGTAGCCGTAGCTGTCGGCGGCACTGCCGTGGGGGGTACGGTTGGCGGCACGGTTGGCGGGACGGTTGGCGGAATTGTTGGCGGTACAGTGGCCGGAACCGTCGGTGGTACAGTTGGCTGTGCTGTGGCCGGGGCGGTTGGTTGATTCGTCGGTGCTACTGTCGGCGGCGAGGTGGGGGGTGGGGCGCTGGTAGAAGTTGCCGGCGGCGCAGTCGGCGGTGCCTGATTTGTCGCTGTGGGCGCAGCCGGTGTAGCCGGGGCTGGATTTGGATTCGACGGTGCTGCCGGGGTGGGGGTGGGAATGACTGTGGGTAATAAGGTGATAGCCGTCGGCGCGGGAGTTGGGACCGGATTGGGTAAAATAACAATGCCCAATCCAACAGCTATAGGGGTATGCCGGGCCAGTAAAACAGCTTCATCCTGCTCTGCTTCGGCGATAATTTCCTCTGACAGAGGGGCCAGCATCAGGGCCGGGTCGAAGCCATAGTCAGCGTTGAGGTTGGAGCGCATGCTGGCGTAAACCCGGTCTCGATTGATTAGCCACAGGGCGCTTTGAGAAGAACAGAAAATACAGCTAAAACTTAAAAGCAAAAAGAGCAGCGCTATAATTATTTTGCGCCACTCATCGTTATCTTTTTCTTTTTGTCTGGGTGGGTCTGAGGGTGCTGTTTCCGGTAACATGATGCGCCTTTTACCCTCAATCTTACTCTATTTTGTGGTTCAATTCAAGAGCCTATCAGGCCCAGATTATCTCTATTATAGCTCCATCAGGTTTGAAATTGGTTTGAGTCAATGAGCCGATTTATTCAGTATTGACATATTCTATCGGCTCTGTTTCTACCGCGTTATCTGCCGGTTTGATAATGGGCAAGGCAAAGGCGAAGGTACTGCCCTGGTTAAGTTTGCTTTCCAGCCAAATTTCGCCCTGGTGCGCTTCGATGATGGCTTTGCTGATATATAAACCTAAACCGGCCCCGCTTACTTCAAAGGTGCTTTCAGCGTGAATAGCCCGGAAAAAGCGGGTAAAAAGAAACCGCTGTTGTTCTGGCGCAATGCCGACGCCGGTATCTATAAACTCGGCCTGCCCCCGGCCATTTTCACGTTTGAGCCGCACCTCGATTTGTCCGCCGGGCAGAGTATAATCGTGAGCGTTCCTGATCAGGTTGTGTACCACGCGGGTCAAACGACTCTTGTCACCTTCAACCCAAACCGGCTCATCCGGCACATGAACGGCAAAGGTTAGCTCACGCTCCTCCATTTTTGGGGCCCAATTTTTACTTTCGGTGGTAATCAACTCCGCCAGATTGACCGGTTCCTGGTCAATACCCAGAGTGCCGGCATTAATTTGCGAGAGATCAAGCATCTCCTGAATCAATTGCAGCAGGTCGCCCACATTTTTATCTACCGTTTCGATAAAACTCAGTTGGCGTGCATCCAGTTTGTCGCCGGCAGTCATACGCAATAATTCGTTATACCCTTTGATAGCCGTTAGCGGCGTGCGTAACTCGTGAGACATGCTGGTGATAAAATCATCCTTGAGTCGTTCCGATTCGACCTCGCGGGTGATGTCGCGTAGGACCACCACCGAGCCAAGCTGTTCTTTGTCGGTGGTTAGCACGGGCGCTGATAGGGCGCTCAACACCCGCTGGCCGGCCTCAAAACGGCGGGTTTCGTGAAATTCAAGCCCGGTGAGATGGTTTAGCAGCGGCGATGCCTGGGTCTCATCGGCTGATGGAACGGGAGAAGCGTACCTGAAATCACCGCCCACAGCTTCCAGAATACTCTCGGCGGCGGGGTTCATAATTACGGTGTTGCCCTCATCATCCTGCACAATCACCCCATCGGCAATGCTGCTCAAAATAGCGTTCAGTTTGCTGGCTTCTTCCCGCTGGACACGCAGCAGCCGTTGTAATTCGTCGGTCATATTGTCAAAGGTGGCGGCCAAAATACCGATTTCATCCCCCTGAACCAGGCCGGTGCGCTGGTCCAGATCGCCCCTGGCAATAGCTTGTGAGGTCTGTACCAGCCGGACAATGGGGCGAATAATCCGTTGTGAAACCGTGTAGCCAATTACCAGAACCAGCACCACCCCGCCGGAAAAGATGAGGGCCAATACATTGCGGTTCTGATCATTTGTTTCGGTGATAAAGCTGGTTGGCAGGGCTACGGCGTAGACGCCGTAAATACGATTGCGCAGAACAAAGGGCGCATAGGCCAGCCGATAAATTTGGCCTCGTGCCTGCACATCCAAAACTTCAGGACCATTTGGTCCTGCTACTTCATCGAGGAAGGTGACGGTATCCTGTTTGATAACTTCCTGGTAGCGGGTTGGGGTAAACACCTTGAAGACCCCCTGAGCTTCGGTTTTATTAGGCACCAGGGTAGAGTAAATCACTTCACCCGTCTCGTCGAATAGGGTGATGTCGGCCAGGGCCAGGTTTTGAATTGCTTCTATTTCTTTTTTAGATACGTTCCAACCAGCGCTGCCCCAATAATTCCCTCAGAGTTTTGGACAGAACCGACGGTATAAATGATCAGTTCGTCCGAATCAGGGTTCAACGCAATTTGGACCTCTTTAGCGCCATCGTTGTCATTGGCCAACACCCGCTTGACCGGCAGCCAGACCGAAAAATCGGCCCCGCTGCCTCGATACGTTTGCGCGGCTACGTTGGGGGCACTAATTTCACGCTGTAGCCGCAGCACTTCTTTGCCCTGCGTGTCCAGCAGAACCACACTATCAATATCTTTGTAGTTGGCTATGAGGGGCGAAATGAGATCATCCAGCCCGGCAAAATTGCGGTTGACCAGGGCCTCGGCGACCCCTTCGGTGTTAGCCACCGCCCGCTGAATTTCCAGCCGATTGCGTTCTCGATTGACAACTTCATCGCTAACCACCCGACCGGCCTCAACCAATTGGTTCTTTAAACGTTCTTCAAAAGAGCCGGCTACCAGTCGGGTAACGATAAAAACCCCTAGCACCGCTAACATGAGCGTCAGCAATGCATAGGGGACAATAATTTTATTTCTAATACTGGATGAAAAGTATTGCAATCCGGCTTGTAGCCAATCAGGCGAGCTTTTCATGAACCAAGCCACCCACTATTTGGCTGGTAAACACGCCAAACTACCCCGAAGCATTGGCGATGCGAAAAGATCTTGGCTCTCAAAACTGTACTCATTATTAATAACATGCCATAAAGATACCTCTAAACCAAGTTGGATTGGTTGAACGGGAAACGAGATCGAGAGCGAAATATGGCTCGACAACTTTTGTTGCCTTTTTCAATTCTCACCGCGGTCTGGCTTATGGTATAATTCACCTCGGAGAAATGCGAGTTATGTACAGCTTAGATGATACCATAGCTGCTATTGCTACGTCAATAGGCCAAAGTGGGGTGGGGATTGTTAAGCTCAGCGGCCCTGAGGCTTACCCTATTGCCCGGCGCTTGTTTCGCTCGGCGGTGGGGCGTACCGATTTCCAGCCCTATCGGCTGCATTACGGCCAGATTGTCGAACCGGACTCAGGCACGCTCGTGGACGAAGCTTTGGTGGTTTATATGCCCCAACCCCGCAGCTACACCCGCCAGGATGTCATTGAAATTCAATCGCACGGCGGGGTAGTGCCGCTGCGCCGCATTTTACAGTTGGCCCTCAGCCTGGGCGCTCGTCCGGCGGAGGCCGGGGAGATGACCTTGCGGGCCTTTCTCAATGGTCGCCTCGATTTAGCCCAGGCCGAGGCGGTGCTGGATGTGATCGAGGCCAAAACCGAGGCGGCCTTGCGCGTGGCTAATGAACAGTTGAGCGGCGGCCTGTCGGCGCAAGTGGCTGGGGTGCGACGGGCGCTGCTCGATACGCTAGCCTTCTTAGAAGCCAGCATTGATTTTGTCGAAGATGAAATTCCGGTTCAGGATGTGGTCGGCCCGTTAAGCGAAGTGAGCGCACAGTTGAAAAAACTTCTCCACAGTGCCGACCAGGGAGTGATCTATCGCCAGGGGGTGCGGGCGGCCATTGTGGGCCGGCCCAATGTGGGCAAAAGCAGCCTGCTCAACGCCCTGCTGCGCGGCGACCGGGCCATCGTGACCGCCATCCCCGGTACCACCCGCGACACCCTGGAAGAAACGGCCAATATCGGCGGCATCCCGGTGGTGCTGGTGGATACTGCCGGCATCCGGGCTGAAACGGCGGATGAAGTCGAGCGAATTGGGGTGGAGCGCAGTCGGGCGGCTCTGGCGCGGGCCGATATTGCCTTGATGGTGGTGGATGGGAGTCAGAGATTAGAGATTGGAGATTGGGAGATTGCAGGGTTAGTAGGCCAGAAACCGGCGCTGCTGGTGGTCAATAAAAATGATTTGCCGGCAATTGAACAGATCGAGCCACCGGCCGATTTTTTACCGGCGGCCCAGCGCACCCGTATTTCGGCTTTGGCGAATGAAGGGATTGAAACGCTGGAGGCGGCTATCGTGGAACTGGTCACGGGCGGAAGCGTCACCCTGGCCGACACGCCGCTGGTCAGCAATCCACGCCATAAGGCGCTGCTACAGCGAGCTTTGAGCCATGCTCAGGCGGCAATTGAGGCTCAAGAGGAGGGTCTTGTCCCCCGATCTGGTATCCATTGATGTCCGCGCCGCCGTTGACGCCCTCGGCGAAATCACCGGCGAGACGGCAACGGAAGACTTATTGGACACAATTTTTAGCAAGTTTTGTATTGGGAAGTGAAGCCTAGAACCGCGCCAGACTGCTCAAGGCCAGCCTGACCTTCTCCTCGATGCTCTCGCCTCTCGCCTCTTTGGATAGTTGTTGCAATGCAGCCTGGGCTTCGACGACGCTGTAGCCCAGAGAGGTCAGCGCGGCGATAACCTCGCTGTCGCTGTCGGTGATGGGGGTGGCGGAGACAAAAATATCGTCGTAGCCAACCTTATCTTTGAGGGCAAAAACGATTTGCTTGGCTTTTTTGGGGCCGATGCCGGGCACGCGGGCCAGCAGCGCCGCTTCCTCTCGGGCAATGGCCTGGCGCAGTGTTTCGGCGGGGATGTGCGAGAGAATAGCCAGGGCCACCTTGGGGCCAATGCCCTGCACCTTAAGCAAGGTGCGAAACAGTTCCAGTTCGTCTTTATCGGGGAAACCGAACAGGGTCAGTTCCTGCTCACGGACATAAGTATGGATAAAGAGCTGGGTTTTGACCCCCACTTCCAGCAGGTCAACCAGGGTGGCCGGGCCTTGCACATAATACCCCACTCCCCCCACCTCGATGAGCAGCGCCCCTTCTTCTTTATCAATTATTTCACCACGTAGAGAACCAATCATGGGCAGGGAGTAGGGAGTAAGGAGTAAGGAGTAGAGGTTTTTTACTCCCTACTCCCTACTCCTTACTCCTTACTTCATTCTCCTCCTAATTGCCGCAATCGAGCGGAGTGCAAGTGGCAGATGGCTACGGCCAGGGCGTCGGCGGCATCGTCGGGTCGGGGAATGTCGTCCAGGTTCAGGAGCAGTTTGACCATTTGCTGCATTTGCTGCTTGTCTGCACCACCGTGTCCGGTGATGGCTTGTTTGACTTCCAAGGGTTTGTATTCTGTGATCGCTAAATTGGCATTGGCCAGGGCCAGCATCGCCACTCCCCGCCCGTGGCCTACGGTCAGAGCCGTCTTGGCATTTTTGCTAAAAAACAACTCTTCCAGTCCGGCTGTTTCCGGCTGCCAGCGGGCGATGACGGCGCTTAACTCCCGGTAAATAATTTGCAGCCGCTCAGGGAGGGGCATCCCCGCCGGTGTGGTAATAACGCCCCCGGCGACCATCTGCAAATTGTGGCCGTCACCCTCAATAATGCCCCAACCGGTAATAGCCGTGCCGGGATCAACACCTAGAACACGCACAAGCGTTGCCTTGTTGGAAGGTTGGAAGAATGGAAGAATGGACAATTACCAGACTTCCAGCCTTCCAACCTTCCATTGTTATGCTGCCTCAAGGGCGGCCATGGCCTCATCGCTGATATGCAGACCCGAATAAACCTGCTCGACATCGTCCTGCTCTTCCAGGGCTTCGATCACCCCCATCACCTGAACGGTATCTTTCGGGTCTAATTCGATTTCGTTTTTGGGAATATACGACAGTTCGGCCTCGGCAACTGTCAAGCCATTTCCGCTGAGGGCGCTGCTGACCGCGTGTAGTTCATCGGCCGGGGTATAAATCTCAAACCATTCTTCGCTGATCTGCACATCGTCGGCCCCGGCATCTACGGCCAGCATAAAGACCTCATCCGGGTCTTGTTTGGTCCGCTCGATGGAAATATAGCCTTTATTCTCAAACATCCAACTGACCGCGCCGGCTTCGGCCATGTTGCCGCCGTGCCGGTTGAAAACCTTGCGGATATCGGCCAGGGTGCGGTTGCGGTTATCGGTGAGGCATTTGATGAGAATCGGAATCCCGTGCGGGGCGTAAGCCTCGTACAGAATCTCCTCTTCGTTGCCGCCTTCCAATTCGCCGGTGCCTTTTTTGATGGCTCGCTCAATATTATCCTTGGGCATATTGGCCCCGCGAGCTTTTTCAATCGCCATGCGCAGGGTTGGGTTGGCGTTAGGATCACCGTTGCTGCGGGCAGCCACGGTGATATCGCGGGCCAGCCGGGTAAAGATTTTACCTCGCTTGGCGTCTTCCGCGCCCTTTTTGCGTTTGATGGTACTCCATTTGCTATGTCCAGACATTTTAACACCTCGTTGAACGTGAGGCGTGAGGCATGAGCGTGAAATGTGACAGCTCAGGTGACTGTCTCCTCATTCTTTCCGCTTTCCGCTTTCCGCTTTCCGTCTTGTTTCCTGTTTTGAGAATTATTTAATCGGCATTATAGCACCGAGACCAAAATCTTGCCAGAGTTTTGGCTGAAACAAAAAACCCGGTCAAGAGTGACCGGGCCACCGCGTCGGATAAATTCTACACCTTCTCACCAGCCAAACCTACTTCCTTGAGTCTAAGGCTAAGGCTGAGGCTAAGTACAGGCTTGCATAAGTTCGTCACGACTTGATCCAGTTCCTGACATGTCATTTCGAGCGCCAGCGAGAAATCTCCTCGCTCGCCATAACATTTCAAGCCGTGGAAGTGAAGATTCCTCCCTGCGGTCGGAATGACATGACTCTTTACCTGCGTTTATCTCCGTTTATCGGCGGTTTTTTTACCTCGACTCCCGCCACATCCGCCTCGAACTCATCGTAATCGGCCTCATCGCGGTTCTCGCGCCAGAACACCTCGCGGGCCTTGCTGCCATCTGCCGGGCCGATAACCCCTTCCGCTTCGAGTTGATCCATCAACCGCGAGGCCCGAGGGTAGCCGACGCCCAGCCGCCGTTGTAAAAAGCTGGTCGAAGCCCGGCCCGACTCTGTTACCAGCTTGATTGCTTCTTCCAACATTTCATCTTTACCGGCTTCGGCCACAATATTGGCCCAGGGCGTTTCTCCTGCTTCTGACGCTGCTTGAGGCAGCGGGCGATTCTCTCCCGTCTCCGGTCCTCGGTCCTCGGTCATAGCCGGCTGTTCCAGGCTCACGCCGCTGCTCTTCCAATAATTGACCAGATTCCGTATCTCCGCATCCGCCACAAAACAACCTTGCAAACGCAGCAGTTTGGCCGAGTCAGGGGCCATGTAAAGCATATCGCCCCGGCCCAGCAGCCGCTCCGCGCCGGGCGTGTCCAAAATCACCCGCGAGTCAATCTGGCTGGTTACGGCAAAGGCAATCCGGGTGGGGAAGTTGGCTTTAATCAGCCCCGTCACCACATCCACCGAGGGCCGCTGCGTCGCCACCACCAGGTGGATGCCGGTGGCACGGGCCATCTGGGCAATGCGGCAAATATGGCGTTCGACTTCGTCGGGGGCCATCATCATCAGGTCGCCATTCGTCAATCACCACCACCAGATAGGGCAACTGATCGCCTTTGGCCCCGACTTTGTGATTGTAACTGCTGATGCTGCGCGCCCCGCTGGCGGCAAACAATTTATAGCGCCGTTCCATCTCGCGCGTCACCCAGGCCAGCGCTCCGACCACCTGCTCAAAATCGGTCACAACCGGAGCCAGCAGGTGAGGGATGCCATTGAAACTGGTCAGTTCGACCATCTTGGGGTCAATCATCAAAAAGCGCAGTTGTTCCGGGGCGTGAGTGAATAATAAAGTGGTGATGATGGTGTTGATGCAGACCGATTTGCCCGACCCGGTTGCCCCGGCGATGAGCAGGTGGGGCATTTCCGCCAGCGCCGCCGAGACAGCCTGGCCCGACACCCCTTTGCCCAGGGCCACCCGCAGTGCGCCCTTGCCTTTTTTGAAGCTGTCGTCGTCTACCACTGCCCGCAGCGAAACCATGGTCTTGTCGCTGTTGGGCACTTCAATCCCCACCAGCGGCCGGCCCGGAACCGGCGCTTCAATGCGAATAGGGGCCGCCGACAGGGCCAACGCCAAATCGTTAGACAGAGCGACCACTTTGTTAACCCGCACTCGCTGCTGAGCCATCGTGCCGTCGGGCAGTTTGCGCTCGGTGGAGCCGAGTTTCAAGCCAAATTGAGTCACCGTCGGGCCGCGATTGATTTCGACCACTTCAACCGGCACGCCAAAGCCAAACAGCGTCTCTTCGATAATCTGAGCCTGGTAGCGGGCATTGGCGTTGTGGGTGGGGTCTTTGGCCGGCGGGGCCAATAATTCCAGCGGCGGCAAGGTATATTTGGTTTTAGGCATGCTGACCGGGCCGGGTTCAATCACCGAACCGGGCGCCGGCGCAGCTTGAGGTTTCTCGGCCGCCGGGGGAGGTGCTTTGGCCGAGCGTGAAGCGGGCAGCGGCGTCGGCGGGTGAACTTCGGGGGCCGGGGTTGGCGCAGACTCGCGCTGCGGCTGGTGCAGATGATCCAGCCGGCCTTGTGCCCAATCGCCCAGGTGGGCAAGATCGGCGAATCTCAGGCGCAAAATGAGAACCACCGCGCCGATACTAACGAGGAACAGGAACGGCAGTGCCAGGGATAAGCCGATCAAATCGGTTAAAAAATAGCTGATACCCCAGCCTACAAAGCCGCCGCCCTCACCGGCGCGGGCCAGGAGCAGGGCGTCCCCCTCGTTGGCGGCAAGGATATGTGTGATGGTCAGGGCAACCACAAACAACACTTCCAGCCCAACGATGATGTCCAGCGGCAGGGTATACGCTTCGTTACTCAAGCGGCCAAAGATCAGCAGCAGACCCAGCAGCCCCAGACCCGCCGCCGCCGGAATCGCCCCCCAGCCAAAAACCTGCCGGAACAGGTCGGCCCACCACTCGTTAAACGTGCCGCCGGTAAACGAGAGCAGGCTGAGCAGCGTCAGCACCGCCCACAATGCCAGCATCGCGCCGGCCAACTCGCGCCGGTAGGGCTGTATTGGCGCGGTTATTTGCTCCCACACCGGGATAGGTTTGACTTTGATTTTTTTTCTGGCCGCCATCAACTTATCACTAAACATAACATAGTATTTATAGTCTACTGTGCTTTCGGATTGCTGTCAAGCTGTTAAAGGGTGGCTCAGTCAGGGCCTTTGACAATTGCAGGAGGGGAATTTTTGCTTCCGGCGTGAAGTGAGGTTGTTTCTCGTAGACAAAAAGAAAAACTTGACCTATTTCATGTTATAATGGTCAGCAGACTTTGTCAATGATTTGGTCTATTTACGACGGAGATGGCGATGGTCGTCAGCATGTTTTTGGGTGATTCTCTGTGCTGTGCTGCTGCTGATTCTGGTGGCGCTGGTTGTCGGCATAATCATAATTATGAAAAGCAGCGAGCGTGATACCGTCTCCTCGGCCCGCGAGGGCTGGATCAACCGCCGCAGCGACAAGGATGAGCAGGGCTGGTAAAAAACGGGCCGGCTGAATTTAGCCGGCCCTGTTTTTAGAACCTATCCGAAAACTAGCGGGTCGGGCTCCCACGCCCGACTAACGGCGGCGTGGGAGCCGCCGCTGCTGGGTTTTCGGATAGGCTTTTAGTCAAAGTTGAGGAGACCTTTGTGGCCAGACTCGTGTGCTTCCAAAATACGCTGCGCCAGTGTTTCTGGCGAAATGGCCGTAGCGGGTAGTTTCAGCCCCGCTTTGCTCCACAGCGGGGTGGCTACTGCCCCAGGGCGGACCAGGGTGACCCGGCGCTGGCGTTCTTCTTTGCCCAGGGCTTCGGCAAAAGCTTCCAGCCCGGCTTTTGGGCGGCGGCATAGGCCGTCAGACCGGGCAGCCGCAGCCGCTCGTGGATAGCGCCCAGGTAAATCAGATGGGCATCCGGG
>JAAUSP010000090.1 GCA_012032575.1 Anaerolineales bacterium | reverse complement strand
CGGCGGGCGCTGCGGAGTTGAGCCAGCTTCTCCGCGGGATCCAGTTCCAGCAAGATTAGCGGCTCTTCCAGATAGGTCAGGCGCTGTACAACTCGCTCGGCGCAGCGGCGAACATGCGCCACCGGGTCGTAGTCCTCAGGCAAAGCGGTCTGCTCGTGGCTCACTTCCAACTGACGCAACGCTACGCTGTAGCGATCATAAGCTTCCAGGTTTATCGCCGCACTCGGTTCCCCGGCCTCAGCCGGAACCCCGACAATATAACCCTGCTGTTGGGCCGAGTTGAGGATTACGGCATCAACTTGTTTAGGGCCTTTGGTCACCAGTTGTTCAAGCTGCTCAATAACACGTTTATCCAGATTCATCCAATGCCTCCGTAGGGATTATAGTTTTCGTTCTTTGAACTCATTGCCATCAAAAGAGATGAGGATTTTTTTGTCTTCCACTGCCGTTTCCAAATTTACCGGGCGGGTCCAGATACGCTGAATATTGCGCAAGGTGTCGCGGGCATAATCGTGCTTCAGGTCAACCCCTTCATGACGGTGCTTGAGATAAAGTTCACCCCGATTATTGTAGTTGCCATCTTCAACATAAATAAACGGTTGACCGAAATTAGTCAACTGGAATAACAGCTTTTCTTTGATGGCTTTGAACTCGCGCGAGCAATCTCGTACATGTCGTGATTGCGGTTATAACGGTAGGTAAACAATTTCTGCTCGATGGCAAATTCCGGGGTTAAAAATTCGTCAATAAAGGTGATGTCGTTGTAAAGTTTGCGGACCTCGAACAGTTTTTGTCGCCCCAGGCCAAGCTGTTTATCCCAGCGCCGTTTGGCCTGAATATCGTCACATTCCTCGTACTCTTTGCCAAATTTGCCCTTGTTCCAGCGGTCCTCGATGTCGCGCAAAAGCTCCAGGCCCAGCTTGTAGGGATTCAGCCGGCCAGGACTGGTGGCCACAACGCCGGCATGGTGGTCGGCAAAGCTAATCACTTCGGCGTCGGTCAGGGCTTTTTGGGTCATGATCTGGCTGTGCCAATAGGAGGCCCAGCCTTCGTTCATAATTTTGGTCATGCCCTGGGGCGCATAATAATAGGCTTCGTCACGGATTATTTCCAGAATGGTATGCTGCCAGCGTTCCAGCGGGGCGTAATTGAGCAGGAAGAGCAGGATGTCTTTTTGGGGATTCTCCGGGAAGCGGCGCGCTTTTTGCTGCGCTTCGACCTGTTTTTGGCGCTGCTGTTCCAGAAATTCGGGCGGGTTGATGTAATTGCGCATGTAACTGCGCTCAACCTTGAGACCTTCAATCGGCTGCTCTTCATCCTCATCGGCGACAACGGGTGAAGCTGTCTGGGCTTCGGCCCGCCGGATGTAAGGGGCATGATAATCAATCAGATTTTCCAGTGACAGGCAAACATCTATAAAATCTTCAATCATTTCATAATTATAACGATTGACCAGACGCTGGACCCGGCTGGCATGGTTAGCCATCTCGTCGAGCATTTTGCGGTTGGTAGGGGCAAACCACATGTTGTTTTTAAAGAAATCCACGTGACCGGTCACGTGGGCCATCACCATCTTTTGCGTCACCATCTCATTGCCTTCCAGCAAGTAGGCATAAGAGGGATTGGTATTAATCACCATCTCGTAAATAACGCTCAGACCGTAGGTATAGCCTTTGGAGAGCTGATCAAACTCCATACCAAAGCGCCAGTGCGGATAGCGCACCGGAAAGCCACCCATCGCCGCAACTTCATAGAGCGTTTTGTAATCGAGGACTTCAAAAATAATGGGGAAGAAATCCAGCCCATAGTCAAGGGCGTGCTGTTCAATCTGCTCCCAGGCAGCCTGCAAATCGGCAGGAAGGTGAGTTTTTTTCATTTAACGTCCCTTCCCTAGAAAATTTTTAATAGCGTCATACACGTTGTCACGGGTCGCAATTTCACTGACTACCAACTTTTCTTCCTCACCCAGCCAGTGGGTCAAATCGTGGGCAAAGCTCCCGGAACCGTAGCTGCTGCGTACCTGCCCATAACAGAATTGATTGCTTTTAGGGAACAGCTCTTTCTCCAATAACTCCACACACTGCTGCGTATCGCCATCACCCCAGTTATCGCCGTCGCTAAAATGAAACGGATAGATGTTCCACTCGACGGGCGAGTAGCGCTCATCAATAATTTCGTTGCAGAGTTTATAGGCGCTGCTGATTTTGGTGCCACCGCCTTCACGCAAATGGTAAAAGGCGTGCTGGTCCACTTCTTTAGCCGCTGCATCATGTACCAGGTAACAAATCTCGATTTGTTTATACTGGCTGCGCAGCCAGGTTTCAATCCAGAAAGCGGTGATGCGCACCAGTTCTTTTTGTTCCGTCCCCATCGAGCCGGACACGTCCATCATATAAATAATAACGGCATTGCTTTCGGGCATCAATTCATCATGCCAGGAGCGATAGCGGGCATCCTCGCGGATAGGCACCACAATGGGATTGTTGGGGTTGTATTCGCCGGTGCTGATCTGCCGGCGCAGCGCCTCTTTGTAGGTCCGCTTGAAATGAAGCAGGCTGTCTGGGCCGACCCGCCGGATGCGGTTGTACTTGCTGCGCTCGCTGATGATATTTTGGGTCCCACGAGGTTCAATTTTGGGCAGTTGCAGCTCTTCGCCCAAAATTTGGGCCAGCTCTTCCAGGCTGACATCCACTTCCAGAATGTGCTGGCCCGGCTCGCTGCCGGCCTGGCCCTGGCCCGGCTGCTGGTCGCCCTGGCCGATGGGCGTGCCTACATCGCCATCACCCTGGCCAACGCCGCCGCCCTGTCTGGCCCCGTAGCGAAACTGGGGAATATCAATTTGCGGCAGGGGGATGCTGACCAGCCGCTTGCCTTGCCGCCCAATCATCTCCCCCTGCGACATGTACTTCCGTAAATTTTTCTTGATTTGTCCCCGCACAATGTGGCGGAAACGGTTCAGATCACGTTGGACTCGTTGCATAGGTGTTAGAATTTGCGAATGGCGAATGAGCGAATAAATCTAATCTATTCGCCACGCTTCGCGGCTTATTCGCTTATTCGTTGGCGTCTCCTCGCGCAAAGATACTGGCGACATAGTTAAGCACATCGGTAGCGCTTTGGTCATTATAACCAAAATTCTTGACCAGTCGAGCTTTAACCACGTCAATTTTCTCCTGGGTGTCTTTATCCACCACCCGGCTGACCAGCGACGTGAGCTTGATGCTGTCTTTCTGGTCCTCAAACAGCTTGAGTTCCAGGGCTTTGTGCAGCCGCTCGTTGGTGCGGTAATCAAAGGTCTTGCCTTCGATGGCCAGCGCACCGATGTAGTTCATGATCTCGCGCCGGAAATCGTCTTTGCGGCTGTCGGGAATATCAATCTTTTTCTCGATGCTGCGCATCAGCCGTTCATCCGGCTCTTCGGCCTGACCGGTAAATTTGTTGACCACCTTTTCGTGCTGGGTGTAAGCCTTGATGTTATCAATGTAGTTGGCGCACAGCCGCTTGATGGCTTCTTCGTCGGCGCTGATGGCCCGCTGGACTTCGTTCTTTACGATCTCGGTATACTCCTCTTTCACAATGGCCAGCATCTCGCGATAGCGCTGGCGTTCATCCTGATTGGTAATGAGTGGATGATTTTTGAGGCCCGATTCCAGTTCATTGAGGACCATAAACGGGTTGATGTAGCCGTCCTGCTGGTAATTGACCAAAGCATTGCTGATTTTATCCTGTACGTAGCGCGGGCTGATGCCTTCCATCCCTTCGTGCTGGGCTTCTTTCCGCAGTTCTTTGATGTTATCTTCGGTGAAGCCGGGCAGGGATTTGCCGTCGTACAATTTTAGCTTTTGCATCAGAGTCAGGATTGGCTTTTTGGGTTCTTCCAGCCGGGTCAGGACAGCCCACATGGCTGCCATTTCCAGGGTGTGGGGCGCGATGTGGACCGGCACTTTCTTGGCGTTGAAGTCGCGCTCGTAGATTTTTATTTCATCTTTGAGCTTGGTGATGTAGGGCACGTCAATGCGCACGGTCCGGTCTTTGAGCGCCTCCATAAACTCGTTGTTTTCCAGGCGGCGGTATTCCGGCTCGTTGGTATGGCCGATGATAACTTCGTCAATATCGGTTTGGGCAAATTTCTTGGATTTGATTTTGTGTTCCTGGCTCGCGCCGAGCAGGTCGTAGAGGAAGGCGACATCCAGTTTGAGCATTTCGATAAACTCGATGATGCCCCGGTTGGCAATATTGAACTCGCCGTCGAAGTTGAAGGCACGCGGGTCGCTGTCGCTGCCGTAAATGGCAATTTTGCGATAGTTGATGTCGCCGGTCAGTTCGGTCGAATCCTGGTTTTTCTCATCTTTGGGCTGGAAGGTGCCGATGCCAACCCGGTCCTGCTCGCTGAAAACCAGGCGGCGCACCCGAATGTGGCGGACCATTTTGGCCCAGTCACCCTCGTAGCGGCGCATCAATTCCCGCTGGTGGTAACGGCAGGGGGGACACAAGTCGCCGACAATGCGGATTTGCTCTTCGGCGGGCCGGTCTTCGTTGAAGCTGGCCATGAAACGCTCGCGCATCTCCAGGGGAATGAGATGCAGCGGTTCTTCGTTCATGGGGCAGTGCTCCCACTCGCCCCGGATGCCATCTCGACCATGCTCAACCTTAGACGGAGGCAGAGTCACATCGCCAATCTGGGCCGCTACCCCGCTGATCTGGCCGTAAGGACCAAGCCCAATTTTGTAGAAATCGGCGGGAATTTCTCCCTCGTCAGGCAACTCGCCCAAATACCAATCAAAGGTATAAACCGCGCCGGCCTCGGTGCGGCTGTAATGCTCCATGCCCCGCTTGAGTCGGCGGACAATGGTGCTTTTAGAAGAACCGACCGGGCCATGCAACAGAAGAACCCGCTTTTCGGTTCCGTAGCCTTTGGCCGCAGCTTTGAAAAAGTTAACCAAACGCATGAGCGAAATTTCCAGGCCAAAAATGGCATCGTCCCCATCAAAGGATTGGTCGCTGAAAAAGCGATACCGAGTCAGCCGCTTCTTGGCGTCTTCAAACTCGTCGTTGCCGTACTCCATGATCATATCGTAAATGCGCTGGAAGGCGTTGCGGGTAATGCGGGGATCTGTGGCCACAATATCCAGATAATCCTGAAATGAACCACTCCAATTGAGTTCCTGAAAACGTTTTTGGTCCTGCAGTTCGCCGACCAAACGTAACAAGGATGCTCCATCTTTCACTGACATTTAATCCTCCTGCCCTTATGGGCGTACTGGTTGCAGTCTTTTAAGGTTGATCCAATGGTTAATATATCATCTTTAAGAATAGCTATCAGTCAATTTGGCGTAAATCCCACTGCGACCTGGACCTAAGGCGAAAGGGCAATTAGTCGCACTCAGGTCTCCAATGACTAATTCATAAAGCACGAGGTCCTTCCAAAGCCCGTATCAAAACAAATGGTTATCTGTTTAAGATCAGACAAGAAATATTTAGTTGTCATGTGGCAAAGTTACCCTGCGGCTCGCCCCATTGCGCGCACTCCAAACCTAAACCTATGGTACGATAGACAATCGCGCCCGTTTGTCGGTTTGCGTCACGACGTGAGTTCTAGCCCCCAGGAGAGCGGGGAAATCTTGAGGATTTAAATTACGATTATGCTGGTGCTGACGGTTGCTCAAATTAAACAAATAGTGCGCTAGAACATTCGAGCGTTGATTGTCTGCAAACTCGATGAGTATTGATATTCTAGCAAGGTGATGGGAAAATTTCAAACTAAAATCAGCCTATTCACCCTGTACTTTTGGGTACAACTTGGATCAGTGTCTAAAATGTCTGACCCCGGTAAAGACCATCACCAACCCCAACCGGTCTGCGGCGGCGATTACCGCCTGATCCTGAACCGAACCGCCGGGCTGAACGACGGCTTTGACCCCGGCCGCAGCCGCAGCTTCGATACCGTCCGGGAAAGGAAAGAACGCATCCGAGGCCATCACCGCGCCCTGGGCTTTCTCCCCGGCTTTAGTGGCGGCCAGCTTGACCGAATCAACCCGGCTGGGCAGTCCACCGCCAATGCCAACCGTGGCCGTACCGGCGGCAAACACAATCGCGTTGCTTTTGACATGCTGGCAAGCTCGCCAGGCAAACTGCAAAGCCGTCATTTCCGCCTCCGACGGCTGGCGCTCCGTGACAACCTGCCAGGTCGCATCCGCCGGGTCGCCGTAATCCCGCTGCTGGGCCAGCAGACCACCGGCCACGGTGCGAAATTCCACCGTCGTGTCAATCGGTTCGGGAATGGCCAGCAGCCGGCAGTTTTTGCGGCTCATAAAATTTCCAGGGCGGCTTCGCTAAAAGCGGGCGCGGCAATCGCTTCCACAAACAGGTCGCCCAGGGCGGTGGCCGTAGCTTCATCAAATTCCCGGTTAACCGCAATCACCCCGCCAAAAGCGCTGACCGGGTCCGAAACCAGGGCTTGTCCAAAGGCAGTCGCCAAATCGGCCGCGCTGGCAATACCACAGGGGGAAAGGTGCTTGACAATAACCACGCTCGGCTCGCTAAAAGATTGAACCGCCTGCCAGGCTGCATCCAAATCCAGCATGTTGTTATAACTGAGTGCTTTGCCTTGCAGCAGGGTTCCCCCCAATGGACCAATGCTTTCATCCGCCGCATAAAGGGCCGCCGCCTGATGGGGGTTTTCGCCGTAGCGCATCTCCTGCACTTTTACCAGCGAGGCGGTGAGCGCTGGCGGTAACTCTGCGCCGCCGGACTCACGGGCCAGATAATTGGTAATGGCGGCATCATAGCGCGCGGTGTGGGCAAAGGCTTTATGGGCCAGCTCGGCTCGGCGTGCTGTCGAGACAAACCCTTTTTGGTGCAGTTCCTCAGACACCGTCGAATAATCCGCCGGATCGCAGATCACGGTGACCCGGACAAAATTCTTGGCCGCTGCCCGCAGCAGCGTTACTCCGCCGATATCAATTTGCTCGATGGCTTCATTCATTGACACATTTGGTTGGGCAATTGTCTTTTGAAAAGGATACAGATTGCAGACCACCAAATCAATCTCACCAATCCGATGTTCGGCCAGTTCAGTCCGATCTTCTTCGGTTGGTCGAGCCAAAATGCCGGCATAAATAACCGGGTGCAGGGTTTTGACCCGTCCCCCCAGCATTTCCGGCGCACCTGTTACAGCAGCCACGTCTGCAACAGTCAGTCCGGCCTCGCTTAGCGCTTTGGCGGTGCCGCCGCTGGCGACAAAGTCCCAACCCAACGGCGCCAGGCTTTGGGCAAATTCAATTAAGCCGCTTTTATCTGAAACTGAAAGTAATGCAGTGGGCATGATCTATCCATCCTCTCGGTTAAAGTAAGATTGAAAGTGAAGCCGGGTGATAGGTCTAAACAACCCCACACCCATTATACGTCAGAACTGCCAAAACCCTTTTACTCTTCAAACACCTGGGCATTGGTGACAACTTCGACGTCGGTAAAACCCAGGGATCGCAGGAAGTTTTCATAGTAGAGCTTGCCGTGGGTGTTCGCTTTATCGAGGATTTTCTCCTTGAGGGCCGCTTCCTCGATAGCTTTTTGCGCTTCTTCTAGTGCCTCGCCTTGCAGGTTGGGATTATTGTCCTCAAGAATCAGGTTGTTTTCATAATAGACAATATGAGTCCGGTCAAAATCTATGCTGGTACTGAGGATTTCAGGGGCAGGCAGAACCAGTCGGACCCGCTTGCCATCGGTCCACAGGTCTTCCTCTTTCAATTTTTCCAGGTCGAAACCCGCTTGAACGTCACCATAGACCAACATCAACAGCCGTTCTTTGGTACCCAACAACTCGTCGAACCAGCCTTCGGGTACTTCCTCGCGATAAATCTCAGTGACCGTGTTATACTCTATTGTGGACAATTTCGCCTGCGCTTTGATGCTCTGAATGGTGACGACGGGCGGAGGAGGTGTAGGCAGCGGTGTTGCGGTAGGTGGTGGCGGGGGGGTGAAAAGGCGGCCTGCAAAGAAGGCAATTAATGCAATACCGGCCAACGCTGCGGCAGCAATACCGCCCCAAACTGCATACTGCCGCTGTGCAGGTTTATTCATAACTCTTTCTCTTCCACCTCGATGGTCACATCCGTAAACCCCAACGAGCGCAAAAAGTTCTCCAAATAGGCCCGGCCCGACACCTCAGCTTTTGAGTAGATGCCCCGTTGTTCGGCCCACTCGGTCAGGTTTTCTTCGGCTAACAGACGGGCGCGACTTTCCAGGCTGGGGTCCTGCTTGACCAGCAGCCCGGTTCGGCGTTCGTAAACATAAGTCTTCTCGTTGTCAATCCGGCTGTATAAAATTTCGGGCGCGGGCAGGGTGATTTTTACCGTCGTCCCCTGGACCTGGATGTCCTTTTTCTCATCCACCTTTTGCAAATCAAAGCCGGCCACCACTTCGCCTTCGGCAATGAGCATCAGTTGATCTGTGCCAACCAGTTTTTCCCATAGATTACTGGGATCATTCTCCAAATCAATCACAGTCCGCATGGCAAACTCGGTGGTTTCCAGGCGGCCCAGTTCGGTGATACTGACAATAATCGGTGTGGGTGAAGGGGTAGGAGTGGGTTTGCGGGTGGGGCTGGGAGTGGCAGTGGGTTCGCGGGTGGGTGTTACGGTGGGTGTTACGGTGGGGGTATTGGTAATAAGCGGCGGCGGCTGCGCCAGAGTGGTGGGGGCGGGTGAAGGAGGCGTCTCGTCGGTGGGGCCGGGTTCCTGCTCTGCCAGCGTTTGTTGGCCCAGACGAAAGGCGCTAAATCCCACTGCTGCTAACAGGCCAATAAACAGCACCGCGGCGAGAAGAATAAAAATGCCCCTCCGACGATTCAAATCAGACCACCCTTTCAGGTAATTAGAATTTGATGCAGTACCCGCGAGAACCAATAACCATCAAATGTTTCTTTAAAGATAGTCGTTGGTATGACATTAATTTTACTCTCACGCAGAGCCTGGCGCAAAACGATAGGGGTGTTGCGGTCTTCCCAGGTAGCCAGCAAAATTAAAGGTAATTATGACTTAATTTTACCACAGCCTTGATCCATTCTTTAATCGCCGGATCATGCTGAGTTTGCGGGGTTACGCCCACAATAGCCACCGCGCAGTGAGTCAGCGTATGGGCCTGCTCTTCCGGTGGCACGGTTTGCCCTTCGATGGCGTCGCCGCCCAACTCGGTTATTTTGTCTACAATGATTTTCCGCCAACTATTATCCGCATCAATCACCAAAGCTTGCCAGCTCGATTGAGCTTGGGGAGCGACACCCAACCCGGCCAGATCCCGCTCCAGCGCCGCTACTCTATCTTGTTCAGTCACCAGGGCATTATGGATTTCTAACGGAACATGAGAGCCATACTGTGCCGCCTGTTGATCCAAATAATTCAAATTCCGCCGGTATTGGACCAGTAATTTTTGTTTGTGTTCGATAACCACTTCATCGGCTTCGATAGTCATTATTGGTGTCCTTGTCGAGATTGAGGGCATTTTTAAATTTAACGTTTTTAACATTGTACGAGAGACACCATTTCTCGTCAACCCCCAAAAATGGGGGGTTTTTGGGCCATAAGATTATTCACTTATGCCGTTTTTTCAACTCGGCGATAACGTCGGACCAGCGGACATCTCTGGTTTCCAGCAGCACCATGCTGTGATAAATCAAATCGGCCATTTCCTCGATAAGCCGCGCTTCGGATTGGGCCAGGGCGGCGACCAGCACTTCAGCCGCTTCTTCGCCAACTTTTTGCGCCGCTTTGGCTCGATCTGCCAGCAGTTCATTGGTATACGAGCCTGGTTTGGGGTTTGCTTTGCGTTCGGTAATCAATTCGGCCAGTTGCGTTAAAAAATCGCTCATAGAACACCTGTGACAGGTAGCAGGGTCGCAAGGTCGCAGAGTAACAGAGTCGCAGAGTAACAGGAGAACAATCTTACTACTTTGCACCCCTGCTACCTTGCGACTTTGCTATTTTGCGACTCTGCTACCTTGCTACCTTGCTACTTTGTAAACATTTCATCCCGCTTGGGGCCAACGGAAATATAGCGAATCGAAACTTTGGTTAATTCCTCGATCCGGCTGAGATAATTTTGGGCGGCCTGGGGCAGGTCGGCCCAGGTACGAGCCGAGCCGGTCGAGTTTTCGGGCCAGCCGGGCCAGCTTTCATAGATAGGTTCAACCGTTTCGTAGATAGGGGTGTCGGGCACATGCTGGATAGTTGAACCATCTGGCAGGCGATAGCCGATGCAAATTTGCAATTCCGGCAGCCCATCGAGCACATCCAGCTTGGTGAGGGCTAAATCGGTGAAGCCGTTGAGATAAGCCACGTAGTTCAGCGCCACCGCATCAAACCAGCCGCAGCGCCGGGGCCGGCCTGTAGTTGCCCCATACTCCTGGCCTTTTTCGCGTAACCACTTGGCTATTTGATTATCTGTCTGATCGGTCGGCATGGGGCCTGCGCCCACCGCTGTGGTGTAAGCTTTGACTACGCCAATGACCCGGTTAACGGCCTGGGGTGGCAGGCCGGCTCCAACGGGGGCAAAGCTGGCGGTTGGATTGGAGGAAGTGACGTAGGGGTAGGTGCCCCAGTCGAGGTCGCGCATGGCGGCTAATTGGCCTTCCAGCAGAATGTTAGCGCCCTGCTCATAAGCCTGGCGAATCAGTGGCAGGGGGTCAACCAGGCGGGCGGCCAACTGCTCGCCCCATGACCGGCATTGATCCAGCAATTGGACCCGATCAACCGGCGCTTGCTGAAAGTGGACCAATTCCCGGTTGGCAAACTCAATGGCCTGATCCAGCCGGGCTTCCAGCCAATCGGGCCGTAGCAGGTCGCCCAGGCGCAGGCCGCGCCGTGCTCCCTTGTCGCTGTAGGCCGGGCCGATGCCCCGCTTGGTAGTGCCAATGGCGCTTTTGCCCGAAGCAACCTCTTGCAGCCCGTCCAGCAGACGGTGATAGGGCATAACCATGTGCGCCCGCTCGGAGATAAACAGGTTGGCGGTATTGACTCCGGCGGCTTCGAGTGCCTGCAATTCCTCCAACAAAACAGCCGGGTTGACCACACAGCCCGTGCCGACCAGACATTTGACGCCAGGGTGAAAAATCCCGGACGGATCAAGTGTAATTTAAACTCACCGAAATCATTGATGACGGTGTGCCCGGCGTTGTCGCCTCCCTGAAAGCGAATAACCCACTCCATTTCTTCGGCCAGGGCGTCAACGATGCGGCCTTTGCCTTCATCGCCCCACTGCGCCCCTACAATTGCGGTTACTGTCATTGAATCTGTCTCTCCTGAAACTAACCACAGATTTCACGGATTACACAGAAGGATGAGAAGTATTTTGTGAAATCTGTGCAATCGGTGGTTGAAAATTTTTGAACTGCGTAACTCCTAAATGTATAAAGGCTCGACTGCTAAGGCTCTAACGATCTGAAAAAACAGCTTGTCTCCCCGGTGTGACAGGCCGGTCCGGCGGCATCTACCTGCATCAGCAGGGTGTCGCCGTCGCAGTCGTAAAAAATCTGGCGGACTTTTTGGATGTTGCCGCTGGTGGCCCCCTTGTGCCACAACTCGCCCCGGCTGCGACTCCAGAACCAGGTTTCACCCTGTTCGAGGGTCAGCCGCAAGCTTTCTTCATTCATCCAGGCCAGCATTAAAACCTGCCCTGTCGTGGCATCCTGGACAATAGCTGGGAGCAGACCGGCTTCGTTGAATTGTAAGTCTATAGGGATTTCTCCCTTCGGTCGAAATGACATTTCTATTTTTCTTAATTCTAATTTCTTATTTCTACTTTTTGCTGTCTCACCAGAATCCCTTGTTCCGTCAAATAGTCTTTAACCTGCTGGATGGACAGCTCCTGAAAATGAAACAAACTGGCGGCCAGGGCGGCACTGGCGTGGGCCTGGCTGATAACGTCGGCGAAGTGGGCCAGCGCCCCGGCCCCGCCGGAAGCAATGACCGGAATGGTGACAGCGTCGGTGACGGCGCGGGTCAGTTCCAGATCAAAACCGGCTTTGGTGCCGTCGGCGTCCATGCTGGTCAGCAGGATTTCACCTGCGCCCCGCTCCTGACATTCCCTGGCCCAGGCGACGGCATCCAGCCCGGTGCGCTGCCGCCCGCCGTGGGTGGTGGTTTCCCAGCCGGGGCCATCCAGTCGCTTGCGGGCGTCAACGGCGACGACAATGGCGTTGCTGCCAAAGGCGGTGGCTCCTTCAGTAATCAAACCGGGGTTCGTACCGCTGCCGTATTGATGCTGACCTTATCCGCGCCGGTCGAGATGATGGCATGCATATCGTTGAGGCTGCCAATGCCGCCGCCGACGGTGAAGGGAATGAAGACGCTTTCGGCCACCCGCCGGGCGATGTCTACCATGAGGCCGCGCCCTTCGTGCGAAGCGGTGATGTCCAGAAAGACCAGTTCATCCGCGCCCTCACGGTCGTAAATTTGGGCCTGCTCGACCGGGTCGCCCGCGTCTCGCAAATTGATAAAATTGATTCCTTTGACCACCCGCCCGTCTTTCACATCCAGGCAGGGGATGATGCGTTTGGCTAACATAATATTGAGCTTACCTTATCTGTTGGAGTCTCGTCTTGCGTGTTGCGTGTTCCGTTTTTTACGTCTTTTGCCTCACGCCTCACGTTTCATCTTGGCTTGCTGTACAAACTCTGCTACCCGCGCCCAGTCTTTTTTCACCGGGTCCCCGTGGAGGTTGGTGCCGGTGTTGCTGTCTACGGCCCAGGGCTGCACGGCGGTTATGGCTGCGCCGACATTGGTCGGGACCAGCCGCCGGCCAGAATAACCCTGGCTTGCTGACCGACCTGAGCCACAATTTCCCGGCTGATGTTCCAATCGTGGGTCACGCCGGTCGCGCCGACGCCGGGCATGCCGGTCACTTTGGTATCGAGGAGCAAAATCTCAGCGACGGCGGCAAATTCCAGGGCCGTGTCAATGCTCTCCGGCCCGCCGACGTGAATGGCTTTCATCAGGGCAATTGTTTCGGGTAGGCGGCGGCGCAGGTCGCGCATTGCTTCGACGCCTACGGCCTCGGTGTCGCTGGAGATGTGAATAATATCCGGCTGGACGGCCTCGGCCATGCGCTCAATCTCAGCCACATCGGTGCTCATTGTCAAGGCTGACGAGGTGGCCTGGCCTTTGAGGGCGTCGGTAATGGCCCGCGCCTGGGTAAAGGTCAACTCACCGAACACCTCGCCGTAATCCCCGGCCACAAAACCGACCTGGTCCACCCCCAACTCGACCATCTTTAAAGCGTCCGCGACCGAAGTAGCGGCGTAAATTTGGACAATCAAACTAAACCTCCCAGAGAATCAGCGAATAGGCGAATGGCGAATGGGCGAATGGTGAATGGCGAAGACAAGTTTTCTTTTCCAATCTTCCATCCTTCCAATCTTCCCTTCATCCTTCCCCCCGCGCCACGCGGATAGCCTCGGCCAAATCCACCGCGCCGGTGTAGAGGGCCTTGCCGATAATCAGCCCTTCGACGCCTTCATTCTCGACGGCTTTGACCTGTTTGACATCCTCAATAGTGGCGACGCCGCCCGAAGCGATCACTTTGAAGCTGCGCTCAGGGTTGCCGGCATTGGCGGCGCGAGCCAGGGCGACGGTTGCTTCCAGGTTGATGCCGGTCAGCATGCCGTCGCGGGAAATGTCGGTGTAAATCACATGGGTCAGACCGGCGGTTTGGATGAGCTGGACCAGCTTCAGGGCGTCCGTTTCGGCCAGTTGCCGCCAGCCGTGAGTGGCAACCTTGCCTTCTTTGACATCCAGCCCCAGCACCACCTGCTCCGGGCCAAATTGACCCAGCACGTCGAGCATCTGGCGGGGCCGGTCGGCGGCCATAGAACCAACCACCACCCGGCTGACTCCCAGGTCCAGGGCGCGGGCAATATCTTCGAGGCTGCGCAGCCGCCGCCAAACTGCACCGGAATGGTCACGCGATCCAGGATAGCCTGAAGCGCGCGACCATTTTTGGCCGACTTTTCGGGGTCGCCAAACGCGCCGTCGAGGTTGACCACGTGCAGCCAATCCACGCCGAACTCGGCCCACTGCTCGGCCATCGCGGCGGGGTCGTGGCCGTAAACTGTCTCAGCGTCAGGGTCGCCCTGAGTCAGCCGGACACAGTGACCGTTCTTTAAATCAATTGCGGCAAAAATTTGCATAGCTGCTCCTGTTCCGTGAGGCGATGATACGGGAGGCGAGGACGCGAGGAGAAAAGAATCTTTCGCCTCTTCGCGTCACTTCTCCCCGCCTCCTCCGGTCCACTCGACAAAATTCCTCAATATTTGCAGTCCCACCTGCTGGCTCTTTTCGGGGTGAAACTGGATGGCGCAGATGTTGTCGCGGCCCACCACGGTGGGGAAGGGTTGACCGTAATCGGTGCAGCCGATGATGTCGGTGGGGTTAGCCGGGACAGCGTAGTAGGAGTGGGCAAAGTAGGCAAAATCGCCGGAGTTAATGTGCCGGAGCAGCGGATGGGGGCGGGCCGGCTCGATTTGATTCCAGCCCATGTGCGGCACCGCCAGGCCCGGCCTGTCGGGAAATCGGACAACTTTGCCGGGCAGGATACCCAAGCCCTCGTGCTGGCCCATCTCTTCGCTCTCCTCAAATAAGAGCTGCAAGCCGACACAGATACCAAACACGGGCTTACCGGCCTGTGCCGCCGCCAGAACGGGCTGATCGAGGCCACGCTCGCGCAGATGGCGCATAGCGTCGCCAAACGCGCCGACGCCGGGCAGCACCACCACGTCCGCTTCCTCGACCCGCTCAACCGAGTCGGTAATCTCAGCCGCAGCGCCGACGGCCTCAAACGCTTTTTGTACATTTCTAAAGTTGCCTACGCCGTAGTCAACAATGACGAGGTTGGGTTTGGTCATTGAGAAATCCTTTCCGTAATGACTGGGGACCGACCCCCTCCCTAACCCTCCCCTAAAGGGGGAGGGAAGGGAGGGGATAAACGGTCACGCAGTAAGCGTCCCTTTGGTGCTGGGTGATTGGCCGGCCAGCCGCTCGTCCCGGCGGACGGCCATATCGAAGGCGCGGGCCAGGGCTTTGAACAGGGCTTCGGCCCGGTGGTGGTCGTCTGCGCCAGCCAGTAAGCGGGCGTGCAGATTCAGCCGGCCTTCGTGGGCCAGACTTTCAAAAAAGTGGGGGATCAGCGAGGTGCCAACCTGGCCGATGCGTTCGGTGCTGAAAGCGCCATCAAAGACAAAGTAGCCGCGCCCGCCGAAATCAACGGCCACCAGGGCCAGAGCTTCGTCCATCGGCACGATGGCGTGGCCCATGCGGGTAATGCCTTTGCGGTCGCCCAGGGCTTCGGCCAGCGCCCGGCCCAGCACAATACCCACATCTTCGACGGTGTGGTGTTCGTCAATGTGCAGATCGCCGCTGGCCCGCACTTTTAAGTCAAAGCGGGCGTGCCGGGCCAGAGCGTGCAGCATGTGGTCCAGAAAGCCGACGCCGGTGGCGATGTCGGCCTGCCCGGAACCGTCGAGATTGAGCGTGATTTCGATATCGGTTTCACCCGTTTTGCGGGTGACAGTGGCGGTACGGGGTGAGGGTGTCAAAATTTAAATTCCTTAATACAAGGTTGTAAGTTCATTAACACTTCAAGAAATGATACTTATAAGGTGTAGACTTATAGTCATCTTACGTACAAAATTATCTTATGTTTAATTCTGAACTTCTCAAACTCGGTCAAAATATAAGGCAGCTTCGGTTATCAAAAGGGCTATCACAAGAAAAATTGGCGGAGTTAGCCGATTTACATCGCACTTATATTGGGGGAGTTGAGCGAGGAGAACGCAATATAAGCCTCCTTAATCTGATTCGTTTAGCCCGTGTCTTGGAAGTTCCTGTAACTGAACTTGTTGAAGGAATAGAGTAAGAGTATGCAGCAATCAATCACATCACCCTATACTGGATTATCAGTCCAAGATTGGGCTTCTAAAACACGAGAGCTAATTGAGAGACACCCACTTGATCCAAATGAGATTTATGAGGTCGTTTTACAGGTTTGGAACGATATTTTTGAGTCTGATATAGGAAGCAAACCTTTTAGAATTGGAATTGATCTATTTCCCCGCCCACAGGTGATAGGCTATTTTCTCCACGAGCTTATACCTTTGGAATTTACTCATCGTTATCCTGGCATTTGGAGGCGAGAGGAGACAACTGATGAGAAGGATTTGGTTTACATTCCTAACCCGATTTATTCCATTGAGATAAAAACTTCATCAAGTTTGAGAAACATTTATGGCAATAGAAGCTATGCTCAAGAAACTATAATAGACAAAAAGAGTAAATCGGGCTACTATCTGGCTATCAATTTTCAAAAATTCTCTAAAACAGTCGAAGCAAAGCGACCGTCTGTTACATCAATGAGATTTGGTTGGTTAGACCATGAAGATTGGATTGGGCAAATTGCTGCTACTGGGCAACAATCCCGACTCTCACAAGAAGTAGAGCGGAATAAGCTGCTCGCTCTTCCATTAAAGTAATCTCATTTGTAATTTTGCCAATTCCGTTTCCCTCAAGTGATTTTCAATTCTCTTTGCTGTTATTCGACAATAATCAGTATTAATATCAAAACCCAACACAACTCGACCGAGAGTTAAAGCTGTTACGGCTGTTGTTCCAGAACCCATAAAAGGATCAAGTACAACCTCGCCAATATTCGAAGAAGCCTCTATTATCCTCTCTATTACCGCTTTGGGAAATTGAGCTGGGTGAGGAGTTCTCTCTTTAGAACTGCGATTTTGCCCTGAAGTCACTTTTGGAAAACCCCAAACATCTGTTGGGTTTTTCCCTAAGCGATTAACTTTGATTTTTCCATTCTTTTTTTGATTAGGATACTTTACATTTGGATCGCGAACAATATCAAGATTAAAAGTGTAGTCATTCTCGTTTTTGACGTACCATAAAAACTTTTCATTGCGTGGTGAAAAGAATTTTTTCCCTGCAACCCCAGCCCCATAATTCCACACAATTTCTTGGATTAGAAAAAATGGGATCTTGTCCCATAGTAAATATGGAAGAGGAATTGCTTTAGCTTTTGTTGGAATTGAAATATAGCCAAGGTTAAGCCAAAAAGACCCCCCGGCTTGAGTTATTCTGTAAACTTCATTAATCCACTCTTCACACCAACTAAGATATTCTGATAATGGTAAAACTTCCTCATATTCTTTTCCGATGTTATAGGGTGGACTTGTTACAGTTAGATTAATAAGAGGTTTTGGATTTTCCTCATTGCCTCTAAGCAATCAAGATTGTATATCAAACAGTTTGAAGTCTCGTAGTAGGGCTTACCTAAAAGCCTTCGTATCTCATCTATCGTCATATACATCCGGCCTTCGTTGAGCTTGTTCTCGAAGTTGACGAGCATAAGCCGCACTGTCGGTGATGTCAGAACGATTTTGCCACAAGCCAATTAATTCGGAATTGAGTAACTGCCTGGCCGTTAAACGAAGAAGTTTTGGCCTGGTAGGGCTATATAACAAAAGAAGTTCTACTTGCTGACCTTTTTCCAGAGGTAAATTGGTGAGGTATAGTTCGCCATTTTTTTGAACAGTTTGCTGCAAACGAATTGCTTCCATAGACATTATTTTTCCACATCTAACATATCTATCGCATAAACGTAATCAATATTTTAACATAAGTTTTTGGACGTGAAAAGTAAGTTTTGTTGGCAGACAATGATTCTGGTTTCACTCCACCAACTCCTTCAGATTATTCGGATGGCCCAGAATGATCTGAGCTTTGACCGTCTCGAACTCTGCCCGCAGAACTTCTTTATCAGGCGCGCCGGCCAGACAAGCGATGGCGGTGAAGGGTACAATTTGGTTGGCGGCGCGGGCAGCGATGACATCGGCGGGATTGGCCCCGATGTAGGCGCTGCGAGCGGGCGTTGGCTTTAAATGGCGGGCGGCTTCGAGCAGCGCCCAGGGATCGGGTAGAAGATTCGCGCCAGCCTCGGTTATCTCATCCAAGGTGATGACGGTTTGGAAA
>JAAUSP010000089.1 GCA_012032575.1 Anaerolineales bacterium | reverse complement strand
GCCAGCATTGACTGATCCCCAGTAGCGACATCACATTGAGGGTGTTGCCGGTGAGCCACAGTCCGCCAAACGCACCAACCAGCGTCACCGGCAGGGCGAACATGATCGCCAGGGGCTGCAGCCAGCTCTGGTACAGGGCGACCAGGAGCATATAAATCAACAGGATGGACAGCACCAGCGCGCCGGTCAAATCCTGAAACGATTGGCGCTGGTAATCGGCCTGGCCGGTGAATTGGAAGCCGTAGCCGGCCGGGAAATCAACTTGAGTGCGCAGGGCGGCTTCAATGTCGTTGGTCACGTCGGCGTTGGCCCGTCCGGCGGACCCAACCTTGATGGTCAGCGAGGACTGGCGGTTGGCGCGGCTGAGCCGGGCCGGGGCCAGGGTATCCTGCACCTGGGCCACCTGCCCCACCACAATCACCTGGTCGTTGACGTAACCCAGCGGCAGGTCGAGCAGTTGCTTCAGGTCACGGCGGGCGTCGTCGTTCATACGCAGGGTCAGGTCAACCTTTTCGGTCTGGCCTTCCGGCTGGTAATCGCCCACCTGGCTGCCGTTGACGGCCGTGCGCAGCGTCCGGGCACCTGCCCCGGCGTCAAACCGACATCTCTGGCCCGGCCGCGGTCAACCACAAGCTGCGTTTCGGGCGAGCGTTCGGCCCCGGTGTTGCGCAGGTCTACCGCCCCCGACACCGTCAGAATTGCCGATTCGGCCTGGTTGGCCAGGTCAATCAGAGCCTCCCGGTCCGGCCCGTACAGCCGGATTTCGATGTCCTGGTTCATCCCGCTGACCGACGAACTGAGCATAAAGGAAACTTTGGCGTCGGGCGTCTGGGCCAGGGCGGGCCGCAGGGCGTTGACCAGGTCGGTGGTGCTGCGGTCACGCTCGGCCTTGTCCACCAGGCGCAGGATAACGGTGGCGAAGTTGGCCTTGTCGCTGCTGGCAATCAGGGCGCTGCCCGATTCCGTGCCGATGTTGGAGACAATCAGCGACGTTTCGGGGACTTCCGCCCGGATAATTTGCTCGATACGCTGCACCGCCCGGTCGGTGGCGGCCAGGCTGGAGCCGGCGGGCAGTTCGACCCCAATCGTGATCCGGCCATCGTCTTCCAGGGGCAGGAATTCGTTACCGACCACGCCCCCAACCACCAGGTAAATCCCGGCGGCCAGGGCCACAGCGGCGATGACCACCACCAGGAATTGGGTCAGGACATTCTTGAGCGCCAGGCCCAGGATCAGGGCATAGAGATTCGACAGGCCGGTGAACATCGCTTCCCAGCCGCGAATAAAACGCTGCCACAACCAACCGAACGGCCGCCACAGGACGTTAACCACCCGCCACACCCCTTTGGCCGGTTTTTCGGGCCGGGTTTCGTCTTTGAGCCAGAAGGCCGCCAGCATGGGGGTCAGGGTGAAGGAGATGAGCAGCGAGAAAATAGTCGCCACGGCAATGGTGATACCATAGGAGCGGAAGAACTGGCCGACAATGCCGCTGATAAAGGCCACCGGCAGGTAGACCACCACAATCACCAGGGTGATGGTAATGGCCGCCATACCGATTTCGGCCCGGCCGTCGAGGGCGGCCTGGCGCGGTTTTTTGTGCAGCTTGAGGTGGCGCTCGGTGTTTTCCAGCACCACAATCGAGTCGTCCACCAGGATACCGATGGCGACGGTCAGGGCCATCAGGGTGACGGTGTTCAGGCTGAAACCAAAAGCCCACATCAACAGGAAGGTGGCAATGATCGAGGTGGGCACGGAGAGCATAACGATGATGCTGCTGTTAAGGGTATGCAGGAAGAGCAGCATAACCACGCCGGTGATCAGCACCGCCAGCAGCAGGTCTTCGCTGACCGCGCTGACCGACTCGCGGGTGAAGGTGGTATCGTCAATAACGATGTCCAGTTTGGCGCCGTCGGGCAGCGTTGGCTTGAACTGCTCCACAACCTGGCGCACTTCGTCGGCGGTCGTAATGGCGTTGGCGTCGCTGGTTTTGACAATGGTAATCAGCACCCCGGCCTGGCCGTTATAGCGGACCAGGCGGCTGGTATCTTTGAAACCTGCCTGCACGGTCGCCACATCGCGCAGATAAACCAGACCGCTCGTATCCATCCCCGACGGCGTTTTGGGCAGCAAGCTGGCCGGTAGCCCCAAACCCATCGTCGTCAGCGGGTTCGCCCCGCCGGAGACAATGATGCCTTCAATATCCTGCAAACTGGTGAACTCGCCGACCGAGCGGATGGCGTTTTTCTGCGGTCCCTGCTCAATCGAGCCGACCGGGACGGTGACATTTTCCAGGGCCAGGGCCTGCTGGACTTTTCCAGTGACAGGTCGTAAGCGGCCAACTGGCGCCGGGTCGGCGTAAACCTGGATTTCGCGCTCGCGCCCGCCGGCAATCGCCACCGAGGCCACCCCGGCGACCGTTTGCAGGCGCGGCTTGAGGTCGTTGTCGGCCAGGTCGTACAGGGCGCTGCCCGTCTGACGGGCGTGGCCCAGCGACCCGCTCAGCACCAGTTGCATAATCGGCTGGGCGTTGAGGTCGGCCTTGATGATGGTCGGTTCTTCGGCGTCGTCGGGCAGGTCGCCGCGCACCTTGTCCACTTCGCGCGAGACATCAATGGCGGCCTGGTCGCTGTTGACCCCTTCATTAAATTTAATCAGCACATAGCCGAAGTTCTCGTTGGCCTGTGAGGTAATCTCGTCAATGCCGGAGATACCGGCCACGGCGTCTTCAATCGGTTTGAGGGCTTCGTCGGCCACATCTTCGGGCGACGCGCCGGGGTATATCACCACCACCGAGACGTAAGGCAGGTCGGTTTTGGGCATCCGGTCCACCTGGAGCATGGTCAGCGAGCGATAGCCCAGCACGATGAAGCCCAGGATTACCATCAGGATGGTCAGCGGGCGTTGAATGGAAAGTCTGGTAAGTCCCATAATAATTTATCCTCACAACCCCGGCACAATCTTTACCTTCGACCCATCCTGCAACGAGGACTGCCCGGTAACGACGATGCTGTCGCCTGCTTTGAGGCCGGAGATGATTTCAATTTCTGTATCGTTGCTGAGGCCGGTGGTAACATTGACCTGCTCAACCTGGCCCTCGTTGACCCGGTAGACCAGCCGCTGGCTGTCAACCGTAACCACTGCCGAGCGCGGCACCAGCATCGTTTGGGTTTTTTCATCCACCAGCAGTGACACATCGGCATACATGCCGCTGCGAAGCATATTTTTGGGGTCAGCCGGCGTCACTTTGACCACGAAGGTGTGCGTCTTTTGATCGGCAGCGGAGCGACGCTGGTAATCAGGCCGGGGAATTCCGCGCCGGGGTACGCCGAGACGTGCAGCGAGGCGTGCTGCCCTTTCGCCACCTGCCCAGCCGGCTCTCTTCGATGTTGACCGCGACCTCGACCTGGTTGGAGATGAACAGGGCCACCGCCGATTTGGTGTCAACCATGCTGCCCTGGTGGATGTAAACCTCGCCGACAATGCCATCAAAGGGAGCGCGCAGGGTAGTGTAATCGAGCTGTAGTTGGGCCAGCTCGACGGCGGCTTCGGCCTGCTGGATGCCCGCTTTGGCCATCGCAAAGTCAACCGGGCGGAATGGCTGTTTGGCCAGGGCCAGATCGAGTTTGGCTTTGGTCAACTGGGCCTGCAACGGGGCAAGCTGCGCCTCCGAAGGGTTGGTCTGCAACTGGTAGGCCGAGAGCGCCTGCTCGTAGGCATTGGTGGCTTTTTCCAGGGTCAGCGCCTGGGGGGTTTGGCCCACCTGGCCGGCCCAGGCGATTTTGTCGTACTCGGACTGGGCCAGTTTTAAGGCCGCCTGGGCATTGGCCAGCGTAGCGGCGGCGGTAGTTCGTTCGTCGTCGTCAATAAGCTGCACATCTTGCAACGCGCCCTGGGTGATCTGGTAAGCGGATTGGGCTGCCTCGAGTTCTTCCGGACGCGCCCTTCGTTCATTTTATCCAGCTTAAGCTGAGCCAGAGACAGGACAGCCTCGGCCTGTTTCAACTGAGCGGCGGGAACGTCCCGGTCGAGGAGGGCAATCGGCTGGCCTGCCGTGACCGGGTCGCCGGCCTCCACCAGCACGGTCTGAATCTGGCCGGAGACGCGGGGGGCCAAAGTCACATCACTCTGGGCCTGGAGGGTGCCGGAATAATCAAAAACCAGGGCGATGCTGCCGGTCTTAACCGGAGTCACCTCGACGGAGGTACCAACTTCGGCCGGAGGCGCGGCAGCCACCGCCGGCTCGGCCACCGGGTTACAAGCGGTGGTTGCCAGGGTCAGGCTCAGGCATAAGCAAAAAAATAGGAAAGCGGACGGTTTCATCAAAAATTCTCCTTCTATTTTTCAGGGGTCGGGTTAATTTCGAGACAAGTGAGGTCCAGTAGCGGCAAGCCCAGGCCGTACAGGGCATTCAGCAGGCCGTGCAGCGCCGCCTGATCTCTGACCAGGCCGGTCAGGATGGTGGTAGCGCCATGCGAGTCGGCGGCGGGGGTCAGACACATTCCTTCAAACCAATCTGACCATTCCCGGTCCAGCCGCCCTTGGATGGTAATGCGGTACGTCGCCGGGCAGTCGAGGCTCAACCGTTGGGCTGAACTTGAGAAAGCTTTTAGCTGCTTCATAGCTTAGTTTGTCTTTCTATCGTGGCTGTAGTTTTCGTTTCGGCTATCAGCCATCGAATGAATTCGATGCCTGATATGGAAAACCCGTTAAAACGGGTTGGGCCCACCATCTAACCCGTTTTAACGGGTTTTTTGTCTTAGACCCCGAATTCATTCGGGGGTATAGATGGCCGAGGTCATTGGTATCATTCGTGATATTGGTGATTAAACCACAAAGAGGATGATGACTCATCTACCTAAAGTGGTAGATAGGGGGGTATTTTTGAGGATGAGGAGGATTAAAGGAGTTCCAGGATTAAATCATCCCAAAAGCTTGGCCGCGTGATGCGTGAAACGTGATGCGTGATGATTTTTTGCATAAAACCCTTACGCATCACGTTTCACGAAATCGGTGATTTTATTGGAACTACATGACCTCAATTTAGGAGGTTTAAGGCTCTGGCCGTAGCAACCGCCTGAGTCCGGCTGACAACGCCCAGCTTGCCGTAGATGTTGCGGGTATGGGTTTTGACCGTGCCCATGCTGAGAAAAAGCTGCCCGGCGATGTCGGCATTGGAGAGACCGGCGGCGATGAGCCGCAGAATTTCCCGTTCGCGTTTGGTCAGCGGTTCCACCAGCGGCGACGGAACGGCGGACAGTGGGGTATCAGTCTCGCTCTCCACATCGGGTTCGTCCGTTTCCTCTCCGAAGGCGGCCCAGCAGGCGGGCCAGATAGGTTTGGCTGAGAGGATAGTTCTGCTCAACCGCCAGTTTCAGCAGATTCAGCAGCGGGGGACCTTCATCCACAAACAGACGAACATAACCTTCCGGCTCGGCCAGGGTAAGAGTGCGACTCAGGCTGTCGAGGGCGGCGGGCAGATTTGCCAACGCCTGTTGGGCCAACGCCAGCAGCAGCAGCGCTTCGATCATCCGGCCTTGCCGTCCGTCCGCTGCGGCGGCTGTTCGCAGCCGTTCCAGCAGGTCAACGGCGGCTTGAGCCTGGCCCTGGGCGAGTAACAGGCGGGCTAATAATAAATATTCGGTTTCGTGGCGGTAAGTGGGGCTGTCGTCCGGCTGCAACTGCTGCGATTTGGCCCAGTGGGCCACGGCGGCCAGATTGTTCTGGCGCAGCCACAGCCAGGCTTGATGGGTGGCCGTTGAAGGCAAATCCCCGGCGGCAGGCTGCTGCTGTGGCAGGCGGGCTGTAGCCTGAACCGCCTCGTGCGCCGCCGCACTGTCGCCCTGAGCCTGGAGAATGTGCGCCAGAGTGATATTAGCCTGGATGATGATGCGCAGGTTTCCTTCGAGCCGGCCATGATGAAGACACTCCTGCGCCTGTTCTTTGGCCGCCTCGAGTTGATTCCACTCCCGCAGCAGTTGGCTCCAGACCCAATTGCCGGCGACATGCGCACCGGGCAAGGTCAATTGTCGCATCTGCCGGCAAAGTTCGGCGGCCTGGCGTAACTGCCCCTGGATAAGGCGAACTTCGGAGAGACGGGTCAGCCCGGCAATGACCAGGAAAGAGTTCTGACCGGCCTGCCCCAGCTCAATCGCTCGCTGGTAATTTTCGGCGGCTTCCAGCATCCGGCCGTTCAGATAATAGGCTTCGGCCAGGCCGATGGTCAACAGGCCACGAAGTCGCGGTTCGTCGGGGTCCAGAAGCGCCAGGGCTTGATGGGTCAAAGCAATGGCATCGGTCATTTGCGCCGGCTGCCCCTGGACGCCAGTTACCAGCGCCCGAATCGGCATGACTTCACCCTGTATATTTTTTGTTTCGGCCTGAACTACGCCTGCCTGCTGTAAATAACGTTCCACCGAATTCAGAAAGGGTTCGATAGCGCTCAGTTGCCCGGTTAAGTACAGGGTTTCGGCGTAATAAAGGCACAATTTGGGCCGGGTATGGAGCAGTTCCGGCGGTAGTTGAGTCAGCCAGTTCAGGAGCGTCGCTATTTCACCCCGTTCCCACAGCGTGGTTGCCCCGATCTGCTCCACCAAATCGGCGGCCTGGAGAAAGGCTTCGGCGGCAAAGAGATGGGTCAGGGCCTCGGCGGTCAAGCCATGCCGGCTGTACCAGTTAGCGGCGCGGACGTGCAAGGCCGCTATTTCCCAGGAGCCGGCCGGAACCGTCTGGTGGAGGCGATGGCGCAGCAAATCGAGCAGCAGCGGATGGTAGCGATACCACTCCCGTTTGGTATCGAGCGGGACGATAAAAAGGTTGGCCTGCTCCAACTGTTCAAGGATGAAGGATGAAGGATGAAGGATGAAAAAACCAGTATCTTCATCCTTCATCCTCGCTTCGCGGCCTTCATCCTTTCCTAATACTGCATCGCACAGAGGGCCGCAGAGACGGTCTAAAATAGAGGTTTGCAGCAAAAAGGTTTGGATCGGCGCAGACTGCCGGCTGAACACTTCGTCCAGCAGGTAATCAAGCACGTAGCGGTCATCGCCGCTGAAGGCTTTGATAAAGCCCGACCGGTCCGCCTGCTGTTGCAACGACAATGCCGCCAGTTGCAGGCCGGCAATCCAGCCTTCCGTGCGAGCTTCCAGGGCGGCAATATCGTCCTCGGCCAGGCCCAGGCCCATGACCGTATTGAGAAACTCGATGCTTTCGGCCAGGGTAAAACGCAAATCAGCCGCGTGAATTTCGGTTATCTGGCGGCGCACCCGCAGGCGCGACAGCGGCAGCGGCGGCACCGTCCGGCTGACCAGCAGCAGATGCAGGTGCGGGGGCAGATGATCCAGCAGAAAGATCAGCGTCTCATGGATGGCTTTGGTTTCGATAACGTGGTAATCGTCCAGCACCAAAACCTGCCGGACTTCGCCACTCTCGGCGAGATCATTAATCAGGCTGGAAATAATACTCTCCGGGTTGAGGAGATGCGGTCCCCCCGTTTGCAGCAGCGCTTGACTGGTCTGACCCACCGCTGGATTGATTTGCTGGAACGCAGCGATGAGATAACTGAGAAAGCGGGTCAAATCATTATCGGCGGGTTCCAAAGAGAGCCAGGAAATCGGGGTTGAGGGTCGAGGGGTTGGGAGTTAGGTTTAGATTTCACCGCCCTCTCGACCCCTGACCCCTGACCCCCAACACATGGAGCCATTCGCTGACCAGAGTAGTTTTGCCGTAACCGGCGGGCGCGGAGATAAGGGTCACGCCTGGCGTGCCGGTCAGCCCTTCATTCAGCCGTTCGATCAGGCGGGGGCGGGGTACAAGTTGGGCGCGGGCCGGGGGGAATGTAGAGTTTGGTGGTTAATAGCGGCGTGGGCATAGGTCAAACCGATAGGTTGCTGTGATGGTTCATCTCCCATTTTACACCTGTTGTGCCCTACTGGTAAAAAACGGTTCAACGGATGCTGTTTTCTCTTATTGTCCAATAACTGCCCAACCCTCATGTTATTTCGAGGCCGTAGGCAGAGAAATCCCTACCGGACTACATTGGCCTCGAAGATTTCTCTCTTCGGTCGAAATGACATGGCTGAATTTGAACCCATAGCGATAGATTCAATAAATATTTCTCTATACGAAGTTTAAACAGCAACCAAAGGACCGGAAGGCCGCCTGCCGCTGGATGAGGCATTTTTGCTCAATGCCCCCAGCGCTGACCTTTTTGGGTTGAGTCAAAATACAACGCGATGGTCACACACGGGCTTTTAGCGGCAGCACCAACCTGCTGCTGCACATTCCAGCGATTGCCCATGCCGCCAGACTGCCCCGCCCCATTGTAGCCGATTGGACCCGGCTCAACCGGCTGACGCCCCGGCTGATGGATGTTTTGCCCAACGGTCCCCGCAACCACCCCACCGTGCAGGTATTTCTGGCCGGCGGCGTGCCCGAAGTGATGCTGCACCTCCGCCGGCAGGGATTGCTCCGGCTCGAGGCCATGACCGTCCAGGGGCGGGCACTGGGCGAGATGCTGGAGTTGTGGGAAGGAAGTGAGAGGCGCAAACGGCTGCGCGAGCGTCTCTTCTCGCAGGATGGGATTGACCCTGATGACGTGATTATGAGTCCGGCCACGGCGCGAGAGCGGGGACTGACCAGCACGGTCACGTTTCCGCAGGGCAACCTGGCCCCGGAGGGGGCGGTGGTCAAGAGCACTGCGATTGATCCGAGTGTGGTGGACAGCGACGGGGTTTATCGCAAAATTGGTCCGGCCCGGGTTTTTAGCAGCGAGAGGGCGGCGATTGCCGCGATTAAAGGGCAAGCCGGACAGCGGATCGAAGCGGGGGAGATTATGGTGCTGATGGGGCGCGGCCCGCTCGGCTGCGGCATGGAGGAGACATATCAGGTTACGTCGGCGCTCAAATTTTTGCCGTCGGGCAAAGAGGTCGCCCTGATCACCGATGCCCGCTTCAGCGGGGTCAGCACCGGCGCGTGTATTGGTCACATTGGGCCGGAAGCACTGGCCGGCGGTCCGATTGGCCGGGTGCGCGACGGGGATACCATCCGGATTGTGATTGACCGGAACGAGCTGACCGGCAGCCTTGACCTGATTGGACACGACGGCCAGCGGTACAGCCCGGAGCAGGGCGCAGCCGTGCTGGCCACCCGCCCGCCCCATCCTGATTTGGCCCCCGATACGAATCTGCCGGATGACACCCGGCTGTGGGCGGCGCTGCAAAACGCCAGCGGCGGCGTCTGGGGGGGCTGTGTCTACGATGTCGAGGCCATCATCGAGTTACTGGAGGCCGGTCGGAAGGTGTTGGGGCGGTGAAGGGGGGAAAGTGTAAACGTAAAGTTTCGCCAAAGAGGTTTTTGATGAGCGTGTTGCGTGTTCCGTAAAATCAACGGAACACGCAACACGCAACACGTTTTTACAAATTTCAACCAGGAAATTACTCACACCTGAAACGGCGGGGTGAGAACCTCAATTTCAAGGTGATGCGTTTTTTGCTCGCCCGCTGCCAGCAGCGGCAGGTGGCCCTGGCGACGTTCTTCACCCCGGCCCATCACGCTGCAGTTGGCCGGTTCCAGCCCCATCACATACGCGCCCTCGCCGACCATGCGCCACTGCCAGAAGTAGGGCAGTTCGTCGGGGCGGTAACGGACGCTCAGGCCCAGACCCTGGCCGCCATTGAAGTGGCGGTTGAGCAGAACAGCCGTGGCCCAGCCATCGGCCGCCGGGGTGACGCGGTGCTGGTGGACCTGTTCTTTAAAGTCGGGCGTGGGTGGTGCGCCCTGTCTGGCTACGTCCAGCCCTTTGGCGGCTTCGGCATCACGGGGGATAAGGTCCGAATTGATGAGCAGTTCGCTGCTGTCGTCGAGCAGGGGAAAGCCGGTATTGATGTGATACAGCACCATCAGCGGGGTGGGGGCAAAGCCCTGGTTTTCAAATACGTCGGTGATGGCAATAGTCCGGCTGCCCAGTTTGGTGGTGAGGGTGCGGGTCAGCAGCACATTTTCGCCAAAAAGACGAGTCTCGCGCACTTTGCCGCTGATCCGCAGAATGTAGTCATCGCCCTGCCATTCAGTTTCGTAATGAACCTGTTTCGCCGGCAGGTTGCTGGCCCGGCCATGCAGGCCAAAGTGTTCGCCGCCGTCCTCGGTGGGCACGCCGACATTCATAAAGCCGCAAGTGACCAGCAGTCCGCCGTAAAAACCGCGCAGGAAGCCTATCCCGGCAGACTCAAAATAAGCGGGATGGGTGATGCCGGTGGAAGAATGCCACACCAGCGACGTGCCGTTCCACTCGGCGTCGGCAATATCCAGGCCGCGATCCGGTAAAACGGTAAAGCGCAGGCCGCTGCCGGTGCGCACATCCAGGGCGCGCACCCCGGTTTCAGGGCCGTCGTTGAGGCTCATGGCGCGGATACCGGCCAGTTGCGACATATCGCCGACGCGCCGGCGCAGGTCGGCGCTGGAATAGGTTTTGCCAAAAAGGTGGGGCATAATAGTGTTTCCTCCTGGATTTTGGATCAGGGTTTGGGCTGGTGGATAGAAGATAATTTATTCACCTGGCTTTGTCAATTTTGAAGTAGTTGAACTCAAATTATAATAATGACTATCTTAACAGCCTTTGAGGAGAATCGCCGATGCAAGTAGCCGAACGAACTCGAATCGCCTTTAAACGGGGCATCCCCGACCGGGTGCCGGTCCACTGCTGGTTGGGGTTGCCGCTGATCCGGCCGCTCAAGCCGGAAAACAAGTCTATGTTAGACATGCTGCAATGGTGGATTGACGATCCGCTGGGCAGCATTGTCAAAATGCAGGCCGATTTTGGCCTCGACCCGATGATTACCACCTACAGCCAGCACATCGGCGAGATGGAGATTTGGCCACGCATGCTTTTTCCCCGGCCGCTGGAAACCGATACCTGGCACGAAACTTTTTATGAACGGGCGCGGGGCGAAGGCTGGCGCGAACACCAGCATCACATCCGCACCCCGGCGGGCGACCTGGATTACAGCTATCGCACCGAGGATGGCTACGGCACGGCTTCGCAGGATTATATGCTCAAAGGCGACAAGCCGGAAGCCAAGCTGGAAGCCCTGCGCTATTTTCCCAGCGCCGAATTGTATGACATGTCCATCTTAAAAGGGATGGTTGAAAAAGTAGGCGAGAAAGCCTGGTGGCTGCATCACTGTCCCGGCCCGTGGGATATGGCGGCGCAGGTGCGGGGGATTGTCAATCTTTCGATGGACATCTACGACCGGCCTCAGTTTGTGCATAGTTTGATGCGGATATGCACCGATTGGCTCAAGGTTTATTACCGGCGTTTGGGCGAAACAGGGCTGCACTCCATCTCGATGAATGAAACCTGGGTGGGGGTGGGGCTGGCTCCCAAGGTCTATCGGGGGTTCATCCAGCCGTACCAGCAAGAGTGTATTGCCGCCGCGCACGCCGCCGGCTATCTGGTGAGTCTGCACAACTGCGGCCGGGGGACTCAATTTCTGGAAGATATGATTGATACCGGCCCCGACGCGCTGGAAACGATCACCTCCAAAAAGACGTCGGGCGACTTTGAGCTGGCCGATGTTAAGCAGCGGGTGGGGCAGAGGGTCTGTTTGTTTGGCGGTTTCAATGAGCACATCCTCAAGAGTGACAATCCCGATGACGTGCGGGACGAAGTCAAACGTTGTATTGATGCGGCAGCGGAAGGGGGCGGCTATATTTTGCGCTCTACCGGGCAAATTTTCCACAACAATCCGGGCATGCTGGAATTGATGTGTCAAACTGCCAGGGATTATGGCCGATATTAGTCCTCAAATACCCTGGATTCCAGGGGAGAAATGTGGTATCATAGGTAGACCAGATACACACAACGGATCATACTTTATTCGCCCTGCGCTGGCCTGCCCGAGGGCTGTTTGGCCCTACCGCCGTTCGGGCGGTGGCCTCTTTGAGTCCAGGCGTGAGTTTCCCGCTTCTGCCAGGGGGACACTCACTGTTTAGGAATGGGGCGTAAATAACTTGTGCATTTGGGAGATTGGAGATTGGGAGATTTTTAGTCGTAATCTCCAATCTCAGGCGAAGCACACAAGTAATTAATTCTCATTTCTTAGTCAGGCGAGCATCATTTCTCTGGAATATTTACACAATCTTTACACAATGCTGATGGTGCCCCTCATGTTTTATGTTATAGTCAAAATGGCGTTTTCGATCCGGGGGCGTGTGTCACTCCACCCGGTTTTATTAACTGACTTTGTTTATTAGATGCAAGGAGCAAACCCATGAACCAGCAAATGACAAACAACCATACTCAAGCCAAACTGGGGACCGACGAAGGCTCAAAGCTCACAACGCCTCCTGAGGAAACGCCAGCAGTCAGGCCGGTACCGGTGCCGGTGGAGCAAAAGGCAGCCGCTAAACCAGCCTCGCAAGAGGAGCTGGATCGGGTGCGCGAGCTTTTGCTTGGGCCGGATTTGGCCCAGCAGCGGCTGCGCGGCGCTGAAGTTAACCGTGTGCGTGAGATCATCTTTGGCGACCAGATGCAGGAATACGACCGCACCTTTGCCGACACCAAGCGCCAGGTAGATCGCGTTCTGGGCGATTTACGCCACATGCAGGAGCAGATGCGCGACTTTGAACAGGTCCAAATGCAGCGGCTGGAAACCCTGGAACGGGAAAGCCGCCAGGCCGACGAGGAGTTACGGCGGGAGATATCACGGCTGCGCACGGTTGAAACGATGCTCCAGCAGCTTCATGCCCAGGTCCGACAGCAAGAAATGCTGGCTCATTCCGGCCAGGATCAGGTAACGGAACTGCGCAAAACCGTTTTGCAGCAGGAGCATGAATTGAAATCTCTGCGGGCGGTAGTTGACGACAACCGGATTCAGAACGAACGCAAGCTGGATACGCTCAAACGTGACACCCGGCAGGGCGCTGATGACTTGTTAGCCGAGCTACGCCGCGTGACCGAACGCCTGAACAATCAAAAGACCGACCGCAAGGCCCTGGCCAGCATGCTGATTGAAGTAGCCACCCGGCTCGAAACGGGTACCAATGTGGTCGGTTTACTGGAAGGGTTAAATCACACGTCGCAGGAATAAGGTATGCCCGCCAATCCAGAACCTATCATTGGCCAGGAGGCATTGGATGAACTGCGCACGGTATTGCTTAAACCTGACGCCCTGATAGATAAAATCAGCCCGGTCATCGCCGATATTCTGGAAGAACAAATTGCGCAATCGAGTGATGAGATTGCCAGGGCGTTAGCCCCGGTTATCGGCGAAGCGCTGCGCCGCCAGGTTTATCAGGCCCGCGAAGATATCATTGACGCCCTTTATCCGGTTATCGGCCAAACGATTAATAAAGCCATGGGCGAGGCCATCCAGGAATTGGCTAAAACCGTGGATACACGGCTGCGGGAGGGGGTGCGGCAAAATCCGGTGCGGCGTTGGGTTGCCCGCGCCCAGGGGGTGTCATCGGCTGAATACAACCTGCGCGCCGCTCTGCCTTTTTCCATTAAGGAAATTTTCCTGATCCAGCGTGACTCGGGTTTGTTAATCCACCATATTTCCGCTGACCCGGAACCGGCTGAAAATCGAGACCTGGTCAGCGGGATGTTGACGGCAATCCGCGATTTTGCCCGCGAGGCTTTTGGCCGGGATACCAGCGGCGAACTGGGCGCGATTGAGTACGAGTCGCTCCATATTTTGCTACAGGCCGGGGGGGCGGCTTACCTGGCGATTGTGCTGGATGGAGTGGAACCGGCCGGATTCAGGGAGAAAATGCGCCAGGCGCTGATTCCCATTCATCAGAAACATTATGAAAGCCTGAAAAATTTTGACGGCAGCGATGACAAGTTGATCAAAACGGCCGACAAGATTTTAATGGCTGCCTTTCCCGTAGCCCGGAGCAGTTCCAAACGCGGGCCGCTCTCCGCTTTTCAGCGATTTTTACTTTTTGGTATGGGTGGGTTGATTATTTTACCACCCTTGCTGCTGTGTGGCGGGTGGATTTGGCACGTCGAAAGTAGTTTGGTGGCTCTGGCTCAGCCATCGCCTACCCCGACAGCCACTTATACGCCCACCCCGACCTCAACCCATACGCCCACGGTTACACCGACGCCGACTTACACTGTCACACCCACTCCGACCTCAACCCATACGCCCACGCCCACACCAACCAACACTTCGACCCCTACCCCCAAACCGCCAACAGCCACCTCTACGCCGAGGCCGACCGCTACCTTTACCCCCACGCCATCACCCTTTACCGGGGTTATGGTGGGGAATGTTTTTCTGCGCGACCTGCCATCCGATGACGCGGAACGGACCAGCCTGGTAGCCCCGCTGGGCGCGCCGATTGAGGTTCTGGCCCAATTTGGCAAGTGGTACCGCATCAGAGTGCCATTTCCCGAAGACCCTGATGTAGAAATCATTGGTTGGGTTCAAAGCAGTTGGATTACGCTGTTAGCGCCGGTTCCGGAAGCGCTGATTACTCCAAGTCCTACCCCGTAAATTAGCGGATTGGAGATACCATTTGTTGCAGGAAGAGGTTAAACAACCTTTGCTTCAGTTTAGTAAGAAAGTTTGCCTGCTGGGTGATTTTGCCGTAGGCAAAACCAGCCTGGTGCGCCGCTATGTCGAAGGTGCTTTTGAGGACAAATATCTGAGCACTATCGGGGTTAAAATTGACCGCAAAACGATGGTGATGCCTGCTTATGAACAAGGGCTGCAACTAACCCTGATTCTGTGGGACCTGGCCGGCAGCGAAAAGTTTAGCCAAGCGCGGGCCAATTATCTGCGCGGTTCTTCCGGGGCTATTTTGGTTTGCGATTTCACCCGGCCGGTTACATTAGCCAACCTTCACGGTTATGCCTCGGACCTACAGAAGCTCAGTCCGGGAGCCAAGCTGGTGATAGTGGCTAATAAATACGATCTCATCAACGAGCAACGGCTGACCCTGCCCCAGCTTGAGGCCACCGCCTCAAGTCTGGGTGCGCCGCTCTATCTGACCAGCGCCAAAACTGGTGATGCGGTCGAGGCTGCCTTTCAATCTTTGGCCCGGCTGCTCATCAGCTAAACCTCAAGTACCCGGTGATTTTGAACGATCAAACTCTAATATTCGCCATGGATAAACAAATCAGGGCTTGGGTTGAGGCCGAGTGGGCCAATCATCCACGGACCGCCTGGCTCCTCACCGACGCTCAACTTATTATTGAGGCGAGCAGTGACGCTGCGGCTCAGTGGGCTATCGAGCCAACCACAACCGTGGTCGGTCAGGCCCTACCCAGTTTGTTTCCTGAGTTGATTGGGGTTGAAGACATTTTAACCCGGCTGGCTCACGGTCAGGGGGGGCCGTTTGAGCTGTGCCGAATTTATCGGGCTGGACAGGCCGGTGAAGCTCGCTACTTTGATTTGGAAATTGAATTATGGCTGCACCGGCCACAGCGGCTTCTGGTTAGCATCAGCGATGTTACGGCTCAGGCGCTTCGAGAGCAGCAAGCACAACAAAAACTCAATGAAAAACGACTAAAGTCTGGTACTGCAAAGAGTTGAACCCATGCCCAAAACACGGATATTAGTCGTTGAAGATGAAGGAATTATTGGCTTATCTCTACAGATAAGTTTGGAAAAGTTGGGGTACGAGGCGCCTGCTGTTGCGGCTTCGGGGGAGGAAGCTATCCACCTGGCGGCGGAAATCGCGCCGCATCTGGTTCTGATGGACATTCGTTTGCCGGGGGGCATGGATGGCGTCGAAACAGCCCTGCATCTCCGGCAACACTTTAATCTGCCGGTGGTTTATCTGACCGCCAATGCGGATGATGTCACCCTCCAGCGGGTCAAGCAAACCCATTTTTTTGGTTACTTGCTCAAACCCTTTAGTGAGCAGGAACTCTATGCCACCATCGAGATGGCGCTGATCAAGTATCAGGGGGAAAAGCAGTTGGAACAACTGGTAGCCCAGCGCACCAGTGAATTGGCTCAGGTTAACCAGCAGCTTCAAGCAGAAATCGCTAGCCGTGAACGGGTTGAGAGCCGTTTACTCCAGATGTTTCCTTTACGACCAACTTACCAAGTTACCAAACCGAACTTTACTTTTATCTTATCTGAGCGAGTTACTACAGCAAACCCAACAAGATCAGCAATACAATTTTGCCCTGCTTCAACTCGACCTGGATCGTTTCAAGCTCATCAACGACGGTTTAGGCTACCAGGCCGGCAATCAACTACTTGTTACCGTCGCTCGCCGCCTGCAACAAATGTTACGGCCTGGCGACCTGGTAGCCTATCTGGGTGAAGATGAATTTGCCATCCTTTTGAATAATGCCGGCAACCCCAATGAGATTAGCCGGTTGGCCCGCCAGATTCAAGATACCATCGCCAAACCTGTTGCCATAGAGGACCATCAAATTGTTGTTACGGCCTGTGTGGGCATTGTTTTAATGGACAAAACTTCACCCAAGCAGTTGTACCAGCAGCCTGAGGAGATTGTGCGTGATACGGATGTGGCGCTGCACCAGGCCAAAACACAGGGGCGGGGCCAAATTGAATTTTTTGAGATTGGCCTCCGGGCTAATTCAGTAACCCTATTAGAAATGGAAAGGCATTTGCGGCAGGCGCTAGCGCGACAGGAATTCGAACTTTATTACCAGCCGCTTGTTTCATTAATCACCGGCCGCATCGTTGGCGTTGAAGCCCTGCTGCGCTGGCAAAATCCGGCCTATGCCTTTGCGCCCCCTCAGGATTTTATCACGTTGCTAGATGACACCGGTTTAATTGTGCCGGTCGGCGTGTGGACGTTACAGGCCGTTTGTACTCAGCTCAAAGGCTGGCATGAGGCGGGTTACCCCTGGCTGCGGGCGGCGGTTAACCTCTCCGTCTGCCAATTACGTGACCCCAACTTGCCCGTCAGGATTGAATCTATTTTGGCCGAAACGGGCCTGGCTGTAGCGGCGCTGGAACTGGAGATAACCGAAGGTTCAGCCCTGCATGAGGCTGACTTATCTCTGCGTAACTTGCAGCAGCTTGGAAATATGGGCCTGCATCTCTCCATTGACGATTTTGGCATGGGTTATTCCTCATTAGACCGCTTAAAGCGAGTGCCTGTACATACCTTAAAGATAGACCAGTCTTTTATCCGCCATATCTACAATCATGACGGCAGCGACAGCGCCATTGTCACCACCATTGTCACAATGGCCCGCCGGCTGGGGTTAAAGGTTATTGCCGAAGGGATTGAAACACCGACACAACTCCAGTTTTTGCAAGAGCAGGGATGTGACGAAGGGCAGGGTTTTCTATTTAGTCCCCCTTTGCCTGCCGAAGCGATGACCCGGCTGCTACAAGAAGGGCGAATGTATGGTTGAGTTGGTCAAAAAATATCTGACCCCGCCCCAATTTTCCGATGAGATTAAAAGCCAAAAAGCCACTCTGCTGCATATCCTGCTGTGGAGTAATATTGGGTTTCAGCTTATTTACCTGCTTATCTATATTTTTGCGGCCCAGAATATGAGTTTTGACTCATTTGGGAGTGGGTTATTCTTTGTTTGGGCTGTTGTCACGTTGGGGTTAGTCAGGCGCGGCTGGGAACAATGGGCCAGTTGGCAATTTTCACTGATGGGTTGGGGGTTAATCACCCTGATGATTATGACCCACGGGATTGGCTTCATTTCGCCGTTATTTGGAGCGTATATCATCCTGAGTTTGGCGTCCGGCCTGCTTCTGGGCAGACGCAGCGGCCTGGTTGTAGCAGCATTAAGTATGGCAACCTCTGCCTGGCTCATCTATGCGGATAGGGTCGGCCTTTTACCGCCGCCAACTGAGCCAATGACCCCGTTTTTAGCCTGGTTTGTTCTGGCAACCTTGTTTATCCTGGCGGGTATATTCCTACACCTGGCGGTGAGTAACCTGACCCAGGCCCTGGCCCGCGCCCGTCAAACCGAACAGGCGCTGCGCGCCTCGGAAATGCGCTACCGGGTTATTTCGGAAATGACCTCCGACTATGCTTATGCCTTTCATTTTGACCCGCAGGCCGGCCGATCTGGAATGGATGAGCGAGGCGGTCACTCGAATTACCGGGTATACCCAGCTTGAATTTAATCAA
>JAAUSP010000088.1 GCA_012032575.1 Anaerolineales bacterium | reverse complement strand
ACCTGCACTGCCTGCAAAACCCAAACGGCGGGCCAGTTCGACCACCTCACGCCCGCCCGCTTCGGGGTTAGCGCCCCCGGCGTTGGTGATCATCTTGACCCCATTCTGGCGGGTCAGCGGCAGCAGCGCCTCGGTCCAGGTGATCAAATCGGGGATGTAGCCCTGGTTGGGATTTTTGTTTTTCTGCCGCTGCAGCAGGGCCATGGTCAACTCCGAAAGATGATCCAGGCCCAGGTAATCCAGTTCGCCTTTGTCGGCCAGCTCCACCGCCGGGTCGAGCATATCGCCCCAATAGGCCGAACCATTGCCAATGCGTAATGTTTTCATTGCTTCCTCGGGAATAAGGAGTAGGTAGTAAGTAGTAGGTAGTAAAGGTATTTTTCCCCGCCTACTGTCTACTGTCTACCGTCTACTTTTACAATCACTGCTTCTGCCTCGCCGATGCCGCCGCAGAGGGTGGCCAGGCCGTAGTAGGGCCGGGTATCGCCGGCGGCAGCGCGACGGCGGCGAAGTTCATACATCACGGTCATGACCATTCGGGCTGCCGTGGCCCCGGTCGGGTGGCCGATGGCAATGGCCCCGCCATTGACGTTGGTTTTAGCCCGAATCTGCTCGGCCTTTTCCGGGTCGCGCCCGGCCATCACCAGGGTCGAGATGAGCGGCACCGCCGCGAACGCCTCGTTGATTTCGATCAGGTCAATCTCGTCAATAGTCAGGCCGGCCTTTTCCATAGCCAGCCGGGCCGCCTCCGCCGGAATCGAGGCAATCCGGTCGGGGTGACCGGAGGCCATGGACCAGCCCAGCAGCGTTGCCAGGGGCTGTTTCTCCCGGCGGGCCGCTTCCTCTTTGGACATCAGCACCAGCGCCGACGCGCCGGTATTGAGACCGGGCGCGTTGCCCGCCGAAACGGTCGGGCTGCCATAAATCAACGGGAGTTTAGCCAGCTTCTCCAGAGTTGTATCGGGCCGGGGCGACTCATCCTCGGCGAAGAGAACGGGCGCACCGCGTTCCTGGGGCACTTCAATGGCCATCAACTCATCTTTGAACTTGCCGGCTTCGTTGGCCCTGGCCCAATTGTGATGGCTGCGCACCGCCCAGCGATCCTGCTCGTCGCGGCTGACGCCAAATTCAACCGCCTCTTCCCCGGCCTGCACCGCTCGCGGCTTGCCGGTCATCGGGCAGGCGATGACCAACTGGTCTTTCAGGGTCACATTGCCCAGGCGGTGGCCCCAGCGAAAGTCGGTCAAGAAATAGGGCACCCGGCTCATGTTCTCGCTGCCGCCGGCTACGGCGATAGTCGCATCGCCCAGCCGGATCGAGCGTGAGGCCAGGGTAATAGCGGCCAGGGACGAGCAACAGGCCCGGTCCACGGTGTAGGCCACCCGGTTGGGCGGGATGCCGGCCTCGATCAACACCTGCCGGCAATCGAGCGATCACCGCCGGGCAGATTGACCCCCGTGGCCACCTCTTCCACCTCAGCCGGGTCAATCCCGGCCCGGCGAATGGCCTCAGCCACTACCCGGCCGCCCAACTGGGGTAACGTAAAATCTTTCAACGCGCCGCCAAACTTCCCAAACGGGCTGCGCACGGCGCTGATGACAACAACTTCGTTGCTCATAAAAAGCACTCCTCTTTCCAAGTAGACGGTAGACAGTAAACGGCACCCCTTCGAGTGCGCCGAAGGGCGTAGACGGGGAAGAAAACCCTGTTTACTGTCTACCGTCTACCGTCTACTAAATCACCGATTCTTCTTTCAACTTCGCTACCTGCTCTTCAGAGTAGCCCAATAATTCATTTAAAACCTCGGCGTTGTGCTGGCCCAAAAGGGGGGCGGGGCCGGTGATGGGGTCGGGGCTGCCGGACATCTTGATCACCGGGCCGACCAGCTTGACCGAGCCGAGGAGGGGGTCGGGCACATCAACCAACAGATGGCGGGCTTCGACGTGGGGGCACTCGAAAATTTCCTGGGCGTTTTGCACCGGGCCGATGGGCAGTCCCACTGCCAGCAGTTTTTCGGTGGCGGCGGCTTTGGTTTGCCCGCGGAACCAGCCTTCGATAACCTCGCCCAGCCAGCCGGACATATTTTTGGCCCGCTCCGGCCCGGAGGTCGCCCCCTCGTGGCCGACCAGATCGGGCCGCTCGATGGCCTGGCAGAACTTGGCCCAATCGCCCTCGGTGGCTACAATCAGCGCCACCCAGCCATCCTGGCACGGGAACGGTCCCCACGGGGCCATGTACGGCTCGCGCCCGCGCTCCAAAATGTGCTGGGTCAGCGAGTAAGCTGTGACCGAGCGCTCCGCCAGGCCGATGATGGTATCGTACATCGAAACGTCGAGGTACTGGCCGCGGCCTGTCCGGGTGCGTTCGTACAGCGCCAGCATAATCCCGTAAGCCGCCTGGATGCCGGAGACAATATCGCCGAGGGCCACGCCCAGCCAGGTCGGCGGGCCGCCGGCCTGGCCGCAGGTGTTCATCAAACCGCCCATCGCCTGGGCCACAATATCGTAGGCCGGGCGCTTGCTGAAAGGCCCCAGATAGCCGTCCATGCTGCCAAAGCCGGAGATGCTGGCGTAAATCAAACCGGGGTTGAGTTCCGCGAGTTCGTCATAGCCGAGGCCCATCTCGCTCAACAGGCCGGGCCGGAAATTTTCCACCAGCACGTCGGACTGCGCGGCCAAATCCCGAAAAATCTGGCGGCCCCGCTCACTTTTGAGGTTGAGGGTGACGCTGCGCTTGTTACGATTGAAACGCAAAAAGTAGCCGCTTTGCGTCTCGCCCTTGTCGTTTTTGATTTTCGGCGCACCCCCGCGAGCGGTATCGCCGCCTTCAGGCCGCTCAACCTTGATCACACTCGCGCCCTGGTCGGCCAACATCATGGAGCAGTACGGCCCGGCCACCTGAATTTCAAAACTCAGCACCTTGATCCCGTCAAGGGGTTTGGGGAGTTGACTCATGAGTTCTCCATTTCAAATATCTAAAAAAGCAGGTCGTAAGATCGCAAAAAATGTAACTACCCAGCCCATGTCATTTCGAGGCTGAAAGCCGAGAAATCTTTGAGATCATTGCCTACAAACTACGGATTAGAAGATTTCTCGCTCCTAACGTCGCTCGAAATGACATAGCCGAGTAGTCACCAAAAACCAAACTGCTTTGCTACCTGCGACTCTGCTATCCTGCGACTCTTTCAATTACTGTCGCCACACCCAGGCCACCGAAACAGCACATAGTTTGCAGGCCGTAGCGGCCCTGGCGGCGTTCCAACTCGTGCAGGAGCGTGGTCATCAGCCGCGCCCCACTCGCGCCGAGAGGGTGACCGAGGGCAATCGCGCCGCCATTCACATTGACCCGCGCCATATCGGGTTGAATCTCATTGGCCCAGGCCAGCACCACCGAGGCAAACGCTTCGTTGATCTCGATCAGGTCCATCTCGTCCAGGGTCAGCCCGGCCTTCGCCAGAATCTTGCGCGTGGCCGGAATCGGCGCGGTTAAGGCCAGCACCGGGTCATCTCCCACCGCTACCTGCGCCACAATCCGGGCGCGGGGAGTCAGACCCAACTCCGCTGCCTTCGCTTCCGACATTAGCAGCAGAGCCGCCGCGCCATCGGAAATCTGGCTGGCGTTGCCGGCGGTAATCACCCCACCCTCTTTAAAAGGGGTTTTGAGGGTGCCCAATTTTTCCAGGCTGGTGTCAGGCCGCACCCCTTCATCACTGTCCATACGCCGGGTCTCCCCGTCAACCGTCACCTCGAGCGGCACAATTTCGCGCCGGAAGTGGCCCTCGGTCATCGCCTGAGCGGCCAGAGAATGGCTACGGAAGCTGTACTCGTCCAATAGTTCCCGAGAAAACTGCCACTTCTCGGCAATCATCTCCGCCGACAGGCCCATTTGGACTATTGGGTAACGGGTCTTGAGTGCGGCGGTGAAGGGTTCGCCGGGGCCATTGGCGCGGGTGCTGCCCATCGGCACGCGGGTCATGCTCTCCACCCCGGCGGCAATGACAATCTCCGCTGCGCCGCTCTCGATCAGGCTGGCGGCAAAATGGACCGCCTGCTGGCTGGAGCCACACTGCCGGTCAATGGTCACCGCCGGCACTTCGGACGGAAAGCCGGCCAGCAAAGCCGAGTTGCGCCCAATGTTGAGCGCCTGATCGCCCACCATCGAGACACAGCCCATGATGATGTCGTCCACCTGGCCTGCGTCAACTCCGGCCTGGCGAACGACCTCGTTCAGCACGGCAGCGGCCAATTCGGTGGGATGGGTATCTTTGAGCAAGCCGTTGCGTTTGCCAAGCGGCGTGCGTACGGCTGAAATGATGACGGCGTGAGACATAGGATTGACTCGTGATGCGTGATACGTGATGCGTGATACGTAAAATTATCACGTATCACGTATCACGTAACTAAATCACCTGACTTGGTTTATAAGTTCCATACACTCCCCGCAGCGCTTCACAAATTTCGCCGAGGGTGGCATAGGTTTTGACGCTTTCGATCAGGGCAGGCATCAAATTTTCGGCAGCTTGTGCCACCGTGACTAAATCGGCCAGACTTTTTTCGACCCGGGCGTTGTCGCGCTGCTGGCGAAGGGCCTGCAGCCGCTCGATCTGGCGCTGTTCCATTTCGGGATTGCCTTTGAAAACAGGGATTTTCTCTTCGGCTTGGCTCTGAAAAGCGTTCAAACCGACCAGAATCCGCTCATTGGTTTCAATCTGGCGCTGGAATTGATAGGCTGCCTCGGCCAGCTCGCGGTGATAAAAGCCATTGTCAATACACTGCACCGCCCCGCCCAACGCCTCGATTTTGTCCAGATAATGCTGCACTTCCTGCTCCAGTGTATCAGTCAGACGTTCAATGGCATACGACCCGCCCAGCGCGTCCACGGTGCCGGTCACGCCGGCCTCATGCGCCACAATCTGCTGGGTGCGCAGGGCCACCGTAGCCGCGTCTTCGGTGGGGATGGAGTAGGCTTCATCATAGGAAGAGGTGGCGATGGTTTGGACGCCGCCCAACACCGCCGCCAGCGTCTCGACGGCTACGCGGGCGATATTGTTCAACGGCTGCTGAGCCACCAGATTGCCGCCGAGGGTGTAGGCAAAAATCTTTAACTTCATCGCTTCGGGGTTTTGCGCCCCGTATTTTTCGCGCATCAATCTGGCCCAAATACGCCGGGCCGCCCGGAATTTGGCCACTTCTTCCAAAAAGTCAATCCCGGCCGAAAGAAACGTCCAGAGCATCGGGGCAAAGGTGTCAATATCCAGGCCGCGCCCCAGAGCATCATCTACATAAGCCAGACCATTGGCAAAGGTAAAAGCCAACTCCTGAGCCGCCGTGCTGCCGCTGTCCCGGATGTGATAGCCGCTCATTGCCAGCGGTGTCCAGCCGGGCAGGTGACGGGCACAATATTCAATCACGTCCGCCGACAGCTTGACCCCGGCTTTGGGCGGGAAAATATAGGTTCCGCGCGCAATGTACTCCTTGAGCACATCGTTTTGAATGAACATGCGGGTGTTCGCCAGATTGACACCCTGCTTCTCGAAAGCAGCAATATACATCGCGGCGATGATCGGGCCGATGGAGTTGGCCGTGGTGCGAATCTGGCGGACTTTTTCCAGCGGGATACCGTCGAACAGGCGCTCGATGTCGGCCAGCGAGCCGATATGCACCCCCACCTTGCCCACCTCGCCGGCGCCAGGGGATGGTCGGCATCGTAGCCGCATTGGGTTGGCAAATCCAGAGCGATGGAGAATCCGGTCTGGCCCCGTTCCAGCAGCGCCCGGTAGCGCTGATTGGCCTCTTCCGCCGAGCCGTAGCCGGAATACATACCCATCACCCAAAAGTTGCTGCGGTACATGGTCGGGCTGACGCCTCGGGTAAACGGATAAGCGCCGGGATAGCCCAGGCCGGCCTCCTCTGCCACCCCGTCGTCCGGGGTATAAACTCGCTCCAGCGGCAAACCGGAGATGGTGGCAAAATTGGTCTTTCGTTCCGGCTCAATCTCCAAACCAGGAGCTAAAATTTTTGCTTCCCAGTCGCTTTTATTGGTTACATCTACATCTGACATAATTTTTGCTCATTTTACCTGTCACAGACTGCGTAGCACTTAGATTTCCACAGAAGATTTTTTTCTTACAGGACTTACTCAGTGAGCCTAAGCATGTCATTTCGACCGGAGCGGAGCGCAGGGAGAAATCCCTAATATCTCGTCTTGCAAGAGCAGAGTGAGAGATTTCTCGCTCCTTCGTCGCTCGAAATGACATGACCGCGTAAGTCCTGTCTTATTTCTTATTTCTTCATCCGTGTCCATCTGCGTTCATCTGTGGACCTCTTCTATCTCGGTGACAGGCTGCGCGGGTCTTCTTCCAGGTAGCGCCGCAGGGTTTGGATAAAGGCCAGGGCCTGCTGGCCGTCAATCACCCGGTGGTCGAAAGTCAGGGCGATGGGCAAAATGGGCCGGGCGACAATCTGGCCCTGGCGAACCACAGCCCTGTCCTCAATTTTGCCGATGCCCAGGATCGCCGCTTCGGGGGCGCGCAGGATGGAGGTGCCAAACCAGCCGCCCATCTGGCCGACATTGGTAATGGAAAAGGTGCCGTTTTGCATATCCTTCGGCGTAGCCCGCCGCTCGCGCGCCGCCGTAACCAACTCATCAGCCCGGCGAGCCAGCTCGAACAGGTCGAATTGGTCGGCGTGATGCAGTACCGGCACCACCAGCCCCTCGTCGGTGGCGGTGGCAATCCCAATATTATAGCTCTTTTTGAACACAATGACAGGATCAGCTCCATCGGCGTAAGAGGCGTTGAGATAGGGGTGCTGTTTCAGGGCTTCGACGCAGGCTTTGATGACAAACGGCAAATAGGTCAGCCGGACCCCGACGGCTTCGGCGTGACGCTGCAAATAGGCCCGCTCTTTGACCAGGGCATCGGCGTCGAATTCGTGGAAGCCGGCCACATGCGGGACATCTCGCGCGGTTTCGGTCAAAGCTTCGGCGATACGGCGGCGCAACCCACGCACCGGGATGCGTTCATCTTCGGTGGTAGGTAGACCTGGCAGGTTTGATAAACCTGTCAGGTCTGGCTGTGCAACCGGCATTTTCGCGGCTTGCAGTCCATCGGCGTGACGCTGCACATCCTCGACGTTGATCCGTCCGCGCGGCCGGTCCCGGCGACTTCTTCCAGCTTAACGCCCAAATCGTGGGCCAGCTTGCGGGCCACCGGCGAAGCGAGGAGGGTTGGAAGGTTGGAAGGTTGAAGGTTGGAAGGTTGGAAGGTTGGAAGGTTGGAGGTTGGGAGGTTGGGAGGTTGGGAGGATTCGGCTTCACTTTGCTTCGTCTCCTCGCCTCCTCGCGTCTCCGCCTCTCCGTCGCCCGTCTCAATCGCCAGCAAGAACGCGCCAACTTTGACTCGCTCGCCTACTTTGGCGGCCAGTTCGATCACCTGACCGGTGGCCGGAGCGGGCATGGTCACAATGGCTTTGTCGGTTTCGACATCGGCGATGGGCTGGTTTTCCTCGACCCGGTCGCCAATTTTGACAAACCAGGCCACCACTTCCACATCGGCCAAACCCTCGCCGACATCGGGCATTTTGAATTCAAATCGTGACATATAATTACCCAGGAGAGTTTTTAGACCAGATCAGTTCTCGACGCTTTTCAGGATGGCTTTGAGCACCCGCTGGCGATTAATCAGGTAGTCTTCTTCCAGCATCTGCACCGGGTAGGGTGTGTCCGGCCCGCAGACCCGCGCCACCGGATATTTGAGCGAAAAGAAAATATCCTCGTCCTCGGTCAGCGAGGTCAGCACCTCGGCGGCAAAGCTGCCGGTGAAGGGGGCTTCATCAATTACCACCACCCGGCCCGTTTTCATCACCGAGGCCCGCAGCGTGTCCATATCGAGCGGCACCAGAGTGCGCAGGTCAACCACTTCCACCGACACGCCCTGGGCGGCGGCATCCTCCGCCGCTTGTCTGGCGACTTCCACTGCCGCGCTCCAGGCGATAACGGTGCAGTCCGTACCTTCCCTGGCCACTCTGGCCCGGCCCAGCGGCACAGTATAATCGCCGTCCGGCACGTCACCCCGGATAAGACGGTAGCCGCGCAGCGGTTCCAGAAACATCACCGGGTCGGGGTCGCGGATGGCCGACAGGAGCAGTCCTTTGGCGTCGGCGGGGGTGGCGGGAGCAACCAGCTTGAGGCCGGGGCAGTGGGCAAAGTAAGCCACCGAGGAGTCGGAGTGCATTTCCGGGGCACGTACCCCGCCGCCGTAGGGCGTGCGGATGGTGACCGGCACGTGCAGGCTGCCCCAGGAGCGGTAGCGCATGCGGGCCAGTTGCTCGACAATCTGGTTAAAGGCGTTGTGGGTAAAGCCCATAAATTGAATTTCGGCCACCGGGACCAGCCCGGAAATCGCCAGGCCCACGGCAGAGCCGATGATGGCGCTTTCGGCCAGGGGCATGTCCATCACCCGATCCCGGCCAAACTGCTCGTACAGGCCGTCGGTGGCGCGGAAAACGCCGCCGGTTTTGCCGACATCCTCGCCCAGCAGCATCACCCGCGGGTCGCGCTCCATTTCGTAGCGCAGGGTGTCGCGGATGGTTTCCACAATGGTCATCTCAGGCATGAGCGTCCCCTTTCAATTCGTCGTGCTGGCGGCGCAGGCGGGGAGTCATCTCGGCGAAGACGTGGGTCAGGCTTTCCGCCGTTTGCGAGGCCGGCACGCGCTGGGCTTCGGCCCAGGCGGCATCCAGTTGAGCCTTGATGTCGGCCTCCATCGCCTCGGCGACCGCCTCGTTCCACTTGCCGCGCCGTTCGAGGTAACGCTGCAAGCGCAGCACCGGGTCTTTATCGCGCCACTGCTCCTTGAATTCGGGCGGCTCGTAGCGCGAGGAGTCGTCGGCGGTGGTGTGGATGCCCAGGCGATAGGTGACGCCTTCGATGAGGGTGGGGCCGTCGCCGCGCCTGGCCCGCTCGACCGCGTGACAGGTGGCGCTGTACACGGCAAACAGGTCGTTGCCGTCCACCTGAATGCCGGGGACGCCGGCTGCCACCCCTTTTGGGCAATCGTTTGGGCGGCGGTTTGAAGCTGGCGCGGAGTCGAGATGGCCCAGTTGTTGTTTTGGCAAAAGAAAATGACCGGCGCTTTGACCACCCCGGCCAGATTCAGCGGTTCGTAGAAATCGCCCTGCGAGGTCGCGCCCTCACCGAAGTGAACCACCGCCACATCCGTTTTGCCTTGCAGCTTCGCCCCCCAGGCCAGGCCCACCGCGTGAGAAATCTGGCCGGCCACCCCGGCCTGGAAGGGGAGCATGCGCACGCCTTCCGAAATGTAAAAGCCGAGTGGGCTGCCCATGTGCCATAAAAATTGGTCACCAGGGGCGAGCCGTGCAGCAGTTGACCGGCCGCCTCGCGGTATTGGGGCACAAACCAATCCCGGCTGCTGTCGAGGGCCATGACGCTGCCCACGGTACAGGCTTCCTGACCAATGCCGGGGGCAAATGTGACCATCAGGCCGCGCCGCTGCAAGTTGATGCACAACTCGTCGAAGCGGCGGCCCAACAGGATAGCCCGCAGCCCCTTGAGCGTCGCTTCGTCGCTGAGGGGTGGGGTGTCGGCCAGCAGGTTGCCGGCCTGATCGAGCAGTTGAAACGGTTCGGGCGGGTCATCCACGGTAAAAGCATAAGGCTGACGGGGTTCGATTGTTTGGACCATACGCAGGTTATCCTCCAGAGAGGGTTTTGTTCTGATTCGTGTTGCGGGTTGCGTCTTCCGTTTTCTTACGCAAGACGCAACCCGCAAGATTATCCTCAATCAAAAAATCTTACTTGATCTCTCGTCTTGCAAGTAGCGTTATCTTAATCAACTTTTAAGGGGCTGGCAAGGGCAGATTGTATCAGGGTTTGAGCCGAGCGGTATCAATAGAATTGTGAATATAGAATTGTGAATTGTGAATTGCTAATGAAGATCATTAACCATTCACAATTGGCAATTCACAATTCACAATTACTTATGCTAGCCAGCCGCCGTCTACCACCAGGGTGTGACCCAAAACGTACTGCGAGTCGTCGGAGCAGAGGAAAACGACCGCTCCGACCAAATCTTCGGGCTGGCCCAGGCGGCCGATAGGGATGCGGACCTGACCGAATTTCACCAGTTTCTCCGGTTCCAGTGCACCGCGAGCCAGTTCGGTGTCAATAGTGCCAGGGGCGATGGCGTTGACATTGATCCCGTGCCTGGCCAGTTGGACCGCGCTCGACTTGGTCAGCATCAGCACCCCGGCCTTGGAAATATCGTAGGGCACGGTGGGAATGGTCGAAGCGGTAAACGAGGAGGTCGAGGCGACATTGACAATCCGCCCCCCTCGCCCGGCCCGAATCATGGCCTCGGCCACTCGCTGGGTGGCAAAAAAGGCCGATTTTAAATTGACGCCCATCTGCAAATCCCAGTCGGCTTCGCTCATTTCCAGAAAGGGTTTGACAATGAGCATCCCGGCGTTGTTGACCAGAATATCAACCTGGCCGAAATGGGCCAGCGTTTGGTCAACCATTGCCTGCAAATCGGCCAGGTTCAATACATTGACCTTCACGGCCAGCGCCCGTCCGCCCGCCTCGATAATACTGGCCGCCGTAGCCGCCGCTTTATCCTCTTTAAGATCGGCGATTACCACCGCTGCGCCTTCGCGGGCCAAACCCTGAGCAATCGCCTGGCCGATTCCCTGCGCACCGCCGGTAACAATAGCCACCCGATTTTGTAGTTTCAAAGAAACATCCTTTTTGATTTACGATTTCAGATTTACGATTTACGATTTGTCGTTCCAATCGTAAATCGTAAATCCAAAATCGCAAATTGAGTTACTTTTTCACAAAAGGAGTCCAGACTAAAGTCTGGACTCCTGAAGCAAAACTTCTATTTGAACAAAACTTAGTAGGCCGGAATTTCCTTGTAAACCGGGGTTTCACCCAGCGACGACCCGATGATCTGGTCGTACAGGGCTTGCAGAACGCCCTGGCCTTTGCGATAGCGCAGCCAGCCGTTGACCCAGGTGAGCCAGTCAACATCGCCGCGCGGCACGGCATAAGCGCCGAATTCGAGCGAGAAGGGTTTTTCGGGATTGAGAATCTTGGCGGTGGGATTTTCTTCGACAAACGGGACGGCCAGGTAGGCTTCGACAATGCCACCGTCGGCCCGGCCCGAAGCGACTTCGAGCAGCGCCGGCTGCTGTTGCAGTTCGACCAGTTCGGCTTCGGGGAAGATGCGGGCGGCCAGTCCGGCGGCGGTGGAGCCGGTCAGGGCGGTAATTTTCTTGCCGGAGGCGTTCAATTCGGCTACATCGGCCACGGTGCTGTCCGCCGGAACGATGACCACCTGCTGGTAAGGCACGTAAGGGGTGGAGAACCACATGGTTTCCAGGCGGCCACCGGGGCGACCGACCAAACCCACCGAGATAATGTCCACCTTGCCCGCCAGCAGCGCCGGAATGAGGCCGTCAAATTCCTGATCCTGAATATCCAGTTCAACCCCGGTGCCGATGTCGGCGGCCATCAGTTTCATCAACTCGACATCATAGCCGGCCGGTTCGCCGCTTTCATCGCGGTACATTTGCGGCTCAAATTGCAGAGTCATGCCCACCCGCAGCGTCCCCCGCGACTGAATATCATCCAACAATGACACCGGCGCATCCTGGCGGCGGGGCCGATAGGATGGGGTCAGCACTTCGGGCAGCGACGGTGCCGCGATTTTGGCCTGGGCTTCGGGGGCAATGGCGACAGCAGCGGCAGCCCCGGCCGCTGTAGCCACCACCGCCGAATTCAAAAATTGACGGCGACTCATATTTTTTGTTTTTGCTGCATGATCCTGTTCCTCCTTAAATTAATAATCAACAAAATAATCAGTAATCAGTAGTCAGCAGCCGGTAGTCAGAAAAGACAATCTGACAACTGACTACTGACATCTGACAATCTTACACTTGTTGGCGGCGCTCCAGGATACTTACCCCCTGTGAAAGCACCTGGGTCAAAATGATGTAGATAATGGCAATGGCCGTGTAAAATTCAAAGGGTCGAAATGTTTGCGAGACAGCCAGTTGCGCCTGCCGCACCAGTTCAAAAACGCCGATAATACCCACCAGCGATGAATCCTTGAGCATCCCTACAAAATTATTCCCCATTGGCGGCAGCATAATCCGGAACGCCTGCGGAAAAACCACATCTGAGAAGGTTTGAAAGCGGGTCAGGCCCAGTGACAGGGCGGCTTCGCGCTGGCCTTTGCCAATGGCCCCAATGCCGGAGCGATAAATCTCGGCCAGCCAGCCGGCATACTGCAAGGCCAGGCAGATCACGCCGGCGGTAATCGGGCCAAAATCTATGCCCAACACAATCGGCAGGCCATAGTACATCCAGATAATGAACACAAACAAAGGAATAGCCCGGAAAATATTAATGTAGGCTTGCGCCACCCAGCGCAGCGGCGCAAATTTCGACATCCGCATATTGGCGATGAGCAGTCCCAGGACCAGGGCCAGGATCATGCCCAGCAGTGAAACATACAAAGTCATGCCCAGCCCTTTGACCAGCAGTTCCCAGCGATCAAAGACAAAATCCCAGCGAAATTCGAATTCCCTTTTCATAGGATCGCCTTGATAAACATTTTGGTGCGGTCGTTGGTGGGGTTGACCAGCACTTCCGGCCCGCCTTCTTCGACAATGTTGCCATCGTCCATAAAACCAGGTGATCGCCGACCTCGCGGCAAAGCCCATTTCGTGCGTCACCACGACCATGGTCATGCCCCCCAGGGCCAAATCTTTCATCACCGCCAGCACTTCGCCCACCAGTTCGGGGTCCAGGGCCGACGTCGGCTCGTCAAAGAGCATTAAACGCGGCTCCATCACCAGTGCCCGCGCAATCGCCACCCGCTGCTGCTGGCCGCCCGATAATTGGGAAGGGTAAGCCTGGGCTTTGTGTTCCAGCCCCACCGACTTAAGCTGCTTCATGGCTTTCTCGTTGGCTTCGGGCCGGGCGATTTTTTTGTTGCGCCGCAGGGCCAGGGTGACATTATCCAGCACACTCAGGTGAGGAAAGAGGTTGAACTGCTGAAAGACCATGCCGATATGGGTCCGCAGGTAGCGCGGGTCGGCCAGACCATCATTGCTTTGCCAGGGCCAGGCTTTTTTGGGCGCTTTGGGGCCGTAATCTTTGCCCAGAAAATAGAGCGAACCCGACTGCGGCTCTTCCAGCAAATTCATGCAGCGCAGCAAGGTACTCTTGCCGGAACCGCTTGGCCCAAAAATAACCACGTGTTCACCCTGACGCACCCGCACGTTGACATCTTTCAGCACGTGATGGTCGCCAAAATATTTATTGAGGTTTTCGACCCGCAGAATTTCTTTGTCGTCCATTATTGGGCTAACCAACCCCCATCCACATAGAGAATTGTCCCGGTTACGTAGTCGGCCTCGTCCGAGGCCAGAAAAAGCACGGCGTTGGCTATATCGCGGGGCTGGCCGATGCGTTTGAGCGGAATATGATTAAAGAACATCTCCACCCGTGCCGGGCTGCTCAACGAATTGGCTGTCATCGCCGTTTCGATCACGCCCGGCCCCACCGCGTTGACATTAATATTATACGGAGCCAGATCAAGCGCCATCGCCTTGGTTAGCATCAGCAGCCCGCCTTTGGAGGCGATGTAGTGAGCTTCGCCGACCAGAGCGATGGCCGAGCAAATCGAGGCAATATTGACAATTTTGCCGCCGCGCCCGGCCTCAGCCATCTCTCTGGCGACCGCCTGGGTACACAAAAACGGCCCTTTTAAATTGACTCCCATTACCCGATCCCACTCGGCTTCGGGCAGTTCCAGAAACGGACGCATGGACTCAACCCCGGCGTTGTTGACCAGAATATCAACCTGTCCAAAACGCTCCAGCGTGGCCTGCACCATCGCTTCAATCTGTTCCCGCCGGCTGACGTCGGCCCGCACAACCAACGCCTGTCCGCCCGCCGCCTCGATCAGCGCCGCTGTTTCGTGCGCGCCCGACTCGTTCACATCGGCCACCACCACCGCGGCCCCTTCTTCGGCCAGCCGCAGGGCAATCCCCCGGCCATTGCCGGACCCCGCCCCGGTAACGATAGCAACTTTATCCTGCAAACGCATTGGCATTCACTCCCTCACCGTCTCATCGCCTCATGCTTCACAAATTCGCACAGCCGGTGGACGCCTTCCAAGAGCAAGCCCTTCTCTGTCGCCAGTGAAATGCGCACAAAATGGTCGCCCAGGTGGCCGAAGGCCGTGCCCGGCGCGACCGCTACCCGGCTTGTTTCCAACAAATTGAGGGCAAACTGGCGCGAGTCCACCCCGGCGTCACGCACATCTACCATAATATAGAACGCGCCGTGGGGGGTATAAACATAATAACCGTCTTCTTTAAGCAGGTCAACCACCGCATCCCGCCGCTCGCGGTACGAGTCGCGCATTTGGCGGATACAATCCTGCGGGCCGGTCAGCGCCGCTTCCGCCGCCTTCTGCACCGGCGAGGCCACACACGAAATCATCGGCTCCTGAATTTTGGTGATTATTTTTGAGATGGTTTCGTTAGCGACCACGTAGCCGACCCGCCAGCCGGTCATGGCATAGGTTTTGGAGAAGGCATAAATGCCGATAGTCCGCTCCGGGTCGTAAAGCGCCGGGCTGACGTGTTCTCCTTCAAAGACCAGTTCATCGTAAACTTCGTCGCTCAACAGGTACAAATCGTGCCGTTGAGCCAGGGCAACCAGCCCTTCGATAGTCTCACGCGGAAAAACCGCCCCGGTCGGGTTGCTGGGGCTGTTGAGAATAATCAGTTTGGTCCGCCCGGTAATCAGAGGTTCGATATCTTCGGCCCGCGGCACAAAGCCCTGTTCGATGTAGAGGGGGTAATGCACCGGCACGGCTTCGCGCAGCAGAACGGCCATCTCATAATTTGGCCAGGCCGGGTCGGGCAGAAGCACCTCATCCCCCGGATCGAGCACCGCCGAGAAAGCGGCCAGAATCCCCTGCACCCCGCCCACCGACACATTGACCTGTGCCATTTGGACCGGGTAGCCGTTGACCCGTGTAACTCGCTCCGCCAGCAGTTCGCGCAGCGAGTGCAGGCCGCCGCTGGGGCCATACTTGGTAAACCCGCCGTTGGCCGCTTCGTGCGCCGCCTCGACAATGTGGGCCGGGGTGGGAAAATTTGGCTCCCCCACCTCCAGCCTGATCACATCCGGCATGGTCAGGGCCATATGCACAATCTCACGGATACCCGAACCGGGCATAGCCGCGGCGCTTTTAGCGAGTGCTTTCATGACTCTCCAATCAACCAATGATGCAGGGACAATAACCCTTTAATTGCGTGGTGCGTGGTGCGTAACATAAATGCATCACGTACCACAAGCCCTAACACTTTTTTGGAGTTATCTTTAACCAGTGTCCCACTAGCTTTGTCACCAGGAATAGTGACTGCGAAACACGCGGGCATCAATATCCTTGACGGCTTTCTTTTCCCATTCTTTCCACAACCGCCGGTAATCCTGGCGGTCTTCCCGATCAAACACGGCCAGCGCCTCGTCAATCGAAGCGTCATCCTTGATTTCATAAATGGTCAGATAGACTTTATCCTCGCCTTCGCCGCTGACCTGGCGGTAGCAGTCGGTGAAGAGCGGGGCAATTGGCCTTAACGTGGCCAGATAATCGTTGTTGTACCAGGTATTAAATTCTTCTTCGTGAGCGGGGTCGAGCCGCATGCGAACAATGAAATGGGGACGGGTTGCCATTAAAATTTCTCCCTTGAATTAGCGAACAGTTCCATCTGGGCCAGGTGTTCTTCCTGGGTGTTGTGTTCAAACTGGAAAATAAAATGAGACACGCCGAGTGCGCCGGCTTGCCGGATAAAATCCTTCACTTCGGCCAGGCTGCCGCTCAAAGCCCCGGCGGAAGCACCCGGCCAGCGCCCGGCCTGATCCACCCCGCCGCCCGAAGTAGGCATGGCCAGCAAACCCGCAGCAGCAGCAGCCGGACGCAAATCCACCGTGCGCCGCAGCGAGATTTCAACCGTGCGGCCATTTTCAGCCGTTAATTGGCGTAACTGTCCGATCACATCCTTAAGTTGCTCCAGCGAAGCATCGTCGGCGTTCCAGCCATCGCCTAGCACAGCCATACGGCGAATGGCGGCCTCGCTGGCCCCGCCGACCCAAATCGGCGGGCCGCCGGCCCGGGCCCGGCTTGGGGCTGAACAGGACATCTTTGAAGTTATAAAACTCGCCGGAAAATTGGGGGTCATCATCCTGCCACAGGCTTTTCATAACCTGCATGGCCTCGTTCAGGTGTTTGCCCCGTCGGTGGAAGTCGGCACCAAGATTGTTGTACTCCCCCTCGATCCAGCCGACGCCGACGGCAATAATCACCCGCCCGCCCGACAAATCGTCCAGGGTGGCAATCTGCTTGGCCGCCAGAATCGCATCCCGTTGGGGCAGCACCAAAACGGAGGTACCCAGGATGAGGCGCTCGGTCATCCCGGCCAGGTAGGCCATGGTGGTCAGCACCTCGTAAATATGCCCGTAGCGCGGTTTGTCTTTGGGCACCAGCACATGGTCACTGACCCAGGCCGAATCGTAATTCAACCGTTCGGCGGCCTGGGCAATACCGACAATTGTTTCTCTGGAGGGTTTCACCCCAAAGGGAAAGTTGGGCAAACAGAGGCCAAATTTCATTATCTTTTCCTGAAAATGGATTTGTTTGAAACAGGGAATGTCACCTGAAGTTTTTCAGGCAACTCAGGGCCGGATTGTACCATATTCAATTTGGTACATTCAAGGGGAAGTAGTATCTTGTCCTGATACCGGGTGGTATCAATCTAAACTGGACAAGCCACCTACGGCCAAACAGGATTTTTCGCCACGAATTACACGAATTTTCACTAAAAAATTTTGTGCCGTAGGTTCGTGCAATTCGTGGCAAAGTTCTTGCTCAATGGGCAAGGACTCAACTGCTAAGAAAAACCACTCTGGCCAAGAGTTGGAAGGTCGGAAGATTGGAGGCTTGGTAATCTTCCAGTCTTCCAATCCTCCAGAAAACCTGAGAGGGTTAGCGGTCAAATCAGCCCTTTTTTCATCGCTTCGCTGACGGCCTGGGTGCGGGTGGTCACGTTGAGTTGGGTCAGAATTTCGGAGATTTTGCGTTTGACCGTGATTTCGCTCCAGTGCAGCCGGGCGGCAATTTCGCGGTTGGTTGAGCCGTCGGCAATGAGCCGTAAAATTTCGGTTTGGGTTTCGGTCAGGCCGGCTTTGTGGCGGCTGACCTCTTTGGCATACGATTCAAACTCGCCCAGCACCCGCCCGACCAGGCGCGGGCTAAGCTGGCGCTCGCCCCGGAAAACCCGGCGAATAGCTTCGGCCAGCTCTTCGTGGGCGATACTTTTGAGCAAAAAGCCATGCGCCCCGGAACTCAAGGCTCCGAAGAGATGCTCGTCGGTGTCGTAGCTGGTCAGCATGACAATTTTGACCTCGGCGTGGATTTGTTTGAGGGCCTGGATAATTTGCAGCCCGCTGGAGCCGGGCATGCGGATATCGAGAATGACCACATCGGGTCGCAGCTCTTTGGTTCGGTCAAGGGCCTGGGCGCTGCTTTCGGCCTCGCCCACCACTTTAATATCGTTCATATTAGCCAGGATGCTGGTCAAGCCCCGGCGCACCACCGGATGATCATCTACGATCAACACTCTAATTTTAGTCATTTGACTCTACCCGTTCGATCTTTTGCTGAGAGAACTCCCAGGCCAGGCGACTGCCCCGACCGGCCACGACTCAATGGTAAAAGTTCCGCCGATGTTTTCAGCCCGTTCGCGCATACTAATCAGGCCCAGATGCTGCTTTTCGGCCAGCGCTTTTTCCTGGTCAAACCCGATGCCGTCATCCTGCACCATTACCTTGACCCGCCCATCCTGAAACGTAAAAATGATCTCGACCTTGCGGGCCTGGGCGTGCTTGCGGACATTATACAACGCTTCCTGCAAAATACGGAAGAGGGCAATCCGCGCCGGTGGGTTGAAGCGGATAGGGTTGCCCTGAATCCGCAAGCGGCAGCTAATGCCGGTATCTTCTTCATACTGGATCATGTAGGAACGCAGCGAGGGAAAGAGGCCCATT
>JAAUSP010000087.1 GCA_012032575.1 Anaerolineales bacterium | reverse complement strand
CCCATTCCAGCCGGCGCTTTAGCATCAGCTATCCCGAAACCTGGCAGCCCTTTGAGCGGCCCGATGGTGTTGTTTTTATTGATCCGGGCGATGCCGCCGGGTACAGTGTTTTCTTCAACGATGCCGGTCAGGTCTATTCGGAAAAAGATTTGAACCAGTATCTGGTCACATTTGTCGCCAAGAATTTTGTGGATCAGGATGCCGATTTCGCCCCCATCAGCCAGGAGCAGCAAGCTGACGGCACAATTGTGGCTCAATTCTCCTCCAAAGACCCCAACCTGGGCCAGGCCATTAGCGAGGTGCATGTCTCCCAAAAAGGGACGTTCGTTTTGTGCTGTACTTGAGCGCCACTGAAACCCAATGGCAAATTTCACAGGACGGGCTGCATCACCTGGCCGAGACGTTCACCATCCTCGATACCACTCCGGCCACCACCACCCCTCCCACCGACGAGCCGCCCGAATGGGTTTTGGCCGGTCCCCTCAACAGCACCTTTGGCTTTTTCTACCCCGACGATTGGGAGATTCTGCGGCAGGACGAAACCTCGGTGGCAGTCGGCATGCCCGAAACCGACCTGGTATTTGAGGCCAGCATCGCCGCTGCGCCAACGGCCAAAGACAACGCCGAGGCGGCCCAGAAAGCGGCTCAAAAATACGCCGATCAGTTGCAGAAAGATTACCAGCAGGTCCAAACCCTACCCGCCGAAAAATTCCAACTCGACCAGATGACCGACGGCGCGACCCTCGATTTCCTCTACACCGCCGCCGACGGGACGACCAAAGCCGGCTCGATCATCACCGCCGTCAGCGAGGACAAGCTGTACCAGGTAATTTTCTCATCCTCCGCCGAGTATTATCAGGGCGCATTGCAGTGGTTCAACCCCATGTACAAAAGCTTCAAAATCCTGCCGATTGAAGATGTAATCCAGGAACCATGATTCTATTCGGATAAAACTGGACGAATAGACAAGTAAATGATACCATGAAGCTATGAAATGGATTGTGCATGATCGTTTTGGTCACGAAATCTACATGACCGAGGAACGATGGCAGCATGCTCTTGACCATGACTGGATGAGTGAAGCATTAATTGAAAAAGTTCTGAATACCATCACAGAAGGAAGACGACACCAAGAAGCTCTCAGCCCTAACAAATATCGTTACTATCACCCCTTTGATGATCTGCCCGGTGACAATAATTATGTTGTGGTAGTGGTCAAATTTGGATTTCGCTTAAGTGAAAAAGATGAGATCGTGCCCAATAACTTTGTTTTAACCGCATATTTAGTTGAAGAATTGTGAGGTATATTAATGACCACAACTAAAGTGAAGAAAAATTATGATGATGAGAGCGATATTTTTTATATTGAGTTTAAGCCGACCCGCTCAGCCAAAGGTATTCAATTGACTGAAAATATTGTCCTTCGGATTGACCCTAGTTCGGGTGAGGCACTAGGGTTAGCAATTCATAACTATACCAAAATAGCCGCCTCAGGCGTAGCAGACCCGTTAACCGGCTTGCCCACTACAGGTAATCAAACAATACTTCAAATACTAACCTCTAAACCTCTCAACAACTTTCTGGTGCTTCAGCGTGGGGCAGTTACTCTTGGTCCGGCACTGCTGCCCCATGCAGCCAAAGCTGCTTAGCCCATCAAAATCCCCCATTATCTCTGACATACAGCCCCATGTCTGCTAACTCCCTTAAAAATGCCCCCACTTACGAGCGAATTTACGCCCTGGCTCGCCTGATTCCGCCGGGCCGGGTTGCCACCTACGGCCAGCTTGCCGCTATGGTCGGCAGTTGTACCGCCCGCATGGTCGGCTATGCGATGGCCGCTCTGCCCCACGATACCGATGTCCCCTGGCAGCGAGTCATTAACCGGCAGGGCAAAATCAGCCTGCGCGCCGGCAGCAACGGCGGCGCATTACAGCGACAGCTTTTGGAAGCAGAAGGGGTTCAGTTCGATCCCGAAACCGAAAAAATTGATTTTAACCAAGTCGGCTGGGCCGGGCCGGATTGGGCGTGGCTGGAGGCAGGAACGGGTTTCTGCCGGGGCCGGTGTGGGGGAGGAACGAGGGGTGAGAAACCAAGACCATAGTCTTAAACAAACGTTAGTTCCCATTGATGAGCGCGTTCTTTCCACGCTTCGACATATTTCGGCCAATTGTGTAATGTCTCTGGATCAAAATCCGCCCCGTTGGGCCAGACGAGGGTTTGTACTTCGGGGTCAAGCCGTACCTGATTAAATAAGGCTATATCTCGCAAAGGTTTATACAGTTCTCCGGCTAAAATCGGCTCGAAATTTATCGTCTGGGTCGTATCATCATCAAAGGATATTTTTAGGGTATAGGGCGCAACAATTTCAAAGGCTTGAACCCGATAAATAGGATGCAACTTTTTTCTCTCCTTACTTGAGCGGCTCAATAGACAACGGTGGTTGACTGGCTTGCAGCCGTTGCCAAGCAGCCAATAATTCAACCTGATGCAATTCAGCCCACGCTTCAACCAAACGATGTTGACGTTTTGGTAGTGTTCCCGATAATAAATCCACCGGCTCAATGCTGTAAACAGCCACCTCATTTTGGTAATAGGCATGAAAATGGGGCGCGTGGTGAGGCGCATCAAACTCCGCATACATCCGAATAATGATTCCAAAAAAGCGGCTTAATTCTGGCTTAAGTTTATTTTACCGCAAGTCATAGACAAATCATAATTGTTCTTGTTTGAGAGCACGCCGACGCCGTCGGGGGTGCCGGTCAGGTGGATGTCGCCGGGGAGCATCCCACCCGGAAAATCGAAGGGGATGATCCGCTCATCCTCCACCCGGCCCAGGCGTTGATCTTTCAAGGTTACAAGTTTCATCGAACATACTCCTCGGAAGAGGCGAGTCACCTCCTCGCCCCTCGCGTCCTCGCCTCACCGATAATAAAAAAGGCCAGGGTTAACCCTGGCCGAAGTAACATTTCTGTTGGGATTGCTCTGTTAAGCCGCTTTATCCAGCGATACGCCGATGGGCCGGCCAAACTCGTCGTACAATTCGGGCCGGGCATCACGGCGAATAACCGCCGCGCCAATAATACACTTGCGAATATCTTTGCGCGAGGGGATTTCGTACATCACATCCAGCAGCGCTTCTTCGATGATGGCCCGCAGCCCACGCGCCCCGGTTTTGTACTTCAGGGCCAGAGCGGCGGCAATAGAGAGGGCTTCGGGGGTAAACACCAGTTCGACCTCATCCAGGGCGAAAAGATGCTGGAACTGTTTGACCACCGCATTGCGCGGACCGGTCAAAATCTGCATCAGGGCGGCGTGACCCAGCGGCTCAACGGTGACAATCACCGGCAGCCGGCCCACAAATTCGGGGATGAGGCCGTAAGCCAACAGATCGTCGGGCGTTACCTGGGCTAACAGTTGCGCCGTGTACTGAACAGTCTCTTCGTCTTTGGCAATGGTTTGGGCTTCTTTGGAGAGGGCTGTCACTTCCTGCAAGTGTCCAATTTGCGGCTTGACCGGAGCCGGCTGCTCGAATTTGCGCCGGGCCTGTTCGCGGGTAAAACCCATCCGGCCCTTGACCCCCAGCCGCTCTTCGACATTTTTATCCAGGTTATCAAATGCCCCGCCACATATAAAAAGAATGTTAGAGGTATCTATCTGGATAAAATCCTGGTGCGGATGCTTGCGCCCGCCCTGCGGCGGCACATTGGCCTGCACCCCTTCGATGATCTTGAGCAGGGCCTGCTGCACCCCCTCGCCGGACACATCGCGGGTAATCGAAGGATTATCGCCCGATTTACGGGCGGCTTTGTCAATCTCGTCAATATAGATAATGCCCTGCTGCGCCCGCGTAATGTCGTAATCCGCCGCCTGGATCAGGCGCAGCAAGATATTTTCGACATCCTCGCCCACGTAGCCGGCTTCGGTCAGAGCCGTGGCATCCACAATGCAAAACGGCACATCCAGAATCCGGGCCAAAGTTTGGGCCAACAGAGTTTTACCGCACCCTGTTGGCCCAATCAGCAAAATATTACTCTTTTGCAATTCTACTTCGGACTCTTTTTTGCCGGCATGGCTATGCCGATTGATCCGCTTGTAATGGTTGTAAACCGCTACCGACAGAACTTTCTTGGCCCGATCCTGGCCCACCACCCATTCATTCAACTGCTCATAAATTTCTTTGGGAGAAAGAATACGGTTTTGCTGAAACTTGGCCTCCGGCGAGGCCGGGGTATCTTCCTCCAGGATGTCGCGGCACAAGTCCACGCACTCATCACAGATGAACACCTGGTCGGGTCCGGCGATAAGCCGGTTAACCTCGTCCTGTGACCGCTTGCAGAATGAGCAAATTTGAATGTCGGAGCGGAACCTACTGACCATTTACATTATCGCCCTTTTTGGAATCGCCTTTTTTGGAGTCATCTTCCATTCTGACGGTTGGCGGCTCGCCCAAAATGTCGTCTACCAGACCATATTCCTTGGCCATGTGGGCATCCATCCAACGATCCCGCTCAAAGTCATCGGCAATACGCTCGACCGGCTGGTGGGTGTGCTTGCTGATAATGTTGAACAGCAAATCCTGCTGGCGCTTCATTTCGCGGTACTGAATTTCCACGTCGGTGGTGTAACCCTGCGCCCCGCCGCCGGCCTGGTGCATGTGGATGGTGGCGTGAGGCAGCGCATACCGCTGACCCGGCGACCCCGCCGCCAGCAGCACTGTGCCCATACTGGCCGTAACCCCAACCGCAAAGGTGCTGATCGGGGCCTGAATCTGCTGCATGGTATCGTAAATGGCCAGACCGGCATAGATAATGCCGCCGGGGCAGTTAATGTATATCTGGATTTCCCGCTCCGGGTCTTCTCGGTTCAGGAAAAGCAACTGGGCCACCATCAGGTTAGCCACCTGATCGTTGATCGGCGTTCCCAGGAAGATGATCCGTTCTTTTAACAGGAGCGAATAAATATCGTAAGCCCGCTCACCGCGCCCGGTACTTTCGATCACCATCGGGATTACGGCTTGGGGAAAATTGGAAAACATTGTGTTTAAAACTCCTTTCGTACTACCATTAAACCTTGTTTGTAACTGTCTCAGATGACTCACTGGTGACCTCACCGGCCTCATCGGCCGTGCTGATAGGCACGGGGCTGCTGTCAGCAGCCGGTTCTGCCTCGTCAGCTTCGCTTACCGCAGCCGGTTCTACCTCGGCCTCTTCACTCACCGCAGCCGGTTCTGCCTCGACCTCTTCGCTCGCCGGAGCCGGTTCTGCGCTGGTCTCGCTCTCAGCGGAAGTTTCCGCCGCATCGAGATCAGGCGCTTCACCTCTGGCGATGAGGCCCAGGCGCACTACCACTTTGCTGGACAGCAAATCATTGACGATCGTATTCTGGCGCGCTTCCGAAGCCAGCAGGGTCTGCCACATGCGGTCGCCGCCGCCATACATATCGGCCATCAGCTTGGCATGTTCCAACACTTCCATCTGGCTCACTTCCAGCTTTTCCAGCTCGGCTACTTTGCTCATAACCAGGCTGCGTTTCAACTGCTTGACGACATTGCCGCGCAGGTCTTCGCGCAGTTCTTCTTTGGTTTTCTTTTGGACGCGCAGCGCGGCATCCAGGGTCAGATTGGCTTCTTTGAGGTGGTGCTCGTAGTGCTCAATCTCGTGGTCTATCTGCTCTTCTTCGAGGGCAGCCGGCCATTCGACTTTTTCGGCGCTTTCAATGATCTGGTCCAACGCCTGAGAGCCTAGCTCGAAGTTATTCATCCGCTCGCGGCTCTGGCGGATATCCTCGCGGATTTTGTCCTTCAAAGCGTCCAGAGTTTCGTACTCGCCCACCTGTTTGGCAAATTCATCATCCAGCGGGTCGAGTTCTTTGGCCTTGACCCCGCTCGCTTCGACCTCAAAGGTGATCTCCTTGCCCGCATACTGCTCATTCTGAAAATCTTCGGGATAAGTGAGGGTAAACGTCCGGCTCTCGCCGGCACTCAGGCCCAACAGCGGCGTGGTCAGATCAGGTCGCCAGGGCTTTCCGTCATCATCGTCTTCGTCATCATCATCGGCTTCGTCTTCTTCGTCTTCTTCGTCATCATCATCATCATCGTCTTCTTCGTCTTCTTCGTCTTCTTCGTCTAAATCTTCATCGTCCTCAATCTCATCATCATCGTCGTCGTCATCGTCGTCGTCATCATCGTCGTCATCATCGTCTTCAACCAGCTTTAACTCATATTCGACCGCCTGGCGATCGGACAAAATCGTATCGCCGTCCTTCTCGGTCACGGTCATCGAAATCAAATCGCCTATTTCAGCCGGGCGCTCCACCGGAACCCAGGTGGCATGCTGCTCCTGCAATCGCTGCAGCGCCTCCTCGACATCCTGTTCGGTCACTTCAACCGCTTTGGCTTCCAGGCGGACATCGCGATAATCGCCCAACTCAATCACGGGCTGGGTCGGTATTCTGATTTTGATCTTCAGGGCCGGGGTCCACTCGACGCCATCGAGCTGGATTTGAGCAAAGGGCGTAATATTGACATCGGCCATGCCCTCTTTGACCAAATCTTCAACTGATTGTTCTAAGGCTTCACTCTGGATAGCTTCGATCCCAAAGCGGCGCACAATCACATTGTAAGGCGCTTTACCCGGCCGGAAACCGGGGATTTTAACCTCACGAGCAATACGTTGAGCTGCTTTTTTAAGCATTTTTTCCTGCTGGTCCGGCTCAAGCTCGACCGTCAGCAAGGTTTCACAGCGTTCTAATTCTTCAGTTGTAACCTTCACCGGGGGTAAACCTCAACTTATATTAAAGATATGAAGTTCATCATAGCATAAATGCTACAGAAAGCAACTCAATTGGGAACTTTGTCAGCGGTGGCATGCAGATAATTCAATGATACCTTATGTTAAAAGTTTTTGCAAGGGCACTCGTTTATTTGCTGACGCGAGGAGGCGAGGACATGTGAGGCGAGGAGGCGAAAAACTCCCCGCCTCTTCGCCTCCCCGTCTCATGTTGACGACAGCCGCCCACCCATAGTATAGTGCAGCAAAGTCGGTAATCAGGGGGCGCAGCATCCTTCGCTACGGGTCGCTTCGCTCCCCTACTCAGGATGCTGCTCGGTAACCCAATGACATTGCTGGCGGGCTACGTGACGCTTGACTTTTACGCATCACGCATCACGCATCAAAAATCATTGCCCTGTTCAACATTCCTCAAGGGAGATCAACCATGATCCTGACTGTAACACCCAACGCCGCGGTGGATCGAGTCATTTTTATTGACGAGTTCCAGCCAGGCACGGCGATGAGAGCGACCCGTACAATTCACAGCGTCGGCGGCAAAGGCTGCGATACTTCGGTGGCGCTGCGCACTTTTGAAATAGATACCCTGGCCCTCACCTTTGTGGCCGGCCCCCACGGCGAACTTTTGGCCCGGCTATTGGACAATTATGGCATCCGTCACGATTTGATCTGGCTGGAAGGCGACACCCGGATTGTCCACGTGCTGCTGGAAACAAAGCATCACCGTACCAGTCTGGTCACAGCGGGGACGCTGTCTATTCCCCCCGCCGGTCTCGCCCAGCTTATCGAACGCTGCCAAACCTATCTGCCCCAGGCCGACTGGCTGATTGCCGCCGGTTCGCTGGCTCCCGGCCTGCCGGACACGTTCTATCAGACCATGATCGAACTGGCGCGGGCGGCCCACGTCCCCATTTTGATTGACGCCTCCGGCCCGCCGATCCTGGCGACCCTGGCGGCCCCGCCGGATATTCTTAAAATGAATCAGGTGGAATTTGAACGAACCTTCAACCTCAGCGCCGCCAGTCTGGCCGAGCTGCAAAGCCTGGCTCAAACGGTACACGAGCGAAGAAAAGCTGGCGCGCTGGTGATTACCTGCGGCGAAGAGGGAATTTTGGCGCTCAGCCCGGAAGGAGTATTTTTGGCGACCGCGCCGCTCCAGCAGGCAGTCAATACTGCCGGCGCGGGCGATACGGCCTCGGCCATGCTGGCCTGGCGGCTATCGTTAGGCGAAAGTTGGGCGGAAGCACTGCGCTGGGCCGCTGCCGGAGGCGCAGCCTGTGTCCTCACCGAGGGCACTGCCGACAGCCGCCGGCCCGATGTCGAGCGGCTGCTGCCCCAGGTAGAAGTGCGGCAATTGTGACGGCCGTCAGCGAAGCTGATAATCCCAGCCAAAATCAATTGCCTGGCTGCCTTCAGCGCCGGCGATGACGGTTGTGCCGGCTGTGTCGGGAGCGGGGAAGGTCCAGGTGCCGGGGAGCAGGAGCGAGGCGTTTGGCTCAGCCAGGGCGTCAATCGAGACGCAGTGCGGGCCGGCTTGCAGATTATCGAACCTATACCTGCCGTCAGGGCCGGTGGTGGCGGTGGAAAAAACAAAATTATTGCCGGGACACTCGCCCACGCTTAGTTTGACCTGCACCCCGGCCAGACCCCGTTCCCCATTGTTAAACACCCCATCGGCCCGGTAGACTCCGCTGCCGTCGTCCGCCAGAATACAGTTTCCCGAGGGGGCGTTGTTTTGTGCGGGCGGGGCGCAAAAATCCTCCCAAACCACCCCGCCGATGCTCAGGACAGCCGGAGCGGTCGGGGTAACTGCGCCGCCGACCAAAATTTGCACGTAAAACGGATAGTTCCCCCGGCTGCCAAACAAGTTTTCGCTGCCATTCTGTAATTTCCACTCCCCCCGATATACCCCCGGCGCGGACGGTCCCACCAGCGCCAGCGACAGCTCGATTTCAGTGCCGGGTTGAACCGGCTGCGGCAGCGGGGTTGGCCCTTGCCCGCCCATCGGCTCACCGCCGGTAAAAACCAGGGCATAGTCACTCCCCCAGGTACAACTTCCAATGTTGCGGATTCGCCAGGTTTTGACAAACGGCGCACCGGGAGCTATGGGCGTATTATCGGGGATGGTCACATCGGCCACGTAGGCGGCCTGGTCAACACAGGCGGCCGGGCCGGGCGGTGTCTGGTCAAACTGGTCATCCCAGCCAAAATCAGCACTTTTGTTTTCACCGGCCCCCAGGATGACTTCGGTGCGGCCAATACCGGGCGCAGGATAAGTCCACGCGCCGGGTAAAAGTAAGGACAAATTTGGCTCCACCCGGGTCTCGATGGCGACGCAGTACGGCCCCGGCTCCAGATTGCCAAAGGAATAAAAACCGGTTGCATCGGTGGTTGTTTGCAGGGCATTTGCATTGGCGCTGGCGCAGCCGCCCCGGCTGAGCGCCACCAGTACGCCCGCAATCCGGGCTTCACCGTTATTGTAAGTGCCGTCGGCGCGATAATTGCCCTGTCCATCAGGGATACAGCCGGCGGAGGGAGCGCCATTGACCAGCCGCCGGCAGAAGTCGGCCCAGACGACCCCGCCAATTGAGCCGTTGGCCGGGACCGGCAGAGGCGAGGGGGTGGCCGTCGGGGAGGGAAAAATTTCCGGGGTGGCCGTCGCCGGGGCAGGGTTTTCGTCACTCAATTGAAAAGTGGTGCTGACGCTGTTGGCCCCCCGAATGGTGACGGTGTAGGTTCCCGGCGCTAAATCCGAAACGTCGAGCGGCAGCACCTGTTCAAAGGCTTGAAGCTGGGCGATGCAACCGGCGTCGGGCTGGCGGGTGGTGAAGATAGTGGCCGCAAAGGTGTTACCGCTGCGTTCCTGGCTGATCCGTTCGATGGTGACGCAGCCATCCGGAAACTTACCTCGCACGCGGGCGTTGGCCTGAACCGGAAAAGTCTCCAGCAGCAAAACTTCGACCGTATCCACGACTGCCTCATTATTGGGGGCCGGGTCCGGGGCATTGGCAATGATAGTCGAGCCTGAACCACCGATGGGCGGCAAGGTGGTAGCCGTGGCTTGAACTTCCTCGGTCGCTGCCGGTCCCGGCGCAAGCAGGGACAACCCTCCGTCGCCGGAGCAGGCGGCCACAAGCAAAATCGGTAAACCGAGACCCACCATTCTTTTGAGGTAAAATCCGGCAATCGCCATGCTGCCTCCTTATGAGACAGGTAAACGATAGTAATCGTAGGCTGTAACGGTGCGAAACCCGCACTGCTGATACAAGGACAGGGCATGTTCATTTGCGCAGGCCACTTCGAGCACCACCTGAGCATGGTTCTCGGCGGCCAACTGTTCGAGGAGGCGGGTCAGAACTGTTTTACCGTGGCCCTGGCCGCGATACTCCGGACGGATGCAGAACCCGGAGATATAGGTTTCGGTTTCACTGCGCCAGATATTAATTTTGCCAATCTTCGCCGGGCCAAGCGTGACCAACCAGACTCGCCGCTGCGGATCAAGCATATCCTGAGCCAGCCAACTCTGCGCGGCTTCAGCGGAAACGCCAAAGCATAGTTCGTCCAGGCTCACCAGTTCGGGAATATCTTCCGGCTCGGCTGGCTGAAGCTGGAGCACCGGCGCAGCGGCAACGAAAGCCGCCGGCTCCTGCCAGCGCATTTTATATTCAGAAAATTCATAGCGGGCCGCCAGGGCTTGCAGGCTGGTTTTTCCGGCGGTTGACTGCTGCTCACAAATAAAGAGCATGTCGGGGATAGTGCGGGCTTTAAGTTCGGTGCTGGCCAGGGCCACCAACTGTTTAAAAATGCCCCGGCGGCGATAGGCCGGATGGGTCATGCCGCTGATTTCGGCTTCGCGTTGGTTAAAGCCGTACAGAGCCAGATAACCCACCAATTGCTCATCCGCGTAAGCCAGAAAATCATTGCCCTGATCCCGAGGCCGGTCACGCAGCGTTATCCAATTCAGCTTCATGGTTAAGGCTTCAAATTGATTACAAACGCTTTCCAATTGCTGAATCTGGGCTAACTGAATGGGATTCAGACCGTAACTCTGTTCAAGGGTTAAAGGCATCGGCGGCTCCAACTCATGGAGAGATTAGAGATTATTATTAGCATGAATCTCCAATCTCTAATCTCCAGTATAATCTCCGTGATTCCTAACAAACAACGAAACTCCACTATTATATTACGCCTTGCGGGTCAATTGTCAACCCAATTTTGTATATGGTATAATAGTTCAATCCATTATGATGAAGAGGCAAACTGAGGTGGGGCGCAAATTGAAGTTTGTTCTTTCAGATTTGCACCTGGGGGCGGAGCCTCGAGAACGCACCTATCTGGAAGAGTTCGCAACCGACAAAAAACTGGCGCATTTCTTGCAGCAAATCAGGCAAGAAAGTGACCGCGATCAACGCGAAATCGAGTTAATTATTAACGGCGATTTGTTTGAATTTCTCCAGATTCCCGCCGTAGATGACTTTGACCCTACCGCCACCTACCCCGCTGAACTCTATCTCGATTCGTCCGAGGCTGCTTCGCTGAAACGGCTCAACCTGATTGTAGCCGGTCATCCGGAAGTTTTCGACGCGCTGTCGGATTTTATGCGGGTTGAAGCGCCGCAGCGCCGCATCACCATCATCAAGGGCAACCATGATGTTAATTTGTATTGGTCGGGGGTGAAAGCCCGGCTGCGCGAGGTTCTGGGCGCTTCCGGCACGCGCTCTTCGCTGTTGCTTTTTGCCGAGGAGTTTGTGAGCCGGGAAAAAATTTATGTCGAGCACGGTCACCAGCGGGCCGAAAAGATGAACTGTTATCACGATTTTCTGGACCCGCGCCTGTATACCGACCTGAGCCAGCTTTATTACCCAACCGGCTCCCGTTTTGCCATTGATGTTGTGAATGACCTGGGCCGTGAATACTGGTTTTTTGATTATGTTAAACCGATGACTACATTAATCTGGTATGCTTTGTCCAAAGATTTTGATTTTGCCGCCCGCCTGTTGGCCCGTTTTATTCGACACACCCCGGCCCTGGTGCTGAGCGATTTTACGCTGGGCAACAATACGCTAACCGATGACCCCTGGCTGGAAAATTTAGAGAACAGCGAAACCCGAAGCGGCCTGGCTGAACGTTACAGCGCCGACCCGGACTTTCGCCGCCAGTTCCATCATCAGATGCACACCTATCTGCACGATGCGACCGCCATTGGTCGCGATACGTACGCTTCATCCGTCGAAATTACCGCTGATTCCCTGGAAATAGGTCAGGCTGACCAGAAACAGCAGCAGGTCGCCCTGCGCCGCGCTGCCGAAGAAATTGCCCGCCAACAGGGGGCCAGGGTGGTCTTGTTTGGACACACCCACTGTCCCGCCCAGGAAATACTTGAAAACGGGGGCGTTTATCTCAATACCGGCTGCTGGCTGCCCGACCTGTCCAACGCCTCGCCCGAAATCTGGCAGGACTTATTTACCAGCGACCGGCCCATCACTAATCTGAAGCTGCGCCTGCCTTACGCGCGGATTGATTACGATGAGGAAAATAACCCCTCCGCTCAATTACTTTATTTTGCCCAGGAGGACCCGCCAACCAGCCCTCAAACTGAGACCCCTTCGGAACCCAAACGACGTGGTTTTTTGGGCAGAAGATTTGCCTGGTTTACCAAAATCCTGGCAATGTCAATGATTAATGGGGGATTGAAATGACGCTTGAACTCAACCAGGTCGCGCCCCAGGTCAAAGCGATGGGGCAAAATCTGGACAGGCAAATAACCGCTCACCGGGAAGCAGCGGCCGAGGCGCGCCAAATCCTCCAACAGTTCTCCACCGAATTCACCGCCCTGGCCGACCGGATCACCCGCGCCGAAAAAGTCCAGACCAAGCAGCGCTTCGATTGGGTGGGGGCCGCCCCAACCTCAGAGGCGCTGGCCCAGGCTTATCCGCTGCCGCCCTGCCCGGAGCAAATTACCGTCATCGCCAGCGACGGCTCGCAAATTCTGCCCGACCGGCACGCCTTCCTTACTTACTTTCTGATCAATGTGGGAAGTATTGTTTATCGTCATGGCTCAAGCTTAAAGCCAGAAATCCATAAACGCCCCACACTTTTTTATGAATTAGAAGATATTTCTGATGAACGTGACCAACTTATTTCATCAGGCGAGGTTAATGTTAAACGCGATTTAGCCGAATTAGAAATTCTGACTGATTTAGCCACACAATATGAAAAGAATCAGTCTGAACCTCTTGTTACCCTAATTGATGGCAGGCTGACCTTGCGGGTTATAGATTTACCTTTTGAACAACAACAAAAATGCCAGGATGATTATATTGAAATGCTCAACCGCTTGCGGGATGTTAAGGCTGCTATAGCTGGCTATATTGATCGTCCCCGCAGCACATTTGTCATTTCCCTTATGCATCTGGCCTCGTTGGAACCAGAAGCAATTACGGAAGAAGCACTCCGCCAGAAACCATTTCGTCATTTAACCGATACTGACCTGTTTGATTTCTTAAAACCGGGTCAACGCAGTGCTATCTTTGCCTTCAAAGCAAAAGGCATCGAGAAGTATGAGTATGCCGGACATGGGATTCACTTTTCTATCTCAATGTAAGCCTAAACCCTGTTGTACCAAACCTGGTCCGTATTGAGATTCCTGCTTGGCTTGTTACTGATCGCCAAATCCTCGACATAGTACATGCCACTATTTTGCGACAAGCTAATTTAACAGGTGGCTATCCTTATGTATTGGCTCGTGCTCACGAACTGGCAATTATCTCAGGAGAAGAACGAGAAGCTTTTGAAACAATGTTAGCGGTAGAAATGCGTCGAAAAGGTGTAAACCCAACTTTATCTTCTAAGCAATACAATAAAAACCTGTTAACAGGTCGAGAAAGTTTTCGCTTATGACTACTACATTTCCTGTGGGATGGGTTTTAAGGGCCAGCACTATTGGATTTGCTGTGGGTTGTCGTGTACCCCCTCGCGAAATCAAGCCTGACACCAGTGTTCCCAATTTTGGGGATTTGGTAAAAGTGTTACTACCCGATGGTATGATAGTTTTTGGGGTCATTTACGATGTACAGGTACGCGATGATCCGGTAGTACGCCAATTAATTCTGGCAGGGGACATTGAGGAAGAAATAACAAAAGATCAGCGGGAAAATCGGCTTGTTCCTGTTGAGATAGGTGTACTAGCCGTTGGCTACCAACGAGCGAAAGAAATAGTTCAAGGTCTCCCTCCACAACCTCCAATTAGTCTGGATTCTCTAATTTTGTGTAACAACACTGACATTCAAACTTTCACTAATGCAAACTCTAACAGCAATAATGCCAAGTTCAAATTTGACTACCTGCGACTAATTCTTAATGCTCCCCAAATTCCTACGGATGAATTAGTTGTTGCCAACTTACTTCGAGTCGCTGCCGCATATCCCACTGAAACCCGCCGCCAATTCCTGCTCGACGCCGGACGCGAACTGGCCCGCCTGCTCAGCTTCGATCTGGTGCGGCTGGATGGGATATTGAGAAGGATAAAACCGTGAATACAAGGTAGCAAGGTAGCAGGGTAGCAGATTCTCCTTGCTATCCTGCTACCTTGCTACCCTGCGACTCTGCCATGCAATATACACCTGAACAACTCCGCCAATTGATTCAAAGTGATCGCCGGCCATTGTGGCTGGCGAGTAACGACCTCAGCGAGGCTGATCTGGCCGGGGCCAATCTGGAAAAGGCTCATTTGCTGCGGGCTGATTTGAGCCGGGCCAATTTGAGTGGGGCCAATCTGCGCTGGGCTGATATGAATTACGCCGCGCTGGCCGAAACCCGCCTGAGCCGGGCCGATTTGAGCTATGCTGTTTTGAGTGGGACCAATCTCAGCGGCGCGGATTTGACCGAAGCCCAACTGATTGAGACAGACCTGAGCCGGGCCAATCTCGAAGGGGCAAATTTAAGTCAGGCGAATTTAACGGGAGCCAACTTCAGCGAATCGAATTTGAGCCGGGCCAATCTCAGCGGCGCGAATTTGAGCGGAGCCAATCTCAGCGAGGCCAACCTGAGCCGGGCCAATCTCGCCGGAGCCAGTCTCAGCGGCGCTATTATCCGCGAAGCCAACCTGACCGGGGCGAATATCGAGGGAGCTAACCTCGAAGGCGCTGATCTTGAATTTGCGATCATGCCGGATGGGTCGGTGGTGGATTAGCCTGCCATGTCATTCCGACCGCAGGGAGGAATCCCACAAACTAGAGTCATTCTCATTACCATCCTCGCCTTTTTTCTCTGCGGCGGTTTGGCCTTTGCCGGCGGCCTCGGCCTCGGCTTTGGCCTGAGCGACGCGCTCAGACCCACCCCTACCCTCATTCCTGAAACTACCTCTGAACTAACTCCCATCGCCGAATATGAGCCGGTCGAGCGGCCTGCCTCACAGGAAGATTTGGCCCTCGAAGAGGATTTTAGCGGCCAAAGCTGGAGGTGTTTGCCGACGGCGACCACCGCAAGGGTTACGAAGACGAGCAGTATTTTATTGTGGTCGAATCGGCAGACTATAGTTTTTGGTCGGTGGCCGGCAAGAACTTTACCGATGCCGTAGTCGAAGTTGAAACTTATCAGGTGGCTGGCCCCGACAACAACAATTATGGCCTGATCTTGCGCTATCAAGATGATGACAACTTCTACAGCTTTGAAATCAGCGGCGACGGCTATTACACCTTTAGCAAATCAGTGGAGGGGCAGTTTTTCAGCATCATCCCCTGGCGCGAAAGCGCGGCGATTAATTTGGGCCAGGCCGCCAACCTGTTGCGGGTCGAAGCGGTGGGCCGGGATTTCGCGCTGTACATCAACGACGAATTGGTGGATGCCGCCATTGACTCCGAATTCAGTGAAGGCGACATCGGACTGCTGGCCGGCACTTACGACGAAGCCGGGGCGCACATCAGTTTTGATAATTTGAGGGTGTGGGAGATGGCAGAGTAACAGGGTCGCAAGGTCGCAGATTTGCTACTTGCGACTCTGCGACTCTGCGACCTGTTGGACATAAATCGGCTGCACACTGGTGGGAATATTAATACCTTCTTGCTCAAAGGCAGCTTTGATCCGTTTGACGGCGGCATCCAGAGCAGTAAAATAGCTGGTTTCGCTGACGTCAATCCAGAAGTAAAGGGTCGCTTTGATAGCCGGATCGCCGAATTCATTAAAAACCACCTGGGGAGCAGGGTCTTTTTTAACGCCGGGCAGTCCCGCCGCTACTGCCAGCAGCGTCTCGTCCACTTTATGCAGGTCGGACTCATAGGCAACGCCGACGATAATACTGATGCGGCGCTGGTCAATTTTGGAATAATTGGTGATGGGGTTGCCATAAACGTCGGCATTGGGGATAATAACCAGCAGCCCATCCCAGGTGCGCACCGTGGTCGAGCGAATCTCGATGTTGGTCACTACCCCACCATAACCGTTGACCTCGACCGAATCGCCAATGCTGAAAGGTTGCTGGATCAGCAGGAGAATGCCGGCGATAAAATTCTGGGCAATATCTTGCAGGGCAAAGCCAACCGTAAAGCCGACGATACCCAGCCCGGCCACAAAGCCGGTGACATCAAAATTTACCTGCGCCAGTGCCCAGATGACCCAAAATGATGATCGTCCACTGGCTCACCCGTGTCAGCAGCAGCGTGACCTCGGCATTGGCCTGGCGGCGTTTGAGGGCAGCCTGCACCAGGTTAGACCCCAGCCGGCTGACCCACAAGGTAGCCAGAAAAATAATAATGGCGACCACCAGGTTGGGAATAAACTCGACGGCGTGATTGAGAATTCGCTCGACGGAAGGGCTAAGATCGTAATTCATAAGGTATCCTGGAAGTTGGAAGGTTGGAAGGTTGGAAGGTTGGTTTTTTACCCAACCTTCCAGCCTTCCAGTCTTCCAGTTTTTACACGGCAATACACTGGCGCATTATAAAATAGAAAGCGCAATTTAAGGAAAATCGTTATGGCGAATGAACCTATCAGCGAACTGGATTTGTTTTTATCCCGGCCCACCCGCGAGTTGGGCATGGTCATCAGTGGTTCGCTCAGCAAAGGGTTGGAAGTCAAGCTGGCTTCCAATGCCCCGGTGGAAGAAATGGCCGTGGGCCGCTACATCACCATCGAAGGGGCCAAGCTCAAATTCTTTGGCATGATTACCGACGTCGTTCTCGACAACACCAACCCCCAAATCGAAAAAACGCCGCCGGATGTGGATGATGAATTTCTGCGCGAGGTGTATGTGGGCGCCAGCGTGTTTGGCCGGATTCACGTCGCGCCGATGCTGGTGCTGGATAAAAGCGCCGACCAGCCTCGTCCGGTCAAAACCATTCCCGGCCACTTCTCCAAAGTACGCCTGGCCACCGAAGAAGATGTCAACATGGTTTTCGGCCAGGAGGACGAGCAGCATTTTCACGTCGGCGAGCCGCTGGATATGGAAGATGTGCGGGTTAACCTGGATTTGCAGCGCATGGTCGAGCGCAGTGTGGGCGTGTTTGGCAAAAGCGGCACCGGCAAAAGCTTTCTCACCCGGCTGCTGCTGGCCGGCGTCATTCAGCGCAACGCCGCCGTCAGCCTCATTTTTGACATGCATAACGATTACGGCTGGGAAGTCCAGACCGAAAACCGCACCTCGGTTAAGGGTCTTAAGCAGCTTTTCCCGCAGCAGGTAGCTATTTTTACCCTCGACGAAGAGTCGAGCCGCCGCCGCCGGGTTCGCCCCGATTTTGTGGTGGTGCTGGATTGGTCGGACATTCAGCCTGAAGATTTGGAGATGTTGCGCACTACCCTGGATTTGAGCGACCAGATGATTGGCGCGGCTTACACCCTGCGGCGTTACTGGGATCGGGGCTGGATCAAACGGCTACTCGACCCCAACAACAAGGCCGACCTTGAGGCCCTGACTGAAAATACGGCCATCAATCGTTCCAGCGTGGATGCGCTTATCCGCCGCCTGGAGCGGCTGACCCGCTTTGACTTTCTGCGCGATAGTTGGAAAGGCGACTCAGCCCAGGCTATTATCGAATATCTGGACCGGGGCCTCAACGTGGTGCTGGAATTTGGCCGCTACGGCAACTCGCTGGAAGCCTATATTTTGGTCGCCAACTACCTGACCCGCCGCATCCACCAGATGTACATCGAGCGGGTCGAGAGCGCCCTGGGTGACAAAGCCAAAGAGCCACCCCAACTGATGATTGTGATCGAAGAAGCCCACAAATTCCTCGACCCCCAGATTGCCCGCCAGACCATTTTTGGCACGATTGCCCGCGAACTGCGTAAATACAACGTCACCTTGCTGATTGTAGACCAGCGTCCCTCCGGCATTGACGAGGAAGTGATGAGCCAAATTGGCACCCGCGTGACCGCTCTGCTGGACAACGAGCGCGACATCAGCGCCGTATTGACCGGCGTTTCCGGGGCCAGCGCCCTCCGCGAGGTTCTGGCTC
>JAAUSP010000086.1 GCA_012032575.1 Anaerolineales bacterium | reverse complement strand
CGGATGGAATCCTCACCGCTCTCTTCGGGGGGGGCGGCGTCAGCTTCTTGTGCGGCGGGGGCGGGAGTTTCGGGTTCGGCGGGTTCACTTTGCTCCGGCGGCAGGCCCAGACGAACTCTGGCCCAGCGGATACCGGCTTTAGCCCGCTCGTTGTTCGGGTCAAGGGCCAGGACGCGCTTGAGCAGGCGAATGGTATCCTGCGGGGCCGGCAGGACAAAAGCTAACCAGAGCATGGCCGGAATGTTGTTGGGGTCTTGCTTGAGCACCGCGATAAAGTGAGTTCTGGCCTCATTTTCACGACCCGTGCGGGCCGCCTCGATCCCTAAACGCAAATTATTGGTAATATTGGCAGGTTGCTGATTGCTCATGGCCTTGTTCTTGTCCCCGAAGGTGTTCCTAGTTTAGCATAGCTTATGTTAGATTGCAATCCAATTATGGGTGAAGCTGTCAGGGGGAGGAAAAGCTTTATCCAGGGTATAACCTAGATTTTACCACAAAGCCCGCGCTTTGTGAACTTATGGCAGGGCTGATTCTCCAATTGGGCAGACAATAGTTTCATGGTAAAATGACCACCGACCACCGACCGCCCTCAATTGTTAGCGGCGGTCAGCCGTCGGTGGTCGGCGGTCACTTATGCGTTTTGATATTCTCACCCTTTTCCCCGAAATGTTTGCCGGCGTTTTCGACGCCACCATTATTGGCCGCGCCCGCGAGATGGGCCACGTGGAGATTGTGCTGCACAATATCCGCGATTACGCGCCGGGCAAACATCGCGTCACCGACGATACCCCCTACGGCGGCGGCGGCGGCATGATTATGAAGCCGGAGCCGATTTTTAACGCGGTCGAGGCGATTCTGGGCATCGAGATTCCTGCTGAGGGCTATCGCTCGCTGTTGCAGCAGGGGTATCCGCCCATTATTTTGCTGACCCCCCAGGGCCGCCTGCTCAAGCAGGCCGTTGCCCGTGAATTGGCTGCTCAGGAGCGGCTGCTGCTGCTGTGCGGCCGCTACGAGGGCGTGGACGAGCGGGTCATTCAATTTTTGGTCACCGATGAGCTGTCCATTGGCGATTATGTGCTCTCCGGCGGAGAAATTGCGGCGATGGTCCTGGTGGACGCCCTGACCCGCCTGATCCCCGGCGTGCTGGGCGACCCCGCCGCTACGGCCAACGATTCCCACTCCGCCGCCCTGCTCGAATACCCCCACTACACCCGCCCTGCCGAATTTCGCGGTCAAGGCATCCCCGCTATTCTCCTCTCCGGTCACCACGCCAAATTGACCCAATGGCGGCGGCAGCAATCGCTGGCCCGCACCCTGGCCCGCCGCCCCGATCTGCTGGCCGAAGCCGAGTTAAGCGAGGCGGATCGGAAGTATTTGGCTGCTCTTACCCAAAATTCCTCAGAAGATGAAACTGCCTAAAGGTGCGTGGTCCGTAGTGCGTAGTGCGTAAAATTCGCGCATCACGCAACACATATCACGCAACACGTTTTGTCCTATTTTTCCTCCCGGCGGTGTTTTATATCCAGAAAGCAGGGAGAATCTTGTCTGATCAGACAGCGCTTTCCGACACTAAACTATTAATCGGAGTCCAGGCTGGGGATGACGCCTCCTTTGAGACGTTGTTCTTGCGCCACTATGAGCGGGTTTACGCGGCCCTCTTCGCCCTGTTGGGCAACAAAGCCGATGCCGAAGATATGGCCCAGCAAGCCTTTCTCAAGCTGTACCACGCCCCGGAACGGCTGCGGCTGGACGGGGATGAAACCAACGTGTCCGGCTGGCTCTATCGAGTGGCCCTCAACGAGGGTTACAACGCCCTGCGCCGCCAAAAGCGCCGTGTGGCCTGGCAGGAGCAGTTCGCTCGCCTATGGCCGTTCAGTGCCGCTTTGGCCGACCCGGCCCAAGTAGCCGAAAGCCACGACACCCAGACGCGGTCCGCCGGATTTTGCTGCAATTAAAACCCCGTGAGGCCAAGCTGTTGTTGCTGCGTCACACCGGCTTGTCGTATGCCGAACTAGCGGCGGCGCTGGAGGTCGCCCCCGGTTCGATTGGTTCACTGCTGACGCGGGCGGAGCGGGCGTTTCGGGAAAAGTATCGGCTGGTTTTTGGCGAGGAGAAGTAAACGATGCGCGTAGATGAAGGTTTGTTAAGAGCTTATCTGGATGGGGAGCTTGCAGCGCCGGAGCGTGAGCAGGTGGAGCGATGGCTGGCTAACGCGCCGGAAGCACAGACGATGCTGGCTCAACTGGATCAGACCAGGGAGCAGGTCAACCAGGCTTTGGCTGCCTTGACGCCTGCTGCGCCTTCGTTGGCAATGCTGGCCCTCAAGCGGTTTCAGACCCAATTAGGGGCTGATTCCTCACGCGACGGTACACCAGCCAAAGATAGTGCTTTGACGGTGTGGGAGTCGCCTTCCCTGCTGACTGAAATCAAAAACGATGTTAAAAATATGCGTTACACCTGGAGGAAAACTGTGACTAAAGGATTTGTCTTTGCGACTATGATCAGTTTGGTGATTGTTATCAGCGCCATTGCTTTGGCTGTCTGGCCGAATATAGGCTTACCAATCACTCAGGAACTTCAACAGGTTGTGCCCTCAGAAGGGGTGAATTTACCGGATGCCGAAGCCAACAAGGCTGAAACTACGACGGTGGTGGTGGCCTTGCAGCCAATCAGCCGGGGTCGGAATTTGTTCCCGGCTCGATTGGGCATCGTAGTTGGCCTACCCGTAACCTTCCGGCAGGTTTTATCGCCACCGAAGCCGATGCCCTGGGCAAAATTGCCAGAACCGATATTGTGCCGGGTCAGGTGATTGCGCAAGGGATGATTGTTGAGGGTGTTGCACCCGAATTACCCGCCGGTGCTGTGCCGGTGTCAGCCGTTTTTAATACTGAAATCGAACTCGTCGGCTACAAATTGCAGCAGGATGCTCTTACCTCTCAAGACACAATTGACCTGACCCTCTACTGGCACAGTTTACAAGAGGTGACTAACGATTATACTATCTTTATTCACCTGACCGATGCCAACGGAATGATCTTGGCTCAGGAGGACAGCTCGCCGACGCAAGGCAAATTCCCCACCAGCCGGTGGTCGCCGGGGCAGCTCATCGAAGATGAACACCACACCTTGACTACCAAAAACCTGCCTGCCGGGAAATATAATTTAAGAATTGGGCTGTACAACAGCACCACCGGCGAGCGTTTGCTCGTGCAGAATGAAAATGGTTCAGTCCCAGATAGCAGCTTTTTGTTGGCGCAGCTACAGGCAGGTGCTTTTGGCTACGGTATTCAAGCCGACCCCAATGGGGATGCCGAACTCAATATTCCTGCCATTCAAGAGCTGGGGTTCGAGTGGGTCAAATTTCAAATGCCCTGGAAAATTGTTGAACCCACAGCGGGCAATTACGACTGGACCACCTGGGATCAGGTGATTAATGCCTATGCGGCCAAAAATATCAAAGTGATGTTGAACATCGTCAAGGCTCCCGACTGGGCGCGTCCGGCTGATGATGATCGAAACGTCGAGGGGCCTGCCTCGGACCCGGCTTATTATGCCAGTTTTGTGGCGAAAGTAGCCCAACGGTATCAGGGTAAAGTGCAGGCGATTGAAATTTGGGACGAGCAAAATATGTGGTACAAAGCCGGGGGCCAGGGGCGGATGAACCCTATTGATTATGTTAAACTTTTGCAGCAGGCTTATCCGGCCATCAAAGCCGCCAACCCAGAAATGCTGATCATCAGCGGAGGGTTGACTCCGGCAGGCAATGTGGCGGACATGGCAATTGACGATGTGGAATATCTCAACCAGATGTACGCCAACGGTGTCAAAGGTTATTTCGATGCTTTGGGCGCGCATCCTGCTGGCTACAACTGCCCTGCCCTGGCCGATTGGCGTACTGTCACTGCCGCAGAAGCCGGAGCCACTTCCTTTCTCGAACCATTCACTACTCGCCACCACAGTTGGTGTTTCTTGGGCACGCTGGAAGCTTATCGGGAAGTGATGGTTGCCAATGACGATGGCGACAAGGCCGTAGCGATTACCGAATTTGGTTGGGCGGTCGGGGACAGTCCCCAACCCGGTTATACTTTTGCCCTGGATAATACCCCGGTAGAACGGGCCAAGTGGCTGGTTGAGGCTTACCAGTGGGGGAAAAAACAGGGCTGGGTCGGCCCCATGATCTTGTGGAATTTGGATTACAGCCTGACCACGCCGGTTACAGAATTGGGTTACTTTAGCATCTACTATACTTCGGCCTATGAAGCTCTGGTTAAAATACCGAAGTAGGTTGAGGTAGTTGCAAGAAAATAGTTATTCAACCCGTATTGCGTCTTGCGTGACGCGAAGCGGACGGAACACGCAAGACGCAACACGATTTGGCTGATTCAAATCTTGGAAATTCCCGGACTACGATTGAGGTTAATGCTGGAATTTTAAGTTCCAATTTGCCTGACTCCGAAGCCTTATGCTATAATCCTCCTTCGTGACTGGCGACACCGCCAGCACTTTTTTTGTAGAACCTTATTTGATTTGAAATAATTCTAGCCAGAGAAAATCGCTTTCAGCCTATAAAACGTCCCGCAAGGATACCCTGGCGGTATAAAACGTAAGGCGTAATGGTTTATTTCTGAGACATTACGTTTTACGCATTACGTTTTACGGCCTGGTCGCTCTTCTCTGCTTAAACGAGGTATGACACAATGGCTCATGCAGTTGACTTAATTCAGGCAATCGAGTATCAGGCCACCCAAAAAATCAAGGACGAGCGACCCCAACTGCGCCCCGGCGACACGGTTAACGTCCACGTCCGCATTGTCGAAGGCAACCGCGAACGTATCCAGGTCTTTCAGGGCATTGTCGTGGCGATTCGGGGCGGGGGGATGAACAAATTCTTCACCGTTCGTCGCATTGCTGCCCACGGGATTGGGGTAGAACGCACTTTCCTCTATTTCTCGCCGCGCATCGAAAAAATCGAAGTGCTCCGCCACGCCAAAGTGCGCCGGGCCAAGCTCTACTATCTGCGCTCCCTCAGTGGTAAGTCGGCCCGCTTGAAAGAAAAACGTCTGTCCCGGTAAAACAGAAAATAGAGGATGGTAGATGGAAGATAGAAATATGACTTTCGATCTTCGATCTTCCGCCCTCTCTTCTTTGGTTCCGGTTTTGCCCCATTTGCACAAAGAACTAGCCCTGCGCGAGCAGGGTTTTCGTTTTATAGCTGGATTGGATGAAGCGGGTCGGGGGGCGTGGGCCGGGCCAGTGGCGGCGGCGGCGGTGATTTTGCCGCTGGACCGGCCTGATCTGGCCGAACTTTTGGCCGGTTTGGATGACTCCAAAAGATTGACCTCTACTCAACGCGACCAATTTTTTGAGTTGATCCGGCAAACGGCGTTGGCTGTTGGCGTGGGATTGGCCCCGGCCGAAGTGGTAGACGAGGTCAATGTGCTCGAAGCGACCCGCCAGGCCATGCAGCAAGCCCTGACCGAACTCAGCTTCACCCCGGACTACCTCCTGCTTGACCATGTGCGGCTGCCCGCCGTCAATCTGCCTCAGGATGCCTTCCCCAAAGCCGATCAAATTTCGCTCAGCGTCGCGGCAGCCTCGGTGGTGGCCAAGGTGACACGCGACCGTTTAATGGTCCAATTTAGCCGGCAATATCCCGGCTATGCCTTTGAACGTCACAAAGGTTACGGGACATCTACACACCAGGCCGCGTTAGCCCAACTGGGACCCTGCTGCCTCCATCGGAGGAGTTACAAACCGATAAAGGCAGGTTCCATATTGCGCAGGTAAGCCGAGAGAGCAAACCCCTCTCAAGTGGGAAATACAAAAATAAACTGCCCCAAAGAGCTATAGAACATAGCTCTTTTTTATTTCTCCAATCATCCAACAGGGTATAGGCGGCCCACCCCTAAAGGTGTTAAACTCTTATGAAGCAAGCTAAACATAAGGAAACCCTAAAGGTGACAGAAAAAGAACAATACCAAAGTACAGTTAAAGCTCATCTGGCCGATTGGCAGGCTCAAATTGGGCAGTTAAAAGCCAGGCTTGACAAACCGACGACGACAGCCAACACCGATTACGAGCAGCATTTCAAAGAACTAACGCGCAGCCTGGAAGAGATCCAACGAAAATTACAGCAGCTACAGCGGGCCAGCGAGATCGGCTGGGAGGGGCTTAAGCTTGAGTTAGACAAGGCGCTTATAGCCTGGAGATCCAACTTTGAACAAATCCAGGCAGAGATATTAAAAACCGATGAGCCGGTTTAGCCCGAGTGAATAACCCCTTTCATGACCCCTGTCCTTTGTGGCAGTTCACAATTTAGCCGGGGCAAAGGGTTAGACTCCAGGGGGCGGCCCAAGCGTCTCGGTGCCATACGCTCTCAGGCTGGCAATAATAGCCTCAACATCGGGCGGGCTGATGGGCGGCGGCGGGAGCTTGAGCGATTGGGCTGGTTCCCCGGTCTCGAAAAACCACTCATCGAGGCCTGCTGGCGTTCCAATGCCAAACCAACGGGCTGTCGCTGACCGAATTTGAAAGGTATGCGGTACATGGCGCGGAATATAGACAAAGCAGCCCGGCCCGCCAATCTGGGTCTTATCGCCGATGGTGAAAGCAATCTCCCCTTCAAGCACATACCAGATTTCGTCTTCTCGGCTATGGGCATGTAAAGGGACGGCCATATGCTGGTCGGCTAACCCTTCCAAGGCCCAGAATTGACCGTTGGTTTCCGCCCCCAGAGCCTTAAAAATGAGCAGCGCATTAAAATGCCAAAGCGCTCGCCCCTGTTGGGCTTCTAAGATAGACGCCGTTAATTGCTGTTCCTGTATCATTGCAGTTCCCCCTGTTTAGAGTATTTTTGAAATCTGCAACAATTATAGACAGCTTGAATCGTAGGCGCATCAGGGATGTCCCCTATTTACCTTCCCTATTTTTGGCAATGACCTATATTTCGCCACGAGCAGCGAAAGCGGCGGCTTCAGCCCGGCTCCGCAAGCCCAATTTGCCTAGAATCTGGCTAACGTGATGTTCCACCGTTTTAGCGCTGATCACCAGTCGTTCTGCGATCTCGCGATTAGTCAACCCTGGGCCACCAGCGATAAAACTTCGGCCTCTCGTTGGGTTAGCAGATCAGGCTGTCGCTGACCGACCCGTCTGGACACACCCAATTGCCGCAGCAAGTGCGCTGCTTCGGCAGCCTCATGCGTGGCCCCAATCCGTTCAAAAGAGGCGAGCGCTGCTCGTGCCCAGGTGATCGCACCCGCCCAGTCGCTGTCCTTCAAGGCGCGTGCCATAGCTAACCGGGCGCGGCTGGCCAGGAGGGATTGTTCATAAAGCCGTAATCGCTCCAATACGGATTGAAAAGAAGCTGTGGCGTCAGGTTCGCCTATACTCCACTTGATTTGCCCCTGCACAAGCTCGGCGTGCGCCAGCAGAAAATCGCTGTGAGTCTGGCGGGCCAGGTTTGTCACCTCCTCCGGCGGTGTTTTAGCCGCAGCCATATCACCCAATGCCAGCAGCACTTCTACCAGCAACAGCAGCAGAGGCAAGCGATCCAGCAGGGGCAGCGAACCGAGTGCCTGCTCCAGCACTGCCCGGGCGAGTTGTATTTCGCCGCGAGCCAGATAGAGACGGGCCAGCGGCGCTGTGGCGGCGGTGTGGTCCTCGTATCCTGCCAGCAGAACTTCGGCTTCTTCCAATCGCCCCTGACAGATTCGTAAGTCGGCCAGCTTGAGGACCGCGTGGATACGCAATCCCCGATGACCCTGGTCGAAGGTATGGATAGCTCCCATAAGTTCCGTTTCGGCTTCTCCCCAGCGGCCAATAACGGTCAGCAGACCGCCGTAGGTGGTGCGGCAGTAGGCAGAGAGGAAGGTGCAGTAATGGCGCTGAGCAAATTCGGTGGCGGCACGGCACCATTGTTCCGTGCGGACCAGGTCGCCAACCAGGGCGCAGGCGGACAGCAGGACACAGAAGATTTCGCTGACCGCCATGAAACTGCCCACTTCTCCACTTGTCGCCACGGCCATAGCCTCGTCGAGGTCGGTCATCCCATCATCCACACGCCCTAAAGAAACGCGAGCAATGCCGCAAAAGGCCAGGGCCACCGCTTCCAGGTCGGGATCATTGAATGCATGGGCAAGATTAATGGCTTGAAGGGAGGCTTGCTCAAGCTGGAGAGGTATGCCCAGCATCGAAGCGCGGAAAACCAGATACCAGCCTTGTTCAGCACAAGGCCGATCTGGTTGAGCAAACGCTCTGCGCGGGCAAACCAGCCTTTCATGGCGCTGATGTTGCGGTGGAGGAAAACTTGTTCCCGCGCCAGCCACGCTGCGATCAGCGCGGCTGGACGAAGTGCCTGACGATTTTTGTACTGTAAATAGGCGGTGGTGCGATGGTGGTGGGCGGCGTCTATCTCGTTGAGCCACCACAAGGCCAGACCGAGTCCATCATGGGCTTCGGGGATGTCTTCTGCTTGCAGAGCGGCTTCAAAGCTGGCTCTTGCTTTGGGCCAGTCGGCCACCTTGAGCGCAGTCTGACCAGCGGCAAGATGATCCTGGGTACTGTTCATCATTATCTGAGGATATCATGTTAACCTTACCAGTAATTCGGCTACCAGGGCCGACCGCAGCGGCAGGGCATCCAGAATCACATATTCCGACAGCGCATGCGCGCCGTAACCTAATGCGCCCAGCCCATCGAGGGTTGGCACGCTCAGGGCGGCGGTGAAGTTGCCGTCGCTGCCGCCGCCGGAGCCGATTTTGTCCACGTCAAAGCCCAAATCCTGGGCGATGGTCTGCGCCTGCTCAAACAGGGCCAGTCCGGCCGGGCTTTCCTCAAACGGCCAGCGATTGATACCCCCTGTTATTTGCACCTGGCAGCCAGTCACCTGCGGCTGAAGGCCCAGAATCTTCTCGGTCAAGGCTTCGCCATCGGCCTGCGTGACCACCCGTAGATCAATCTCGGCGCGGGCAGAGGGGGCGATAATATTGGGCCGCTCGCCGCCGGTCACTACCCCCACATTGACAGTCACACCCCGCCCAAAATCGGTCAAGCCGTGCAAGCTTTGAATCTGGCGGGCCAACTCCTCCACGGCGCTGGCTCCCTTTTCGGGATCAACCCCGGCGTGGGCGGCTACTCCGGTAATTCCATATCAAAGCGACCCACCCCTTTACGCCAGGTGGTCAGCGGCCCGTTGCGCGAACCTTCCAGCACCAGGCAGTAGCTGCTGTGGCGGGCTTCGGCCTCAATCAACTCCCGTGAGGTGGGGCTGCCGATTTCTTCGTCGCTGGTGAGCAGAAAGACCAGTTTGTGCCGCGGCTGTAAGCCCAACTGGTGAATGGCTTTCAAAGCAAACAGGCCATTCAATGTGCCGGCTTTCATATCATAAACGCCGGGGCCTTTGCCAAGACCGTTTTCGACGCTGAAGGGCGCTTTTGGGCTTCGCCCAGCGGCCAAACCGTATCGAAATGACACAGAACCAGGATTCGCTGCTCACCCTGGCCATAGGTGATGGTGTAATGATCGCCCATTTCCGGCTGAGGGTGAACGGCGGCCAGAGTTCCCCCCGCTTCGACAAAGGCGTGGGCCATCATCTGGCCCATCGTATCTACGGCGGCTTTATGATATGTGGGCGAATCCCGGTTAACCCACTGGGCCAACATCTCGACCATAGCCGGCTGCAGATCGCGCAGATAATTGAGAAGTTGGCTCATAGTTCTACGTCCTCGGCGGTGATAGGCCGGGTGTATTCGGCCATGATGACAATTTGCGTGCCCAAAACTGGCCGTGATTCTGGTGAAAAACAAAGCCGTGCCCTTCGTAAAATTTACGGGCGGCGGCGTTGCTGGCCTGAACCGAGACAAAACATTGCTGCATTGCGGCCTGGGCCAGGGCGGCAAAGCCGGTTTTGAGTATCGCTGTACCGATTCCCTCGTGTTGATGCTCTGGCAAAACGTACAGCCGCACCAACTCGGCTCTGGGCCGGCTGGGGTGATAGCGCTGCAAAAAGTGACCAAAGCCAACAATTGCCTCGTTCAACTCGGCTACATAAAACCAGTGAGCCGGCGAACTGACTGCATCGGCCAAATTTTCGGGCCGATACGAGCGCTCCAAAAACTCCCGCCGGTTTTCAGGGGCAATGGTCTGGTTGTAAGTGGCGTCCCAGGTAATCCGGGCTACGTGGGCAACTTGAGGTAGGTCGGCACGGGTCACTAACCTGATGATTAAATTTTCAGGGGGATTCGGCAATGCTAGAGAGGTGAAATTTTCGTCCATGAAAAAAGTTCCTTACAGTTAATCCCTAATGATAACACAATATGCTTTATTAGAGAATTTCAGAAAGAACTTATAAGGAAAAAACAGGAACGTCCTTTAGGGTTTATTCGTCACGCACGCCGGTTTCCCACGAGGAAAAATCGGAAGTGGTCGGCAGGGTGATTTGCTCCATTTTGTAAATATTGGGCATTTGGGGTTCGGAACTGCGGGCAAAGCCTGTCACCACGTAGCCGCGCTTGAAGTAGGTTTCAAAAATATCGCGGGTCGACTCGCGCCAGCCACGGGCAATACTCAAATCTACCTTTTGATGGCATTGAGATCGGGTGGAATTTGAACCAGCAGCACATCATCGTCCATTTCCAAATCCTGGGCCATAGGCCGGGGTAGATTACCTTCCCAGGAAGCAAAATTGACAAAGCGGTATTTGTTTTCTTTGAGCCAATCTTCGGCGCGCGGGCGGGGCTTGGTGGTGCGAATGCGCTCACGCACCCGGTCGCTCATCAGCTCCCATTCCAGCAGAAAACGATCGGTGGACAGGCCCACTTGCAACGGATTGTTAACCGCGCCGTAAATATCGCGGGCGTAATGGCGCACAATCCCGCCCAGTTTTTCAATGTTGAGGGCCGCATTTTTGCCCAGCAGCGGATCATAGGTCCACACAATCAGATCAATGCCCTGTCGCAGCATCTGGTCACGCTGGGCCAGTTTGAGCTTCATTCCAATGCCCAGGCTTTGATACTGCGGTAAAACACCCATCCGCTGCGAGAAATGGTACAGTTTTGAACCTGACATCCCCAGGTAACCGTACACAAAGCCGACCAGCTCGCCGCCTACGTACGCCCCCAGCAAAACTCCGCCATTGTGGGCCACCGAGATAAGCTGGGTGTAGGGGAAAACCATCAAATCGGTAAAGCCCCAGGTGGCGCGTTGAATCTCGTGGCATTTACGCAAATCGGTTAATGTATTGATGGAGCGAATTTTAACGTCCATCCTGTTCCTGACTCACTGCTGAATACATGTGGATTTTGGGCAATTTAACAATAGTATATCATTCTTAAAGAGAGGCCGCAAGAGTAAAAATAAGGAATTAGGCCCAGAGGTGAAAAGAAGGTGTTTTTGGCGGGGTAGAATCAGGACTTATTGCATATTGAATTTTTGGATGGGCCGGCAGTAAAATAATGGGCAGAATGACTTCTTTTCCAGCGTCATTATTCTAACGGCCGTGGGAAAACTCAATGTTCCAAAAAACTATTCACCTAATTATTAAAGCGCTTATTATTGGCGTATTAATCAACGTCGGTTTGCAGCACGTCTCAACCAATCCCTTGCCCTATACAGACGATACCCCTTTACGTGGGCAGGCATCCAACCCAGCCCCCCTCAACACCGAGTTCCACGTGACAAGCCAGGCGGAAAAGTAAAAGGGCCAGGGCACTCCTTTTCGGGCTTTTGGGGAGAAACCCGGAGAAAGAGTGCCCCGCCTCGGATTTAAACCCAGCCTCGCAATTTGGCTGCTTCAGCCACCCGTTCAACTGCAACCAGATACGCCGCCAAACGATTGTGTACCTTTTTGGCCTGAGCCATCTCATGAACTGCCTGGAAAGCAGCCGTCATTTTAGCATCCAGCCGTTCGTAGACGGTTTCTCGCGGCCAATAGTAGTCATAGGCATTTTGCACCAACTCAAAGTAGCTCACCGTCACTCCGCCCGCATTGCACAAAAAGTCGGGAATAACGTATACCCCGCGTTCATGCAAGATTTTGTCGGCTTCGGGTGTGGTGGGACCGTTGGCCAGTTCGGCCACGATTTTAGCCTTGATGCTGCCGGCATTCTCTTCGGTAATAACGTTTTCGAGGGCCGAGGGGAAGAGTACCGCCACATCTGCCTCCAAAATTTCTTTGTTGCTTAAGGGCGTGGTATTAGGCATACCAATCACCGAGCCGGTTTCCTTTTTGTGCCGGATGGTTGCTTCGACGCCCAGGCCATCCTCCTGAAAAACGCCGCCTTTGGAGTCAGACACAGCCACCACCCGCAGTCCCAAAATCTCCTGGGCCAGTTGGTGGGCAAATTGACCGGCGTTGCCATAGCCTTGAATGGCGGCGGTCTGCCCTTCAGGTTAAGGCCCAATACATTGGCCGCTTCCCGAACCGTGTAAATCCCGCCCCGCGCCGTTGCATCTTCCCGCCCGGCTGACCCACCCAGCGCCAGCGGTTTGCCGGTAATTGCCCCGAAGGCCGAGTAGCCCCGGATGAGGCTGTATTCATCCATCATCCAGGCCATAATCTGGGGATTGGTGTAAACATCTGGGGCAGGCACGTCAGTATTTTCGCCCAAAATTTTCCACACAGCCCGGATGTACCCTCTGGCCAGCCGTTCCTGCTCGGTGGGGGATAACTCTTTGGGATTGCAGACCACTCCGCCCTTGCCCCCGCCCAGAGGAATATCCACCACTGCCGTTTTCCAGGTCATCCAGGCGGCCAGGGCGCGCACAGTGTCTATCGTTTCGTCGGGGTGCCAGCGCAGGCCGCCTTTGCATGCACCACGAGCATCATTATACTGCACCCGGTAGCCTTTGAAAATGCGGACACTGCCATCATCCATCCGCACCGGGATGCTGACGGTCAGTTCGCGCAGCGGCTCGCGCAGCAGGGCGTGGGTTGCCGGGTCTAAACCTAAGATAGCTGCGGCCTCGTCGAGTTGGCGTTGGGCAATGGTAAATGGATTATTTCCAGACATAGTTTTGAAAACCTTTCTGTGATTATATCACAAAAAAAGCGGACCTCACGTTGCTGTGGTCCGCTTCCGTCTTGAATGAGAACAAAAATTGCGTGTTCTTCTGGCTGAAACGCGCCACCTTGCGCGCCCAAAAACTATTCAGTTAGGTTTACATTATAAGCCCGTTTGCCTACGTTTGAACAGTGATAAATGTCATCCCGTCTTACTGGCGCATGTCATTGTTGCAGTAGCTCGCGCAGCGCCTGTTCGACCACTTGAGGATTGGCTTTGCCGCGCGTGGCTTTCATCACCTGGCCCACCAAAAATTTGAGCGTCGCCTCTTTGCCGGCCTTGAATTGGGCGACCGGGTCGGGGTTGTCGGCGATGACCTGCCGGGCGACGCTGGTCAACTGCCCGGCGTCGCTGATCTGGCGCAGGCCCAGTTCTTCGATAATGTCTAATGGGCGGCCGGCCCGTATCAAACATAACGCCCAGGGTTTGTTTGGCCGCCGGCTGGTTGATAGTGTTGCTGCCGACCAGTTCAATCAGCCCGACCAGGTGTTCCGGTTTGACCTTGACCTCGCTAATTTCGAGGCCTCGCTCGCCCAGCAGCCGGAAGAGTTCGCCCGAAACCCAATTGCTAATCAGCTTGGGCGTCACCGCTGCTTGGTCGCCCACTGCCGCCACCACGCTTTCAAAATAGGCGGCAGTGGCCCGGTCTTCGATCAAAATCCCGGCCTCTTTTAGGCTGAGGCCGTAATCAGCGATGTAGCGAGCCAGTTTTGGGGCGGGCAATTCGGGCAGGCCAGTTTTGATCTGTTCAATCCAGGCCGGATCCAAATCCAGCGGGGGCAGGTCCGGCTCCGGGAAGTAGCGATAGCCGGTGTCGCCCTCTTTGGTGCGCTGTAGCATGGTGATACTGCGGTTTTCATCCCAGCCCATCGTCACCTGCTCGATGACGCCGCCGCCGGTGAGCACCTTGGCCTGCCGCTCGATCTCGTAAGCAATGGAGTTGCGCACCGAGCGGAAAGAGTTGAGGTTTTTGATTTCCACCTTGGTGCCCCATTTGCCCGTCGCCGCGTCCATCAACGAGAGGTTGACCTCGCAGCGCATCGCCCCTTTTTCCATATCGCCGCTGCTGACGCCCAGGTAGCGGACCAACTGGCGCAGCTTGCTCACATAAGCATAGGCCTCGTCCGCCGAGTGAATATCGGCCTCGGTGACGATTTCCACCAACGGTACGCCGGCCCGGTTCAGGTCAACCAGGCTGTAGTTGTTAACGTGGACCAGCTTGCCGGTGTCTTCTTCCAGGTGAACCCGGCGGACGCGGATGCGTTTGGTCTGACCATCGCCGGTTTCAATATCCACGTAGCCGCCCAGACACAGCGGCAGCTCATACTGCGAAATCTGGTAGCCTTTGGGCAGGTCGGGATAAAAATAATTTTTACGGGCAAAAACATTGTGCGGCTGGATTTCGCAGTTGAGCGCCTGGCCGATCATCAGGGTATATTCGATGGCCCGCCGGTTGATGACCGGCAGCGTGCCCGGCATACCCAGGCAAACCGGGCAGACATGGGTGTTGGGCGGTACGCCAAAAAATCGGCGTTGCAGCCGCAGAACATTTTACTATGGGTGTTCAGTTCGACATGGACTTCCATGCCGATGATGGGTTGATAGGTCATCAGGTAGCCCTCTGGTCTTAAGTCACATCTAAATTTTGTTCAATCTCTTTGAAAACTTGGCTCAACGTTGGCTTTTCTGAGGCGTGCGGAGTTTCGTTTGGGCCAATATGTTTGTGATGGGGAAAAGTGTGGAAATCAGGATAATGCGGCGCGTTATCATAGCGAAAAATATGCTCGTTCCCCTTGATATAAGTGTAAGCGTAGCGTAAAACCTCTGGATAGCCGGCTGTAGTATCAATGACTTCATCTAGAGTTAGAAAAGAGCCATCCCAAAAGGAAGCCCTCGCCCGAAAGAGGCCCCGGTATATGTCAAAAGCTTGGGCAGTGATAGGTTCTTCAATAGAGACGATAGAATGATTTTGTTGGATACCGCGCTGTAAACTCTCGAAGTAATCAAAGATAGTCATGGTAAATGAGTTATTGGGGCTGGGTTTGAGGTGACATTCGTTCAAGCAATTCTTGCAGACCGGCCCAAACGATGAAATCTCGCTCATCACCCATTTCACCACGCAAGAAGCGCGGATAAAACTCGGCGGTTTTCATGGAGTAGCGCGTTTCAAAGGCTTGAAGTTGCCCACGTAGGGCCTGGAGGCCGTTGGTCTGGGTGGTTGAAGTATCATTCGGGTCAGTCATAACTAAAACCAACAAATGTGCCTGTGGTGGCACTCCCTCGAGTTCTTGTTCAAGCCGTACCAGGCCATGACCTTCATAAATTGCTTTGATAATTTCGGACATATAGTTTCCCCTTCTGTAAAAACTTAACCTCAACCGGAGTCAAATATTCCTCATAATCGGTGACATCGTGAGTATCCCAGAACTCGGCCATCTCTTCAAAAGTACCGAAAGTATCTGGCAAAAGCTTTTTTGAATGCCATATTAATACCCCTTCTCGTTGAACTTCTTCATGAATACTCAAAAGCGAGATTGGACCGTGATCCCAAGCATCGCCATCAACAACGAGAGTGCTAAAGTTAGTGCCATAGTCAAGATTGATTTCACATACGATATCGGTAATCTGGTGGCGTTCCCGGCGATTCAAGGGCTGCCTGGTGACAACCAATAAATCAATATCCGATTCTTCATCTGCTTCACCCCGCACCACCGAGCCAAAAAGCGCCATTCGTTCCACCGGAAATTGGGTGGTGACAATGACCTTGATTTTTTGAAGTGCTTGAGATTCGGTATTTGTTAAAGAGAGGTCAGGCAAAAGATTTTTATCACTATTCATAAGTCAATTCTATGAAAACCAATCGAACTTCTCTGATTATACTCCATCTACAGGTAGATATAAAAAATGTCTTCCTATTCCCTCATGTCATCCTTCGACAAGCTCAGGACAGGTTTCGAAGCCGTAGGCCGACGCGAAGTATCCCTGCCGCGCTGCATCGGTCTCGGAGATTTCTCCCTTCGGTCGAAATGACATGGTTGAGTAGTTACCCATAATCAATATATCCCAAATTAAATTTGGGATATATTGGGTAATAATTTGGATTATGTTGGCTAAGAATTTGGCAAATCAACTGCTCTCATCGCCCAGCAGCCCCAGTTGGGAATGGTCGCCCAGGGTGAATTTGTAGGCGCGCGGGCGGATGGGCGAGCGATGGACTACCACATGGCGGCCAATCAGGCTGTCTTCGATACGGCGGTTGATGTTGCGGATCTGGCTGTGTTCCAGCACAATCGAGCGGGAAATTTCCGCGTTTTCAACCAGGCAGTGGTGATGGATGCTGGTGAAAGGGCCGACGTAGGCATTGACAATCCGGGTATCCTTGCCGATAATGGCCGGCCCGCGAACCACGCTGTTGATAATTTCTGCGCCCAACTCCACCGTTACCCGACTGTCTACCTCGCTGTCGCGGTCAACATAGCCTTCGATAGCCGGCTTCAATTCTTCCAGCACCCTGCTGTTGGCTTCGAGCATGTCCATCGGCTTGCCGGTGTCAATCCACCAGCCGCGATGAATGTAGGCATGCACATTGTGGCCCTGGTCCACCAGCCATTGGATGGCATCGGTAATTTCGAGTTCGCCGCGCCAACTGGGTTTGATCGCGTTCACCGCCTCAAAGATGTTAGGGTCGAACATATAAATGCCCACCAGGGCCAGGTTGCTGGGCGGCTCTTTGGGTTTTTCAATCAGTTTGATGATCCCACCCTGGTCGTCCAACTGGGCTACCCCATACTGCTGAGGATGTTCGACCTGGGTCAGCACAATCTGCGAGTTGTAAGTGCTGCTGGCAAATTGAGCAATCAGCGGGCTGATCCCGCCCTGGATCACATTGTCGCCCAGAAACATCACAAAATGGTCGTCGCCCAAAAATCGCGCGAGATTTTGACGGCATGAGCCAGACCCAACGGCGCATCTTGCGGAATGTAAGTGATATTGACATCCCACTGGTTGCCCGGCCCGACGGCTCGCTTGATTTCGTCCGCCGTATCGCCCACGACAATGCCAATATCGCTGATGCCGGCATCGCGGATGGCTTCGATAACCCGGAACAGGACCGGCTTGTTGGCTACCGGGATCAATTGTTTGGCGCTGGTGTAGGTGAGCGGATAAAGTCGCGTGCCCTTACCGCCGCTCAGAATCAGTCCTTTCATGGTGAACAGTCCTCCTTGAAAAAAGTAGACGGTAGACAGTAGACGGGGGTATTTCTCTATTTCCTGCTACTTTGCTACCTGTTAAATAAATACAGGCGCAATAACGATGGGTTCATTTTTGACAACCGCCAGAGGCCGGGTGGTGACCATAGCCTGAGCTTGCTCTTGCCCCACAATGGCCGCGGCTACATCTCGCGCGGCGGTGAGGGTGGGCGGGCGGTGATAGGGATGGTGAGCATCCGAAGCGATGATATGGGCCATCCCGTTCCGCAGCATGGTCTCAGCGGTTTTTTTGGCCCGCCAATCACTGTTGCTGGTCAGGCTGGTGGCGGTAATTTGGGTCAGACCTCCGGCAGCCAGAAACGGCTCGATCAGAGTCAGGTTATCCTGAAGAGGCCGGATGCGCTCCGGGTGAGCCATAATCGGGGTGTAACCGCGTGCAAATAATTCAAAGAGCATGGCATCGGTCTGTTTGTCGTAATGGCTGAAAAGCGGCTCGGCCAGCACATAGCGGCTGCTGCCCAGCGGTCCGGCGATGTGATTGTCCCAATCGTTAAACACATCATTGTACAGGCGAACTTCGTGGCCGGGGAGCAGGATCAGGGGGATGCCGGCTTTGTCGAGTTCGGCCTGCAATTGGGCCACACGCTCCGCCACTTCTTGGCGCGAGAGCGTGGTGTAATCGCGGTGATGGGGGGTGGCAAATAGGTGGGTCAGGCCATCGGCCACGGCCATTTTAGCCATTGCCAGGCTTTCGGTCAGGTCGCGGGCACCGTCGTCCACGTGGGGAAGAATGTGGGTGTGGAGGTCAATCATAGGTTCGTGTTCCTTGTATATAAAGAAGGGGACGCCCGTTGTCCCCTGGATGGCGTCAAAATTATGAGTGTCAACCTTCTTCAAGCAATTTTACCAGTTGAGCCTCCAGCCGGTCCACCCGGCTTTCCAGTTTGAGTAAATCATCAATCGTTGGGTACTTTTGATGCTCTTGTTGATGCTTTTTCAAATCGGCCCGCAAATCCAAAATGGCGTCTGTGACCCATTTGACTTGATTTTCAAGGGAACTAAAACGCCG
>JAAUSP010000085.1 GCA_012032575.1 Anaerolineales bacterium | reverse complement strand
AGCGGCCTTTTTTATTGCCCCCGTATAAAATCCGGTTATAATAATCCGGTCAGGTGATACGTGATGCGTGAGAAAAATCACGCATCACGCATCACGCATCACGCATCATCACTCATCCAATTATCACAGAAGGAAACCCATGTCTCAATCCGACCGCTTTCTCCGCGCCTGCCGCCGCGAAGCTGTGGACGCAACCCCTGTCTGGCTGATGCGTCAGGCTGGCCGTTACATGGCCGAGTACCGCGCCCTGCGCGAGCGCTACTCGATTTTGGAACTGATCAAAAACCCGGACCTGGCCGCCGAAGTGACCATGCAGCCGATCAATGCCTTCAACCTCGACGCGGCGATTATCTTTGCCGACATCCTGCCGCCGCTGGAAGGCATGGGCCTGAGCCTGGAATTTGTCAAGGGCGATGGGCCGGTCATCGGCAACCCGCTCCGCAGCGCCGCCGATATTGAGGCGCTGACGGTACGCCCGCCGGAAGAAACGCTGGGTTTCACCCTGGAAGCCATCCGGCTGGTCCGGGCCGAGTTGGGCACCCGGGTTCCGCTGATCGGTTTTTCGGGTGCGCCCTTTACCCTGGCCAGCTACGCCCATCGAGGGCGGCTCGTCGCGCAACTATACGATTGCCAAAAGTATGATGTACGGTCAGCCGCAGGTGTGGCACAGCCTCATGAGCAAGCTGGCCGAAGTGATCGGCGAATATCTGCGGGCGCAGGCCGCCGCAGGGGCGCAGGCGCTGCAACTGTTCGACAGTTGGGTGGGCGCACTCAGCCCGGCGGACTATCGCGATTATGTTTTGCCCTATTCCAAAAAAGCCATCGAAATCGCCACAAGCAGCAGCGATGTCCCGTTGATCCATTTTGGCACGGGCACATCGGGCATGCTGCCGTTAATCAAAGAGGCCGGGGGCGACATCATCGGCGTGGATTGGCGGATTGAACTGGCCGAGGCCTGGCAGCAGTTGGGCGATGACGTGGCCGTGCAGGGCAACCTCGACCCGGTGGTGCTCTTTGCCCCATCCCCGAAATCCAGAGGCAGGCCGCCCATATTCTGGACGGCGTCAAAGGCAAACCCGGCCATATCTTCAACCTGGGCCACGGCATTTTGCAGCACACCTCGGTGGAACACGTGGCGGCGTTAATTGATTTTGTGCATGAATATTCCACCTCAAACGGAGGCCAGAATGATTCAGCAAATTGAAATTTACAATTTTAGGTGCTATGAAAAAAACAAAAAATTTCCGGCTTTTAATCGGGTTAATTTAATCGGGGGAAAAAATAATGCCGGAAAAACCGCTTTTTTGGAGGCTATGTATCTAAGTAATGCTCCTTCTCCTAATAGTATCTTTTTTCTATTAAGATTAAGAAGAGAGAACTCGGATTTTCTCAAAGCTGTACCGGAAAAAGCCTGGGATAACTTCTTTTATCATCAAAATAATCGTGAGGTGGTTAGAATTATTTCTAAAGCTTCAGAAAAAACGCTGACATTAGAGCTTTCTAGCGATGACTCGGTAGAAGAGTTTGCCAGGATAGAAGAGAATATCCAAGAAGATAATGATTTGATAGACATGCGTTCATTGCTAATAAATCGAGATGCAACTCGGTCTGTTTTACATCTGAATTTGATGATTAATGGGCAATTACAACCGGCATCATCTATTCTGGCTAACTCCAAAGGAGTCATCGGCAGGGAGTTGAAAGCGCCTGATATAAAAAAGGTATCCTTTATTCCGGCTGCATTTAGATTATCCAGCTCAGCCTTAGCTGAAGAGTTTGATAAGGCAGAGCTAAATAATAAAGCAGGTGAGGTTTTAGAAGCTCTAAGATTTGTAGATAATTCAATTGACCAGGCTAAAACATTAAGTATTGGAGAGCCGGCTTTATACCTCAAACGAAAAAATGACAGTTTTATGCTTATCTCATTATTTGGTGAAGCCATCAGCAAAGTAGCTGACTTTACCCTAAGATTGGTGAACAATAGAGAAAGTATTTTATTAATAGATGAGATAGAGAACGGATTTCATCACACTAATCAACACAACTTATGGAGAATGTTATTTAAGTTGGCTCTGGAATTAGATGTTCAGATATTTGCTACCACCCACAGTTTGGAAATGCTACAAGCTTTTGCTGAAATCGGTCAGGAGAAAGATTTTGAGGGTGTTGGGGCTTACTTTGAATTTGCCCGCAACCCTAAAACAAACCAGATAGTTGGTATCAAACGGGATATAGAAACTCTGGATTTTAGTCTAAAGCGCCACAAAGAGGTGCGGGGTGAGTAATATCCTGATTGTTGAAAGCAAAAATGATAAGTGCTTTGTTGAAGCTTTGGTTACGCACTTAAATTTGCAGAACATCAGCATTGATGAACCTATTTGCCGGATAGATGATTTTGAATGTTTAAATGGGGTCCATCAAGCAAAGATAACAGATACCCTCAAAGCCTTGAAAGCTGACTTAATTAAGAAAGACGTTCAAAAAGTAGGCATTATTCTTGACCATGATAGCCGACCAGAAGAAAAGTCCAAATGGATTAATGAGGCTATCGCTCAAGTTTTTGACCCTCGCCAACAGGTAACTCATCCGGGAGAATTTATTCCTGTTTCAATAAATGTTGATGGGATTGACCTAAATTTTAGTTTGGCTTATTTTCTAACCCAAGTTGACGCAAAGGGTGAATTAGAAACCTTACTCAAAGCCATCAAAGCCCAACCTTCTCTTTATGCCGATTGTTTGGAAAACTGGAAAAACTGTGTTGAAGATCAAGGGGGAAAAATTACTGATAAAGATTTTGATAAATTCTGGGTCAACAATTATATCCGTTTTGATACGTGCTCAGAAGAGGAAAAAAAACAAGCTGCCAGAAAGTGTAGTATGAACGCCTTTGAATATGTAATGACTCATAAACCGGATATTTGGAATCTTGACCACTCGCTTCTGGATGATTTTAAGGCTTTTCTGACTTTATTCGTTTAACTGCATCATATTAAATAGGAGGCTCAGTAAGAAAACCTCATGCCCAAAAAAGCAGTCCTCATCATGGCCTACGGCACCCCCGATTCCACCGAGTGGATGCCCTATTATCTGTCCGATATTCGCGGGGGACGCCCCATGTCGGAGGAGTTTATCCAGGAGTTTCGCCATCGCTATGACTTGATCGGCGGCTCGCCGCTGTCGGCGCTGTCTTATGACCAGGCCAAAAAGACCGCCGAGGAGTTACAGCGGCGCGGCTACGATTGGCCGGTCTACCTGGGCATGCGCCACTGGTCGCCCTGGATCAAAGACACCGTCGGCCAGATGCACATGCACGGCATCGAGGAGGCGGTGGGGATTGTGCTGGCCCCCCATTACTCTTCGATGAGCATTGGCCGCTATTGGGATAAGGTGGCCGAAGCTCAAAAAGCCTACGGCAGCGACATCAACTTTAGCTTTGTCAACTCCTGGTACCGGCAGCCCAACTTTTTGCAGGCCATCGAGGATCATATCCGGGCCGGCTTCGAGAAGTTTGCGCCGGAGGTGCGGGACAAGGTCAAGCTGGTTTTCAGCGCCCACAGCCTGCCGGCTCGCCTGGTCAAAATGGGCGATCCCTATGACGACGAGTTGAAGACCAACGCCCAGATCATCGCCGAGCGGCTGGGCAGCGTGGACTGGATGTTCACCTATCAGAGCGCCGCTCACACCGGCGAACCGTGGCTTGGCCCGCAGATCGAAGAGGTGGTGGTAGACCTGGCCCAGCAGGGCTACAAGCACATGCTGGTCGCCCCCATCGGCTTTGTCTGCGACCACGTCGAGGTGCTGTTCGATATTGACATCGAGGCCAAAGGACTGGCCGAAGAGCACGGCATGCAGTTGGAGCGCATCGAGATGATGAACAGCGACCCGCTGTTTATCAACGCCATCGCCGATGCGGTGACAGCGGTCTGAGCCGGCTTTAGAGATTAGAGATTAGAGATTAGAGATTCAGGTTAATAATCTCCAATCTCCCTTTGTTATGAAGAGTCAAAGGCATAGCAAGGTGGATTGGATCTTTTACGCCGTCGTAACCGCATTACTCCTGGCTGCGGCTGATGTTTTTGTCAAGCTGGCTGCCGGTAAACTTTCCAACAGCGTGGCTTTGCTGATTTATGGCAGTTGCACCTTTTTGGTGGGCCTGGGCTGGGTGCTGTGGCAGCGCTTTCAGGGCGTGCCGCAGTATGCCCAACTGCCCGGAATGATCGCCGCCGGGGCGGTCGGCCTGACCTTTGCGATGGTGACGCTAGGCTTGTACATCACTTTTGGGGCGGGTGCGCCCATCTCGCTGGCGTCGCCGCTGATTCGGTTGGGCGGACTGGTGCTGGTCAGCCTGGTCGGCCTGATCTTTTTCAAAGAGCCGCTGACCTGGCGTTATGCCCTCGGCATGCTGCTGGCGGGTGGGGGCATTTATTTGATTATCACCCGCTAAATAATTCACCTTAAAAACGTTGCCTACAATTCTTAACTATGCTATACTTGCCCGCATGTCTCATGTAACCATTATCGGCGGCGGCATGGCCGGATTGGCCACCGCCCATTATCTGCAAAAGAAAAGCCGCGAAAGCGGCATCCCCTTTGAATACAGCCTGATCGAAAGCGCTCCCCGCCTGGGCGGCAAGATTGCCACCGACCGGGACGGCGATTTTATCATCGAAGGGGGGCCGGATTCCTTTATTACCCAAAAACCCTGGGGCACTCAACTCTGCCGAGAGTTGGGGCTGGCCGAGCGGCTCATTCCCACCAACGACCAACGCCGCAATATTTATGTCCTCGTTAAAGGCAAGCTTCTTCCTTTCCCCGGCGGCTACCGGCTGACTGTCCCGACCGAGTTCATCCCCTTTGCCCTCTCGCCCCTCATTTCACCGCTGGGCAAACTGCGCATGGGCATGGAACTGTTCATTCCTCCCCGCCGCGAACAGGGTGACGAGAGCCTGGCCGATTTCATCCGCCGCCGCCTGGGCAACGAAGCCCTGGATAAAATCGCAGGGCCGGTCATGGCCGGCATCTACGTGGCCGACCCGGAACGGCTGAGTTTGCACAGCACCTTCCCCATGTTTGCCGAAATGGAGCAAAAATACGGCAGCCTGATCAAGGCCATGCGCCTCTCCAAAAATCAGCGGCCTCCCACAGCGGCGGCAGCAATGGCGCCGGTCCCCGGTCCCCGGCCTCCGGTCACTCCGGCGGTCCTACCTCTATGTTCACCAGCCTGCGCGGCGGGATGCAAGAGCTGGTAGCGACGCTGGCGGCTGGGGCTGGAGGGCGATTTTGCGGCTGGGCTGCCGGGTAACGGGTCTGCGCCGGCTGTCATCCGGTTTTGAAGTAACCCTTGATTCCGGCCCTGACCGGACCCTCCAAACCGACGCGGTGGTTATCGCCACGCCGGCCTTCATCGCGGCCAATTTGTTGGAACCGGTCGAACCCCGTCTGGCGGCGCTGCTGCGGCAGGTGCGCTACGTTTCTACGGCCACTGTTTCGCTGGGCTACCGCCGGGCCGACCTCGGGGCTTACAGCGACCTCAACGGTTTTGGCTTTATGGTACCCAAAAGCGAAAACCGCCAGATCCTCGCCTGCACCTGGTCTTCGACCAAATTTGACCATCGCGCGCCGGCCGATGGGGCACTGCTGCGGCTCTTTGTCGGCGGCGATAGCAAAGAGCACCTGGTTGAAAATATGGGCGATGAGGAGTTGTTTGCCCTGATTCAAAGTGAGCTTAAAATCACTATGGGCATTACCGCCACGCCGCTCGTCCGGCGCATTTTCCGCTGGCCCAAAGGCAACGCCCAGTACGATGTCGGCCACCTCGACCGCGTAACCGAAATGGAACAACTTGCCGCCACGATTCCCGGCCTCTATCTCACCGGCAGCGCCTTTCGCGGCATCGGTCTGCCCGATTGCATCAAAAGCGCCCTCACGACCGTTGAAGGTTTAATGTTGCAGGCTCAACCGTTGGCTCAAAACGTTTGAGCCTGGATGCTAAGCGTCCGGCCTGTGGCTCCAACACAGAGCGTCGGAGCCAGTTGGCAACATCACTCACCCTACGGAAATCCTCATTAACGTCACAACTTCAAACGTTTGAACGTTGAACATTCAACGTTACTTGACCTTCCAGCAAACCTACCATAAAATAATTATAATGCCGTAACTACTCAGCCATGTCATTTCGAGCGACGTTAGGAGCGAGAAATCTCCTAATCCGTGGTTTGCAGAGACAACGGTCTCAAAGATTTCTCGGCTTTCAGCCTCGAAATGACATGAGGGCTGAGTAGTAACCAATGCCCTACATTTATGGAGGATTACTTGATGTCTGCCGAACCTGATCTGCCTGTCTCAAAAAAGCCCTATGGCTTGACCCTTAAAGGCGCTGTAACCCTTCACTATCTGGATGGCCAGACGCTTGAAGGCGAAATTGCGACCCAGGATGAACTGAATATCTGGCTGACCATTGACGACACGCCCTATTTAATTCCGCGCCATCAAATCAGGTACATCAAAGGCCGCCCAGGCCAGGCCATTGAAGCGGAACCGGCCGAAACCGAACTGCCGGCAGACCCCTTTGCCCGCCTCCAGGTAGTGCCGGTACCTCAGGTGCTTCAGGAAGTCCCGCCTAGCGAACCCGAACCAGAGCCAAAACCGGAACCAGAACCAGAGCCGGAACCAGAGCCAGAACCGGAACCGGAATTCTCTCCTGCTCCGGCTCAATTTGTCGAAGAGATCATTGTATTTCCGCCGCCCGACGAAGGCGGCACTATGGTCATTCCCTCCGGCATCATTAACTTTCAGTCAGAAACCGAAGCAACCGGGGTGCATCCCGCCGTCAGCGATGAGTCCACCGATGTCGGCTCAACCGTTGTTCTGCCGGCCGGCGTTGACCTTGTTTCAGACACCGTCGAAAGAGGGGGCGGGGTGAGCAGCGCCGAGCCTGATGACCTGGGCGCAACCGAACTGCTGTCCGCGCTGGATATGGATGAGGATGTCACCTTTGTGCTGGGCCGAACTGAAGGCGAAGAAGTTTCCGCTCACCTGATCTGTACCACCGGCCCCCACGCCGGTGAAGTGCTCAAACTTAAACCCGGTTTGACGATGATTGGCCGCGCCAGCGATAACGGCTTCCCCCTCTCAAAAGATAAAGAAGCCTCGCGGCGGCACGCCCTCATCGTTTACGAAGCCAGCAAGTTTGTCCTGCAAGATCAAAACAGCCTCAACGGAACCTTTGTTAACGACCAACTGATCAAAGAACCCTATCCCCTCCAGGATGGCGACATCATCCTTATTGGCGTTTCGACTTTAAAATTTCAGGAAAGCCCCAAATAATAAAAGGACGCGGATTCGACGGATCGAGCGGATAAAAATATCCTTAACTCCATTCGATCCGCCGAATCCGCGTCCCATTCTCCCCGGTCTTTTACCAAACTCACCTGCCAATCACTTTACATAATTGACTTGGCTCGCATTTTATGGTAAGCTGTAGGTAATAATCGTTCCTTACCTTCGAGGGCTATTCAGTTATTCCTCACCTCCTCGCATCTTCGCGTCCTCGCCGCTCAGGAGGTTTTATGCGCTTAACCTACAGAACCGCCAAAGTAACCTACAAAGCATTGTTTGGTTACAGTCTGGTCGTAATTGCCCTGTTAATTGTAGCCGTACCGGTTTTTGCAGCCAGCACCTCGGCCACCCCCTGGCTCGATTTTTCACTCAGCACGCCTTCGGGCATGTCACCCCAAACCGCCCGCGCCCTCACCAAAGGGCTGAATGTGAACCATCTCAATCCCGGCGAAGAAGATTGGTATACCTACAGCCGCACCAGCTTCGACGACCCCACCTTTGCCTGGATTTCGCTGGCCATGCGCTATGAAAGCGAAGCACAGATTGATCCAGAACAAGCCAATTTTGAAATTATGGCTCAAAAACAGGCCGGTTCGTGGCTTCCCGAAGCCGCCGCTCCCAGCGATGTTTTGGGCGCCGGCCTGGCTTCACCGTTAAAAGCGGCCAATGAGAATCTAAACGCCATCTTCTGGACCGGCGAAGTAACCGATGAGGACGTATACTACGTGCGCGTCTTCAACCAGTCGCCCTTTGGCCTCAATTACACCCTCGAAGCCAAAGCCGAGCAGCCTGCCGTTTCCGGGGCTGCACCGGCCAGCCTGAGCGAGGCCGAAGTGTTGAATCTGCGCCAGCAAGCCTGGGCGCTGACCGCTCAGCCGCGGAAAGATGCCCCCCGCGGAGGCCGCCCGCTGGATGCAGCAGGCCCAGTCGGTGGGCTGGATTGTGACCGCCGGCACGGCGATTGACCGTGCCCCCAACCCCGACCAGGCCAATCCGCAGTTGTTGTGGCAGTTGACTGCCCAGGCCATCGCCGGGCTTGATGCCGAGGCCGCCACCCGCTGGCTCAACCAGGCCGACGCGCTGGGCTGGCTGGCTATTCCGATGGCGGTTCCCCAAAACCCAAATCTGGACGTGCCCCCTACCGGCAGCGGCGACGACAGCGGCGAAGGTCAGGGTGACGCCCAACCGGCCCCCGCCGTGCCTGCGCCGCCCGAAGAAATCTATACACCGGTCAATATTTACCCCAACAACCCCCTGAAATTCGATTTTCTCGACATCAACAGCGGCCGCTGGCTCCCTACGGCGAGCACTGGTACAGCCTGCTGCGCGATGACCTGGACGATAAAAAAATCGAGGATATGGCCCTGACTATGTTCAGTACCCCCAGCAACGGCTTTATTGACAGCCGGGTTAACTTTGAAATCTTCCCGGCCGGCCAATACCACATCTGGTCGCGCGGCGACGCCGATTATATGGAACATCTGGGCCTGGGGCAGTGGGTTTCGCGTGACGAGGATAACCACACCGGCGAGCGGCTCTGGCAAGGCTCGCTGGTGGATGGTGACCGCTATTTGATCAAGGTCAAAAACAGTTCGCCGGAAGTGGTGGATTATTACCTCTTCCCCGACGATGTCGAAAACGCCGAACTGGGCCATCCGACCCTGCATCAAGCGAATGGGACCGCCGGACGCGTACCTTATGCTGCCTCCCCGCCAACCCGCTCTAACCTGCCTCCCCGTTCCCGGCGCTGCCCCACCCGACGCCGTTGATTTGAAGATGGGCGTCACCAAGGGCAAACTGGAAGCGGGTCAGGAATTTTGGTACAAATTCTATTACCGCGACTCATACAACGAGACCACACCTCAGCACGACTTTAAAATTTTCCTGACCAACACCCCTCTGGATGAAATTCGCGCCCGCCACGCCGATTTTGCCCTGTACACCGGCAACCAGCTCCCCATCTGGCTGCGCGGCACCGTGGACAAGCTCGAACCCTTCGGGACCAGCTCCCCCTCGCCCTATCCCACCGACGATGTCCGCAGCCTGCAAGTGCTGTGGGACGGCCAGTTGATGGAAGAACACGTTTATTACCTCAAAATTTGGAACCACGACATCGGGCCGTTGGCGTATGAGTTGGAAGTGCAGGGTGGACCGTGAGGGGAAGAGCGTAAGACAGAGGATTTTGGTAAATTAGGCCCAGCGATTTGATGAATGTAGAAGCCGAACAAGAAGCTTGTAGCCCTGTCCCAATAGTAGACAGCTGTTTTAATCCGGCAGCCGTTTTGCCGTATGGCTTAAAAGCAGAGCACATCCGCGCTGCTATGAGTGCTTTTCTGGATTTTCTCGGCTTTGTCAATTCCCAATTGCATACAAAAGACATAATCCGGCTTGAAACAATGCTGATGCCGGCCAATTTCAGCAGCATTGTGGGCGAGTTTATGGCGTCAACTCTGCCCAAATATTGCCCAGGTATTATCAAAAACAAATATCATAACGGCCATCCTGATTTAATTCCAGCCGGTATGTTTCCCAACGACGCGGTTCAACACTCGATTCACGGAATTGAAATCAAGGCTTCTCGTTATTTGCGAGCCTGGCAGGGACATAATCCAGAAGATGTCTGGTTGATGGTCTTTGTTTTTGATTGTAATCGCCCCAAAGACATCACCCCACGTCCTTTTCGATTTGTTATGGTACTTGGCGCACAACTTTCACAGAGTGATTGGCTCTATTCTGGTCGGTCTGAAACCAGCCGGCGAACCATCACCGCCAGTGTCACCGACACCGGCTACCAAAAAATGGCAGCGAATTGGCTCTATCGAGACTCAGGCGTCCAGCAAATCAAACAAACTTAGCTGAGTTGTTTCTGATTCGAAGGTAAGACCTGCCAATTTAGGCACTGCCTGTTTGCTCAGTTCAAAGTAGTCGGCGAACCGCTCAATCCCAATACATGATAGCCCCTGTGCTTCTGCCGCAGCTACCGTAGAACCCGCCCCCATAAATGGATCAGCAATCAATCCATACCCCAAGGGTAACGCCGCCCGAACTACTTGTCGCAAAAATGACTGAGGCTTGAGACTGGGATGCTCGGCTATTTCGCGTTCGCGTCGAGGGGTACGTTCACTTACAATCACGTCACTAAAAGGTTGCTCCTCACTAATCCGCCGCAATCCGCCTGTTCCGAATTCGCGCAGGCAATCGCTTACTTTCATGCCCGCAGAAATAGGTTTCCGAAAAATTCCCCACGGCTCGTAACAACTCCGGGGAAGCGAACAAACCTCAGAAAACTCTTCTTCGGCATTCTTGGGCCGATCTCCACCCCGAAATGTACGCACCAAACGGATAAGTTCACCGCGAAATTCTAATCCACTCTCAACCAGGGCCGAAAAAAACATGCTGTGACAAAAACGCATTGCTGGCCATAAAAATATGACCGCCGGGGAACAAAACACGGACAGCCAGTTTACCCCACTCTAAAAAGAAGCGATAAAGTATCGTGCGCTCTTTTTGGGTTAGGGCGGTAAATCTGGGTAAAGGCGCTCGATGACTCCCGTCAAAAGAGGGGGGAATTCGCCATATACCACCATTACCGTTAGCACGCTTTTCAATCTGGTCAAAATTATACTCTTTAACTCCATACGGGGGATCGGTCACAATGGCATGAATGGTCTCTTGGGGAATTCTGCCCAGCCATTCAAAACAATCTGCATGCAGAATAACAGATTTATCGAATGTATGCGACCGATAATCCAATGTAAATGTGTCAAATGCAATCATGACGATAACCTGTTATTCTGAAATTGACTCACCCATAGAATACACCGGACTGAGTTCACGAATTACCTTCTCAAGCCTTTTTCTTTCGCTTTCATTGGCCGAAAGAATATTTTCAAAATCCGAGATACTCAGGATAATTACCTGAGAAGCGCTGCGACGACGAACAACATATCTTGTACTATTTTGGACCACATCATCTAATACCCGTCCAAAATTATTTTGGGCTTCCGTAGAGGCAATTAATTTTGTTTTCATTCACCCTCCAAACTAGCTGAATTAGCTAATATAGCCAATTATATATTGTGATCTTTTAATATCAAAATCCAATCCTTTTGTGGTAAAATAAGGCAGAGTGTGGAGGAGGATAGCTCATGACTCGAAAAACCCTCGGTTACGTCAAACTCATCTGGAATTGTCCCAACTGCGGCTCGCGCAATCCCGGCCCGCAAAAAACCTGCTCAAACTGCGGCACGCCTCAACCGGATAATGTGAAGTTTGAGCAGTTGCCTCAGAGCGAACTTGTGACCGATGCCGCCGAAATTGCCCAGGCCAAAGCCGGTCCCGATGTGCATTGCTACTACTGCGGCAGCCGCAACGCAGCTTCGGCCAAAGTTTGCAGCCAATGCGGAGCCGATTTAACCCAGGCCACGCCCGCGAAAGCGGCCAGATTTTGGGCACGCCGCAGTCCGGCCCGGCCAAACCTATCGAATGTCCGGCCTGCGGTACCCCCAACGATCCTAAAGCTGCCAAATGTATTCAATGCGGCGCGGCCTTGACCGAACCCCAGCCGGTTGCGCCGCTGCCTGTCGCCGCGCCGGCCCCGGCCCAAAAGGGACAGTTTCCCCTGTTTGCGGTCATTATCGGCGTAGCGATGCTGGCGCTGGTGGGCGGGTGCATTTTCTTCCTGGTTCTGTCCACCCGCACCACCGACCTGACCGGGCGAGTTGCCTCGGTTTCCTGGACACGCCGGGTGCTGGTGCAGGAATTAGTCCCCATCAGCGGGCAGGATTGGCGCGATCAACTGCCCCCCGGCGCGCTGGTGGGTAGTTGCAGCGAAAGGCAGCGCGGCACCGACCGACAGGACACCGGCCAAACCCGCGAAGTCTGCGGCACACCCTACACTGTGGATACCGGCAGCGGCTTTGGCGAGGTCAAGCAGGACTGCGAAACCGAGCCAATTTACGAAGAAGTGCCGGTTTACGAGGACTATTGCAGTTTTACGGCCACCGTCTGGCAGACGGCGCCGGGTCCCAGCCTGACCGGTACTGACCTGAACGCGGCCTGGCCTCAGACCAATCTGTTGAGGTCTAACCAGCGCGAAGTGGGCCGTGAGGAAAGCTACGAAATTGTTTTTAGAGCCAACGACAAAACTTATACCTACACCACCCCTGATTTTCAGAAATTCCAGCAGTTTCAAATCGGCAGTTCATGGACGCTGAAAGTCAACTCGTTCGATGCTGTCACCTCGGTTGAACCGCTCCAATAGTAATTCAAGGCTAAGGCTGAGGCTAAGGGGGCAGGATCAAGCTTCGACTCAGCCTTAGCCTTTTATGGCTACCGCCGAGCAGTTACATGCGGAGCATTGGCTCAAGTTCAAAAAGCTACTTTGACGATTGTGCTTATTTTGACATACGGGCACGTCATGGTAGCATGGGCCTGTTTAATGCTCCGCCTCTTTTATCCCGATAAAGAAAGGAGTCACCTGGCACAAAATATCCCTTTATTAACCCTAACCCTATTCAAAAAGTGCAGTACCTAACTTTATCTCTGTAGGAGGAGATTATGAAACGTTTTATATGGCTTGCCGTAATCATCCTGACCCTGGCGCTGGTTGCAGCGTGTGGAGCAGCCCCGGCAGCTCAACCTGCCGAAGAAAAACCTGCCGCTGAAGCTCCTGCCGCCACCGAAGAAGCTGCCGCTGAAACCCATGATGCTACCGAAGAAGCCCATGATGCCACTGAGGAAGCCCCCGCCGAAGCCAGCGGCGACCCCGAAAGCAAATACCAGATTCCTGCCATCGAAGAAGGCAAATTTAATGTCGCCTTCGTTTATATTGGCCCCCACGATGACGGTGGGTGGACTCAGGCCCACGACGTGGGCCGCATGTACATTGAAGAAAACGTCGAAAATGTTCACACCGCTTATGTGGAACTCGTCCCCGAAGGCGCTGACTCAGAACAGGTTATCCGCTCGCTGGCCCGCAAAGGTTTCAACCTGATCTTCACCACCTCCTTCGGCTACATGGATCCTTCGGAAACGGTCGCCGAAGAATTTCCTGATATTAATATCGTTCACATCAGTGGTTATAAAACCAACAACGAGAATTTTGGCAACCTGTTTGGGGCCATGGAGAATATAAAATATCTGGCCGGCATGCTGGCCGGTTCTCGGGCCAAGGTGGATGGTAATCCCAAAGTCGGCTTTATCGCCACCTTCCCCATTCCCGAAGAAATGCGCCTGGGCAACGCCTTTGCCCTGGGTGTGCAGAAAACCTGCCCCGAATGTCAAGTGGATATGCGCTGGATTTTCACCTGGCACGATCCGATTATCGAACAAGATGCATCTAAATCCCTGTTCGACTCCGGTTCACAGGTTGTTATGACCGGCGCTGACACCCCCGCCCCCGCCGAAGTAGCCCCCGCAGGCAAGTGGGGTATCACTTACGACTACATTGACAACTGCAAGGTAGATGCCTGTCTGACCGGCATGTACTGGAACTGGGGTCCCGTCTACGCCCGCATTACCGAGGAATCAATTGCCGGTACCTGGAAGGGCAGCATGGACTACTTTGACGTTGACAGCGGCGCGATTGGCCTGTACGGTTTTATGGAAGGCCAGACGCCTCAGCCGGGTATCAAAGATTTGCCCGCAGAAGATGTAAAAATGGTCCAGGACTTGCTGGATAAAATGCTCAAAGGCGAGTTCACCCGCTTTGACGTTTTCACCGGGCCGATCAAAGACAACAAGGGCAATGAAGTATTGAAAGAGGGCGCCAGCATCGAGCAGATTGATATTGACTGCTTTGCCGGCGGCGACGTACCTTGCAAAACCGGCATGTACTGGTGGAATGAAAACATCACCGCCGAACTGCCTGAGTTGAACTAACGCATGCCTGTAAGTTAATTCTGTGATTGCAGGAGATTAGAGATTTCTAATACCCACAGGGTACGATGTCTCTAATCTCCTCAACGGGGCGGGGTCACACGAGTTCGGCCTCGCCCTTTGTTTTAAGAGCCTAGCCGAATACTAGCGGGCCGGGTTCCCACGCCCGGCCCAACGGCGGCGTGGGAGCCGCCGCTGCTGAGGTTTTTGGATAGGTACTAAGTGGAGCCGTCATGACCGAATTGCCGCTTGCTGTTGATATGTCAGATATTGTCATTCGCTTTCCGGGGGTGCTGGCCAATGACCATGTTAATTTCACCCTGAAGCCGGGTGAAATCCACGCGCTGTTGGGCGAAAACGGGGCAGGCAAAAGCACCCTCATGAATGCGCTGGCCGGTCTGTACAAACCCACCTCAGGCATCATTAAAATTAATGGGCAGCCGGTCCATTTTAATTCCCCCAAAGATGCCATCGCCAAAGGCATTGGCATGGTTCACCAGCATTTTATGCTGGTCCCCACCCAAACCGTCACCGAGAATATTCTGCTGGGGTTAAACGAACCCCGCTTTTTCCTTAACCTGCGGGCTTTCGATCAGAAAATTACGGCTTTGCAGGAGCAGTTTGGGCTGCGGGTTGACCCGACGGCCAAAATCTGGCAGCTTTCGGTTGGCGAGCAGCAGCGGGTTGAGATTCTCAAAACGCTCTATCGCGGGGCCAATATTTTGATTATGGATGAGCCGACGGCGGTGCTGGCCCCCCAGGAAATTGACGAATTGATGCAAACCATGCGCTCGATGGTGGCCTCCGGTAAATCCATCATCTTTATCAGCCACAAGCTCCACGAAGTGACCGCCGTGGCCGACCGGGTGACGGTGCTGCGCAAGGGCAAAGTGACCGCCGAAGGCCAGAGCATGGCCGGGCTGACCAAGGCCGATTTAGCCCGGCTGATGGTGGGCCGGGGCGTCGTTTTTATGGTCAAGAAGAATCCCCAACAGCCGGGCGATGTGGTTTTATCCACCCAAAATGTGACGGCCGAGAACGACAAGGGCCGGCCTGCCCTGCGCGGCGTGTCGCTGGAAGTGCGCAGCGGCGAAATTTTGGGGATTGCCGGGGTGGCCGGCAACGGGCAGAGCGAACTGGCCCAGGTGATTACCGGCCTGCGCCCGTGCAGCGGCAGCATCAAAATTAGCGGCGACGAAGTCAGCAACCAGCCGCCCATTGCCGCCATTCGCAGCGGGGTGGCCCACGTGCCCGAAGACCGCAGCAAAGTGGGCACCGCGCCCAACATGAGCATTACCGAAAATACTATTCTCAAAAGCTATCGCCATAAGCCGGTCGGCGATGGCTGGACCATCAATTTCACCCACGCCCGCGAACAGGCCATGGGCTTAAAAGAAAAATACAACATTCTGGCCCCCAGCGTGGATATCCCCGCCCGCAAGCTCTCCGGCGGCAATTTGCAAAAGGTCATTCTGGCCCGCGAAATTTCGGCCAAACCCAAGTTGATGGTCGCAGTGCAGCCCACCCGCGGCCTGGATGTCGGCGCGATTGAGGCCATCCAAACGCTGCTGCTGGAGCAGCGCGAAGCCGGAGCGGCCATTCTGCTCATCTCGGAAGAGCTGGAAGAATTGCTGGCCCTGAGCGACCGCCTGGCCGTTATTTTTGATGGTCAAATTATGGGGGTTGTCCCCACCGACGAGGCCGACATCAACGAAATTGGCCTGATGATGACCGGCAGTAAGAGAAGATAGTAGATAGTAGATAGTAGATAGTAGATGGACTATTCTCTATCTGCTATCCTCTATCCTCTCTCTTCCCCTACTCCCTTTCCAGAAAGGATCGAAACAGCGCATGTCTACCCTATCCACCACTGAGGAAAAAAAAGGTTGGCAGTTGCCCTACCAACTCACCCTGGAAAAACGGGTTGAGGATGTACCCAAGTGGCTGCCGGCGGCCACTTCGATTGGCTCGGTGGTGATTGCTTTTATCATCAGCGGGATCATTCTGAAATTAATCGGCGGTGAGCCGCTTAGAGTGGCAGCCTTTGCCTTTGATGCGACCTTTGGCAATTGGGGCGTGTTCTCCGATACGCTGGTTAAAGCGACCCCATTGATTATGGTCGGGCTGGCCTGCGCCATTGCCTTTCAAATGAAGTTGTGGAATATTGGGGCCGAGGGACAGTTTTATATCGGCGCTTTTGCCGCCACCATGGTGGTGATGGTCCCGCTTGTTCCGCCCGACAGCCCCAAAGTGGTTATCCTGGGGGCCATGCTGATTATGGGGCTGCTGGGCGGCGCTGTCTGGGCCTTTATTCCCGGTTTCCTCAAGGCTCGTTTCAACATCAACGAGATCATCACCACGCTGATGCTCAACTATATTGCTATTTCCTGGAATAACTTCTGGATTTTTAATTACTGGAGCGACGCCGGTTTTCAAATGACGCCGACCTTTGAAAAAACGGCCTGGCTGCCCCGCCTGGCCGATTATGCCCGCGAGTACCGCATCTTTTCCGGCATCACCCTGCACCTGGGCGTGGTGTTCGCTCTGATTGCTACGGTGATTGTGTGGTGGATTCTGGCCCGCAGCCGTTGGGGCTACGAGATCAAACTCATCGGCGATAACCCCAACGCCGCCCGCTATGCCGGCATTAACATCGCCCGCAACATTATCCTGGTCATGATGGTTTCCGGGGCGCTGGCCGGTTTGGCCGGGATGTCGGAAATTAGCGGGGTGGTCCACCGCCTGCAAGAGCGGATTTCGCCGGGCTATGGTTTTACCGGCATTATTGTGGCCTGGCTGGCCAAGCTGAATCCTTTTGCCGTTATCCTGGTCTCGATTCTGTTTGGGGCGCTCATTCTGGCCGGGCGAGAGATCCAACCGGCGGGTTTATCCATGATGCTGCAAGGCATCATCCTGTTCATGGTTATCAGCAGCGACGTGCTGCTGCGCTATAAAGTTCGTTTGGTGAAGCGAGAAGCGTGATGCGTGATGCGTGATACATAATTTCACGCATCACGCATCACGACTAAATAATTTCTGTGCGGAGGGCTAGAGTCAGCCTATGGACCCCATTATCATTCTCCACGCCGGTATGGCGACCGGGACAATTTTGCTGTTTGCGGCCATCGGTGAAATCTTTGCCGAGCGGGCCGGGGTGCTCAACCTGGGCGTCGAAGGGATGATGCTGATTGGGGCCATGACCGGCTTTAGTATCTCGCTCTCCACCGGCAACCCCTGGCTGGGCCTGGCCCTGGCTATGCTGGTCGGCGGGCTGCTGAGTTTGCTGCACGGCCTGGTGACAATCCACTTTCAGGCCGATCAGGTGGTCAGCGGCTTGACCCTGACCTTTCTGGGCACCGGGCTGGCCATGGTGTTTGGCGAGGGTCTGACCGGCCAAAACCCGCCCCTCATCCCCGATTTTGACATCCCCGGCCTGGCCCTCATTCCGGCCATCGGCCCGATCTTTTTTGAAAATCACAGCTTATTAGTTTACCTGGGCTACCTGTTCACCCCGCTGGCCTGGTATTACATTTACAAAACCCGGCCCGGCATGCACCTGCGCGCCGTCGGCGAGAAGCCGGAAGCCGCCGATACGATGGGCATCAGCGTTTACGGGCTGCGCTATTTTTACGTATTTGCCGGCGGCTGTCTGGCCGGACTGGCCGGGGCGACCATCAGTCTGTCCGTTTCGCCGGGCTGGTACAGCGCCCAAACTACCTCCGGCCAGGGCTGGATTGCCGTCGGCCTGGTCATTTTTGCCCAGTGGAACCCCGTTCGGGCGGCCATTGGGGCTTACCTTTTTGGGGCGCTGCGCCGGGGGATTCTCGATTTACAGGGACCGCGCACCATCCTGGGCCTGACCAATCCCTTTTTTGTTAACTCCAACTGGGGCTTCTTTTTGCAGATGACGCCCTACGTTTTAACCATCATCGCCCTGGTTCTGGGCGCACGGGCCGTGGCTAAAAAGCGCCTCGGCGCGCCGGCAGCCCTGGGCGTGCCCTACATTCGCGGCGAGCGGGGGTTGTAGACCTTTCGCTCCAGGCCGATCTGCGAGCAGGGTGAAAGAACTCCGTTCATGTCAGTGCGAGCCGCAGGCGAAGCAGGCTCCATCCGCGGATAGGGGATTGCTTCGGCCTTACGGCCTCGCAATGACATTTGCATCGCCGATAGCTGATATGATGACAAACTCCTCTTGACCTGTATCCTCCTCAGCAGCTCCTCCTCG
>JAAUSP010000084.1 GCA_012032575.1 Anaerolineales bacterium | reverse complement strand
ATCTTGATGGTCAACTCAAGCGCCGCTTCGTAATCAACTGTTTTGAATTTCCTGACCATAATTCACCTCTCTGCCTGAGTGGGCCTGAAGTTCACTCATTATGGTCATTACTTATCATTATTTCAGTAGTGCAGAATTGTTCTCTCCGACAAACTGCTAGCAATCAGCGTAAAAAGAGGGCAGTCGGTTAATTTGATAAAGCCATTAAGGCTTGAACCATCTTTTTAGCCTGTTCAATCGTTAGGTAATGGACTTCGGAATCAGGTTGAATTGTGGAAAGTTGGTTTAGTTCTTTAGTCAGTCTTTGGCTCAAACTGTTAATCTGTTCCATTTTCTTACTCAATTTTCGTTCGGAAATGACGGCACGAGCCATATCTTGGGCATAAACCAACATTTGCTGGTGGATCACATCGAGGCGGTTGTCAATGGATGTATCAATAGTTTCGGTAAGGGTAGGAAGCATGATTCGAAAGGTGCTGCCTCGGCCCAATTGACTGGAGACCCAAAGCTGACCTCCGTGCCGTTCTACCCCTCGTTGCGCAATATTTAAGCCCAATCCTAATCCACCCACCCCTCGAATCAGGTGCTCTTCCACCTGATAAAACTTGTCAAAGATTTTGTCCAGTTCGGTTTGCGGGATACCAATGCCGGTATCTTCGATTTCGATGATAATCCCTTTATTTCCCCTGGCTTCGCTTATCAATGTAGACGCGGATAACGCATGCACCCGTATCATAATTTTACCGTGAGATTTGTTAAATTTAACCGCATTTTCCAAAAGTTGATAAATAATTTCACTCAGAATGCGTTGATCACCTTGAATAATTACCGCCTCATCGGGTAAATCAAATTGATAGCTCAGGCTTTTTGCTGTAATTTGGGGCTGTAACATAGTGAAACACTTGTGTAACAGGCGGGCCAGATCAATGTCTGTAATATTTAGGCTATCTGTAGTTAAACGTTGGGTAGCGGCAAAATCTACTAACTCATCAATAATTCCTTTTAAGCGATCAGTTGATTGTAAAATCAAATCCATGATCTCGGTGGCAATAGGATTATCTAAATCCTTTAAATCTTCTTTAAGGACAGAGACAAACCCCATAACCCCAGCCAGAGGTGTTCTCAACTCGTGAGCGGCAATGTTAATAAATTCACTCTTTAAGCCTTCCAAACGTTGGCGTTCGGTTAAATCATGAAAAACCAGAATCCAGCCTTGTCCATTATCCAACGGTGAAAAATTAATCAACAAGGTTCGGCTAACAGGTTTGGCTATTTGTATCTCGACACTGCTTTGTTTGTCTGCTCCCTTAATCATCAGGCGTATGCTTTTGAGCAGAGCTTCTGTAGGCAAATAATGGGAAAGTGACTGACCGACGCATTCAGATTTTTGCTCAAATAAAGCCAAAAAGCGAGGGTTTACCTCAGTCAGAATTAGATCGTGATCAACAACGGCTAATCCGGTGGGTACTGTATCGAAGATTGCCTGTAACTTTTGTGAGGTTATTTCCAACTTTTTTCGCCGCTCTTTTTCCAGAGCATAAAGCCGCGCCAAATCTTTACCATAGGCTTGGGCCTGAGCGTAAGCTTGCTGCGCTTCAAGTTGTTTGTCATCCACCATTTAGATACTCCTTATCCATGCACTTGCAAAGAACTCGAATAGTCTATTAATTCCGTGTACTCTGTTTAACAAATAGATTATTCATCAGCTCGGGCAACCAGCTTTTGAAAAGCCTCACGCCGGCTATTAGCTCCGACAATTTCATAACCGGTTTTTATGTACCCTCGGACTGTATTTTCAGCTAGATGCAATGCTTCGCCAATTTCGCTGGCTGACATGCCCTCGATACAGAAAAGTTTCATTACCTGCTCTACCCTTTTCGTCAAATCGAAATAGCGTTTGCCTTCTGGAATAATTTCAGCGGCCCGTTCACCAATCAATCCTGCAATTTTGCCATAAATCAGGCGAGCAATCGACTCGGTAATGACAAAATTACCCTCTTTCACTCGCTCTATGGCACTACCCAGGCCTTCAGCGGCGTCATTTTTCCAAATATAACCATCTGCGCCTGCTTTCATTGTTTCCATAACCAGGTTCTCATCTCGGCTCGCCGAAAAAATAAGGATACTAATTTTAGGGAGGGCCGCTTTAAGCGTTGTGATCGCTTCAATAGCATTTTCGCCAGTATGCTTAAAGTCCAAGTCCAATAGGATCATGTCTGGATACGAAACCTTTAATTCTTCTTGAGCCTCGGCAATACTGGCCGCTGAGCCAACAACTTGAGTGCGTTCGTCTTTGGTTAAAAGACTGGTTGTGGCCTGTCGTACATAAAAATCATCGTCAATGATAAATACTTTAATTGGAAACATTAGTGTTCATCTCTGCTTGCTATCGGTAGTTTGACTAAAAAAGTTGTCCCAACCCCCCGCTCACTTTCTACTTCGATTACACCGTTGTGTTGGTTAATGATTAGATAGCTAACAAACAGACCTAAACCAGCACCTGCCCCTCGCGCTTTAGTAGTAAAAAAGGGATCAAAGACGTTGCTTAAGTGTTCTTTGTTGATGCCTTCACCTGTATCACTTAAATATACGTGGATAAAATGGTTAGATGCTTCAAAATTTGATGAATCACTTTCTGGCTTAATTGTAATAGTAAAAGTACCCCCATCAGGCATAGCATCACAGGCGTTAAGCGTGATGTTGATAAAAACCTGTTCCATTTGACTGGGATTTACCATCACCAGCGGCAGGTGGTCAGGATATTTAAGTTGAAAGCTAATATTTTGATTATTCATCCGGGGGGTAAGTAAAGTAAGGGTATTGTTGATAACTTTTACTATATCTACTGGAAGAGTTATCGTTGACTCGTTCCGTGAAGCATCAACAAGTTGTCTTAACATATCAGAAGCGCGATTGGCAATCTTAGTAATTTGACTGGCGAATTCGGCTACTTCAGAATTTCCACTATCAGCGGTTTCTTTGTAAATAAGCTTGGCGTACATAAGTAAAGGTGTAAGAATATTATTTAATTCGTGGGCAACAGTAGCCGCTACTTGACCCACCGTAGCCAGTTTCTCCGCTCGAATGAGCTGTTGTGAGGTTAATTCTAAACGGCGTTGGTGTTCTTTTTTTGGCGCATTGCCTTCACAAAATCTCGGGCATATTGCAGAGCTTGAGCATAGGCAATGCTATCGCTATCTTTGGATTGGCCATGAGAGAGAAGGCTGGACGATAAATTACTGGGCTTTGACGATGCTTCATTGAGGCGAGCTTGCAGGTTCATTTGAACCTGAAAAAGATTAGCCAGGGTGTCTTCTTCGGTTGGGGAAAGACGACCTTTTAGTGAAGCAGCGAGTGTAATAAGATCACGATTCAACCTTAGAATCAAGGCTTGTATTTCTTTATGGGTTACTTGCTCGACATTGCTCACAGCGTATCTGACATGATCAAAAAATGTCCACATTATTTTTTACTTTCTGTCATTATATATCTACATGCCACAAAATGGAAGGGGTCAAAACAGTCTTGTCTATTAATCAAATCCCTATCTAAGTCCATAATACTCCTACATACCACTGGTTACGATAGGTAAAAAGATGCGAGCTGCCTGGGGTTCAGCAACTTGAATTTCCCGGTTGGCAAAATTGATTTCGTTATTGCCGCCAGTATCAGTAGCAAAAGTTTCAATTACATAGGTTCCGGGTTCGGTTAAATCAAGGGCCAAAGTGAACGGTTCATAATCGTTGTTGAATGTGCCGTCTTGAGCTTGGGCTAACTGCCAGGGTCCCCCATTAACTCGATATTCTACTTGAACAATGGAATTGCCCTGACAATGATAAGCAATACCATTAATCATAACTGATTGATTGGTAATAGCGTTATCGGGAATATACAGATCGGTATTGGGGCCGGGATCCAGGGGATCGGGGAAGAGTATGGTTTCGGTGGCAACTTTAGAAACGTTACCGGCCGAGTCAAAGGCCGCTACCTCTAAAATGTGCAAACCAGTCGAAAGAATGGGAGAGGTAAAACTGTAGGCTTCGGAGGTTTCATCAAAGGCATTGTCATTGGCTGTAGTTTGCTGCCAATCCCCGTAATTCAGGCGATACTTGATCTGAGTAATCGTATTGATAGTCGTGCTGGTACGGATGGGCGAGGGATAAGGTGAAATCTCGGCCAGGCCACTGCCAGTAAGTTGTTGATCACTTTTGATAACTTCATCCGGGTAGAGAGTTAATTCAATATCCAGGGGATCGAGGATATTGTCCTTATCACTATCGCGCCAGCCAATTTGTCCGGCGGCATAGGGGTCAATCGCCTTAATTGTATAGGGGTATATCTGACCACGCATGATACTATGGACATTCGATGGGCAGTTGCCGTATTGGCTATTAAGATTTTCAACGTTTAAGTAGCCCGAACGACGCGTACAAGACTGAACTGCCCCGGAATACTGATCGAGTGCATGGAAAATGTGCCCAATCTCGTGAGCGGCAACGGCATCCATATTGCTTGGCCCGTAGCCGTTATTGCCGTAAGTCATTACCATAAAAGGGCCACCTAAATAGGCATAAGCAAAATAATTGTCTTTAAAGCGATTGTCACTATCAGCAGAGCTGTCAACTACAAAAACAGTAAAAGCCCAATCTGTTTGATAAGTATCCCGAAGGTCATTATTGTAATTACGAACGCGGGTAAAGTAGGATGAACCAGTATATCCTAAAGCACTCATGGCGTCGTTTATCCAATACTGCTGATCGCCCATACTCCGGGTAATCGGTTCATAGTTGCTGGGTAGGGGATTGGAAAAATGATCTTCATAAACAAAGCTCAGGTTGGCTCTGGGTTCTAATTTGGCCCACCAATTAAGCGCAGCCATAATTTCATTAAATACAAGCTGCTTTTCATCAGAGGTCCAATTTTCAGTCGAAGGATCTACGCTGCCATTACTTTCGATCAAAACAATGCCAACTGCCACAGAACCAGCCATATATTCACTGGTTTGATAGTAGCCCGGTGTAATAGAAACCTCGCCCGAACTGCTCAGTGCCTCTGCCGAAGGTATATCCGGGGCTATCAGGGCATCCTGAGGGTCATCAGGGTGGGCCTGGGCCAGTATTTCATTTGAAACTATATCCTGTGGCATTATCAGACTATTCCAGGCACTGGCAAACCCGCGCACAGCAGGGCCATATGTATCCATTGTAGCTAGTTCAATTGGTCCGGTGAATATACCGATCACTTCTGGCAAATTCTTAAGTTGTACCATAAGTTCAGATGGTACTTGAGCGATAATTGCTTGATATGGAAGGGTGTGGATAGTCTGTCCCCCATTAAGCTTGACCAGATTTTGTACTTGAGTTAACTGTGTTGGATTACTGCTTTTCATCAAAACAAAAGTATCAATCTGAGTTTTAGCTTGAACTGGATTGGGCAGGTTAGGATTATAATTGTTGGGTATTTGATTACCCAGGGCTGCGCTAACCATAACCAGATTTAGACTAATACTTAAATAGACAAGCGGCAAAACTTTACGAATTGAAGTAGGTAATCGAGTGTGCATAGGACTGGTCCAGGTAGGTATTTGAAGTTACTATGCATTGTAACCTCAACTACACCTGAATATCAGCCTAAAATCATGGGGTTTATGTTTTGGTTTGGGGAAAATTACCGGGGATCATTGTCCGAGCCTGAAAAACCAAACTCTCAGACAGGTGAAGTACGGAAAAGTTCAGCAGATTATGTTCGGATTAGTAACTGCTGTTGTAGGGTTTTTAATTCGGCTTTAGTTAAATCGCGCCACTGGCCGGGGGTGAGTGAGGCCAGGAAAAGAGGGCCGATGGCAACGCGGATCAGGCGCAGGGTAGGATGCCCCACTGCCGCTGTCATCCGCCGGATTTGCCGTTTGCGACCCTCGCCCAGCCTGATTTCCAGCCAGACAGTGGGGATCGTAGGCCGGTAGCGGATAGGTTCAGAACGAGGAAAAATTTCCGGCTCACTTTCGAGGATCTTTACTCCGGCAGGACGAGTCTTCTGGCCCTGAATTACCACTCCCTGCCGGAGTTGGTTCAGTGCGGTTTCAGTGGGGATGTTTTCTACCTGTACCCAATAAATTTTGGTGAGTTTGTATTTTGGATGCGTAATGCGATGGGCCAACTGTCCATCCGAAGTTAGAATCAGCAGCCCTTCGCTGTCATAATCCAATCGTCCGGCCGCGTAAACGCCTGGCACGTTGACATAATCACTCAGCGTGGCGTGCCCTTCGGGGTCGGTGAAACTGCTTAGAACTTTGTACGGTTTGCAGAAGATAAGACTCCGGTGCTGCTCCGGGGAAGTCGGCGACGTGGTTTGGGGCGGTTGAGCCGGATAGAAGCGGCGCTTTATCCGCCGTGAAGTTGTCATAAAGTGCTACTCTAACACCATACCACAAATTGAAACAAAGGAGGTGTTGCGATTATCTGCCGGGCAGCGATCATAGGCAATAATTTGGCCCTGACTCTGGCTCAGGGCACTGAGGGTAAAATAAAAGGGCGACAGGCCGCAAACGTTGCGCTCGTACTGTCCAGCCTGCATCAGCTCAAAGAAGGCAGAGGCCTCACCCTGGGCCAACATTTCCATAAGAACGGCATCGTCTACTTTCATTTGCGCTTGCGCGGCTTTATCCAGCGGCGGTCCATCGAAGGCCGGCCCCAGATGGGCCAAATCCCCTGAAGCAACAATAAGCGTGCGCCGCTGGCTCATCTCCTGACGCAGCAGGTCAAGAAAAATTTTATACCGGGGTTCAGCTTCAATATCGGCCTGACCTATCATAAAATGGAAAAATGAACCGCATAGGACCGGTAAAATGGGGCAAGGTTTTTCACCCCGCAGATATTGCAGCCACACCAAAACTAATTCAATTGACCATTCTTCGCGGTGGAGCAACTCGCCGGTAAAAACGTTTTCCGGCCCCAACGCTTCAGCCAGCCGTTCAACCAGGGCTGTATCTGTGGGCATCACGCCCAAGGGAGAGGCATAGTTTGGCAGGTCAAATTAAGGCTGCCGGGCTGAGTCCCGTTGTGATCGGTAGCCAGAATGATAACTAGCTCTGCCTGTTGAATAGCTTCGGCTGCACTGGCCCAGACCTGAGCGTAGGTTAGTCCGCCCCGCTGATAATCTATATGCGGACTAATGATAGCCCGGCTGGTTGGTGATACTGCCGGAACTTTATCAACCTGATCCAGATAGCCCTGCAACATTCGCCGCAGGGTGGCTGCATCGGCGGGGTAGGAAGCCCCGGCCAGCGCCGGTGGACGGAAAGGGGCGGCTCGATATTGGTTTACAGCTTGCTGTCTGGCCTGCTCAAAGGTCACGCCTTCCAGGATTAAAGCTTGGTCAAATTGAGCCACCATATTTTCAATGGTTTCTTCAGGAAGCGGCAGCCCATAACGGATTTCCAGAGCGGCCTTGATTTCCGGCAGGGTATTCGTTCCATCGCACAGCAGAACCAGGGGGCCTAAAACCTGGGGGAGCACAATGGCTGCTTCAGTCAGTTTGAACCGATCCTGGATAACAAACGCCGGTTCGCCCTGGTAAACCGTGCGCTGAATATTCACATTGCCAATTTTGGGTCTATTGAGATGATTCATCCTTAATCCTTGCCTGAAATTTTTTGCCACGGCTGGTGTAGCTGCGACAAGTGGCACGAGTCATTTCTACATCATACAAAAAGAATAGGTTTTTACAAAATTTCAACCCTTTTTCAAGCTGGCACATGCTTTTGTCACCTTTTCCGAAGGTGGTATAATCAGGTTGGAAATAAATTACTGGAGATAAAGGGATAAAAATTATGAGTGTTACCACCTCAGACCAAGCCAAAAGGATCAGGCTGCTGCTGGCCGATGACCACGCTGTTGTGCGTTCCGGCACCCGTGAATTATTGGAGCGCCAGCCGGATTTTCAGATTGTCGGTGAAGCCGCCGACGGTGAGGAAGTGGTTCGCCTGGCCCATGAACTCCAGCCTGATGTGGTGGTAATGGATGTGCGCATGCCCAAAATGTCGGGGGTGGAAGCAACTCGCCGGATTAAAGCCGAATGTTCCGGAGTGAATGTGCTGGTGCTTACCGCTCACGATGATGACGAATATGTTTTTGCCTTGTTACAAGCCGGGGCCAATGGTTATCTCTTAAAAACAGCCGAGATTGACGAATTGGTCCGGGCAATCCGAACCGTGGCTGCCGGACAGTCGGCTCTGGCTCCTGCGGTAGCCGGTAAAGTGGTAGCGCAGTTTACCAGTGGCAAATCTTTGCCCGATATGTTATCCGGCGGGCAGGAGCAGTACGATGGCTTGACCGAGCGTGAGTTAGGTATTTTGCAATTGGTGGGTGAAGGCTTGAGTAATAAACAGATTGGTAAAAACCTTTTCATTAGTGACCGCACCGTTCAGGCCCATCTTTCAAATATTTTCTCCAAGTTGGGCGTCAGCTCGCGTACCGAAGCGGTAATGTATGCCGTACGCAAGGGTTGGATTACCACAGGCAAGGGGAATGGTTAAATTTATTGCCTGGCTGGTCATTTTTTTTACCCTGACAGCCTGTAGTTCTCCGCCCATTTCAGCGGCGGTTGAAAAAATTGATGAGCCATTTGTAGGACAATTACCTGCGGTTAACTCCAACCTCCCCTCGGAACAGATCACACTTGAAGTTTGGCTGGACCTTGACTTTACCAAAAACGACAATCTCTTTGAAGAAATTGCCGAGGAATTTGAAAAGACCTATCCCCAGGTCAAGGTTGAAATCCAATCCTTTGTGCGCGAAAGTATTCCGCAAAAGATAACCCGGGCCCTTCAGGTAGGTACACCGCCTGATGTAGTCCAGGGACACGTCTACGCCATGGCCGGACAGGGTCTGGCCGAACCCTTAACTCAACCGTGGCAGGCGTGGGAAAGAGTAGACCCTAAGGCGCGCAGCCAATTTCTGCCCTCGGCGATGGAGGCAGTAACCTGGCGTGACACTCTCTATGGAGTGCCTCTGGATATTTACACGCTGGTTTTGCTCTACAATCGCCGCCATTTTGATGAAGTTAATTTACCTTACCCGGACGCCAATTATGATTTAACGGCTTTTGAAAAAGCCGCCACCGAGTTAACCAATCCGGCTAAAAATCGTTTTGGTCTGGGCCTCACGTCTGACCCCTGGTATGTCTACGCCTGGATGGCCGATGCCGGTGGTGACTTGCTGGTTGGTGCGCCAGAAACGGGTTTTAATCTGACCCTCGACTCCCGCAACAACATTGATGCTTTGCGCTTTTTAACCCAAATGGCCGAAGATGGCTACGGCCAACGTCCGACCACTCGCCCCCGTGATTATGAAGATCCACGCAAACAGTTTTTGAAGGGGCAAATTTCCATGTATTTGGGTGGCCCTGGGGATATTCATATTATTCAATCAACCGACCCTGGCTTCCCTCTGGGCGTGGCACAACTGCCCAAAACTCCGGCTGCGGATAATGCAGCATCGGTGCTGGGGAGTAGTGGTTTGTTCATTCCTCGTGGCGCACGCCACCAGGAAGTTGCTTTTGAATTTATCAAGTGGGTTACCAGCGATCGCTATGCCATCCCCATGGCCCGCCGCCTGGGACGATACCCGGCCAAAACCTGGCTGCAAACCTCGCCCTACTTTGCCGAAAATCTGCTGCTGACGCCTTTCTTTAACCAACTTGATGCGGTTCGACCCTATCGCCTCGACCGCTTTCCCGGAGCCGAAGAAGCTTTTTCAGATGCGGTCAAAAAATCGTTTTATGGTACCGATCCAGCCACGGCTCTGCGGGAAGCTCAGAAATTGGGAGAGACATTTCTGATTAAGGATGACTTGCCGTGAAGCCAATGATCAAAGCTGAGGCGGCTCGTTCCCACTTTAATGGACTAAGAAATTGGATTACCGAACTTCGGGCGCAGGCCATCCTGTTAACTATTCTGCTGCTGTCGCTCATGCTTATTCTAAGCGTTGGGGTAACTTTTTTGGCCTATCAACAGATTTCCCAATCGCTGGCCGAAAGCCGCGACCAGGAACTGGCCAGCGTCTCTGCCGAGCGGCTGTCGGAAAGTATTGAAGCCTTTGTGCGGGGCTTGCGGACGTTGGCCAACCAAACCCAAATGCAATCGGGCGAACCCACTGTGCAGCGCGACCTGCTCAAGCTGGCTCCCGACCTGGTGGCGGATTTTACAAATGACGGGGGCATCATAATTCTTAATGAAAAAGGGTTTGTCAGTGTTACCGACCCATTTCGGCCCGATCTGATCGGGCAAGATTTTTCTCAAGAGCCTTACTTTAAAGAGGTTTTGGCCTTACGCAGCTCGACATTTTCCGACATTATTAAAGAACCCGGTTCAGGCGAAGATATAATTGTTATCGCGGTCCCCATCGAAAAAATCAACGGCCAATTTGTCGGCGTGATTGCCGGTAGATTCTATTTGAGTTTTCAGCGTTTGGGTCAGGAAATTCAAAAATTAAGGGTCGGCGAAGAGGGTACAGCCTATTTGGTAGACCGCCAGGGCCGCTTGATTTATCACCCTAATTCCAGGCTCATTGGCACCGATTTTAGCAGCCGTGAGGCCGTCAAACAGCTTCAACAGGGTAGCCATACCGGCGCGGTAACCAGCCGCGAAAACGGACAGCCGAGTACGGTTGAAGGGTATGCTGTGGTCCAGGTTCCCGGTTGGGGATTGGTTATTGGAGAGCCGTGGGCGCAGGTAGTGCAGCCGGCCCAAAGCGCCCTGCAACCTATTGTGGTGGTATTGATTGTAGGTTTGATTACAGTAGCCGCCTTTGTATCTCTGGGCGTCCAGGCTGTCACCGACCCTATTCAAAATTTGGTCGTTCAAACGCGCCAGGTGACAGCGGGTGACTACGATGCCCAGGTAATGCTCAGCCGGATTAAAGAAATTCGAGAACTGGGCATGGCTTTTAATGAAATGGTGGGACAAATTCGAAAATATCGCGCCGGTGTGCGGCAGTACGTAGCCGATATTACCCAATCTCAAGAGGAAGAGCGAAAAAGAATTGCCCGTGAACTCCACGATGACACAGTGCAGTCCCTGATAGCCATTGGTCAGCGTATCGAATTGATCAAAGGGACGTTGGATGATCCTATCGAAACCCGCACCCGCTTGAATGAGCTAAGAACGATGGTTACTGGCGCTATTGCCAGTGTGCGCCAGTTTAGCCGGGATTTGCGTCCTCTGGCTTTGGAAGATTTGGGTCTGGTGGCCGCGATGCAATACCTGGTCAATCAACTGGCTCAAAGTGAAGGGATTGATGTAGACTTTAACGTCGAGGGGACCGTGGAGGGATTACCCCCGGACAAAGAAGTGGCAATTTACCGTATTTTGCAGGAAGCCCTGAACAACGTTAAAAAACACGCTCATGCCACCGAAGTAAATGTGTTAGCGCAGTTTACCAATAAACAGATAACTTTAACCGTACAAGATAATGGCCGCGGATTTATTGTTCCCGCTTCAATTACGGATTTTGCCACCAGCGGTAGTTTTGGAGTGATGGGCTTACAGGAACGGGCTCAACTTTTTGGCGGCAATATCGAGGTTGAATCGCAACTGGATGAAGGTACAGTTGTTCGCTTGGTTATGCCGCGCCAATCAAACCTGGCCCCCTTTGAAATTCGCAATAGTTTTTCCTCATTGTCCCCTGAAGAGTCTTTGGTCGCCAATTAGATATCGTGAAGTATCCTGCTTTTTGTAGGCCAAAAAGCTTAGTGAATAAATGCACATTTACGCGCCTTCACCAATGCCTCACCGTATATTAACCTATATAATTGATAGGGCTTGATAAGCCAATCAAACTGAAGAATTATTGGCAGTCCTGCCAAAATTGTATTAAAGAGGCGTCAAAGAATGGATATTTTTTTTCTCATTTTGTTGGCCTTGATGTTACTTGCGTTTGGGTATGCCCAATTGCAAAAGGGTGTGTTCAAAACACCAGGCCAAATCAATACAAATGAGGAAGATGAACTGGAAATTCGTTAATCTGCGTCACCTGTCCCAGGCCATCGGCAACAAGTAATAATCCCCTTACTCAAGTCTACCCCGGATTTTGGGCTATTGTGTCTAAAAAATGGGGAGTCATCACCCTCAACGAAGCAACTTGACATATTATTAAGGACTCCCTATAATGGAGGCATAACTTGTTTGCACCGCGACAAGGTTGAGTCGCTTGGGGATATCTTGTGAAACGGATTTTTGCCTCTATTTTGCTGTTAATGTTAGCCCTATTTATTTCAAAGCCTTTTGCGGCAGAGTCGAGCCAACTTTATCCGACAACTGATTATCAAATCAGTGATATTGATCACCCTGGCTACTTTATTGCACCAAACCTCGCAGATACACAGCCTCTTTTGAAGGTAGGCTGTCCTTGTGACACGCCTTACCCCAATCCCACAATTAAATTGGTGATCACCGCAGCTATCACTGCTTGGGTAACGATGGCCTCATTTATTTATGGGTCTCACTTTATTGCCGGGTTGATAGCTAACTAATTTTTAGGCGTGTTCTGGATGATTTTTGGCCCGCACTAAAAATATGGGGCAAGGGGCAGCCTGCAAGACTTTGGCTGCTACACTGCCATAAACCCAGCGGCTTAACCCTGAACGGCCGTGTGTGCTCATCACAATTAAATCAACTCCTTCGGTTTCGGCCGTATTTAGAATAGCCTCTGGCACAAAGCCCTCCAGGGCTATATAGCGACACTTCACCTTGGACCACTGTAGCTTTTTTTGCCAATCACTAAGATAGTGTTGTACTTCTTTTTCTACCTGGGTTTGTAAATCAAGGTGGTAATCGTAGGCCACGCCGGCCATGGCTGGATAAAACTCAACCGGCATCGCTACGGGCTGGCAAACTCTGGTCAGGATAAGTTCACTCTCAAAATGACGGGCTAATGCTTCGGCGTGGGGTAAAGCCAGTTCTGATAAAGCTGATCCATCAAGGGGCACCAAAATTTTTTTATACATGGTTTAGCTCCTTTCAGTTGGCTAGCTGGAAAGTTTTTTTAGCAAGGCAGCATCTATCTGTCGGAGCGGACAGCCGGCCTCGGCCATGATTTTGGTTAACTGTAAAAAATCAACCCGCGCCTCATCGAACCTGATTTGCAAGGCCCGTCTTTCCAGGTCAATTTGAATCTGGACAATTCCGGGTGACCTACTCAGGAATTGCTCCAGTTTAACTGCTACCTCTTCTGTCAAAGCAGGAATATGGAGGGCTTCAAACTCCAGCACCAAACCACCTCATCAGCCAGAAAATTGATCTCTTAAACTAAGCATAAATGTAATCACGTTAAACTAATAGTGACACATGTCATCTTCTATCGGGATGATTGTAATTTACTCGACAGAGCCTTATTGCTAGCTTGCCAAACAAAAACCGCCCTGAAAAGGGCGGTTTTTGGAGCAAATTTGGCTCAATTAACAAATCCTAAGTAGAAGATTTCAGGAAATCCTCTAAATTATGACGCACGGCATAAGCTGTAGCTTCGGCTCGATTAGATAGACCCAACTTATCCAAAATGTTACTGACATAATTGCGAACTGTGCCCTCACCCAGGTAAAGGCTGGCGGCAATTTCACGATTGGTTTTGCCCTGAGCAATCAAAGCTAAAACTTTTAGTTCACGATCCGATAAATCTACAAATGCTTCAGATCGGGCCGAGTCGCGCAGCCGGGCTAAAACCTGGCCGGTGATACTGGGATCCAGCATGGCATCGCCTCGAGCTACGGTTTCAATGGCCCGGATAAGGTCGTCATTGCCCACCTGTTTCAAAACATAGCCTACTGCCCCGGCTGAGATAGCATTGAACAGCAGTTCGTCCTCCGCAAATGAAGTGAGCATAATTACCTTGATTTGAGGATGGGCCTTAACAATCTCGCGACAGGCTTCTATTCCGTTGCCATCGCTGAGGCGAATATCCATAACAACTACATCCGGCACATGTTCACTGGCCTGTTGTATTGCCTGTGATACCGTGCCGGCTTCGGCGACAACCTGCCAGCCAGGCTGGCGCGAAAGTAAATTATTTAAACCCAAACGAACTACTTCGTGGTCGTCAACAACCATAATTCGCACAGCAAATCACCTCCCAAGCCGTCCATATTATGGAATCGTTTAGCGTCGCTGTCAAATTAGCCTGAAAACCGTTGAATTTTATATTCAACAATTTGATGATACAATATGTAATTGTTGCTTAGTTTTTTCAAAAGGATATAGCGATGTCAGAGAATAAGCTTCAATTAGACCCGCAACTCAAAGCCCTCAGCGAGGCAACCCAGGCCATTACCTCTGAACTGTCATTAGAACAGGTTCTGCTAAAAATTGCCCAGGCTGCGCGCACGCTCATCAATGCTAAATTTGCCGCTTTAGGTGTTCACGATGGCCATGGTTACTTATCTCGCTTTATCACAGCGGGTATTGATCTCCCCATGCATCCCCAAATAGGACCTTTACCCACAGGCTTGGGTTTGTTGGGCTATTTCTTGCATCAAGGTAAGGCCCTCATTGTAAAAGACATGAGCAAACATCCAAGGGCTACCGGGTTTCCTGAGCATCATCCGCTGATGAAAAGCCTGCTGGGCGTTCCAATCTTTTCAAAGGGCGAATTAATCGGCGCACTTTACCTGACCGATAAACAAGATGGGTCCGAATTCACTGATCTTGACCAACAGTTGATCGAAATGCTGGCCCTCCACGCTGCCATTGCCATCGAAAATGCTCATCTTTATGAAAAAACGCAGCGCCTGGCAATTCTGGAGGAAAGAGAGCGATTTGCCCGTGACCTGCATGATGGCATTATTCAGTCAATCTACGGAGTTGGATTGACCCTGGATAATGCCAAGGCTCTCTTGCTATCTCAGAATGAGGCAGCCCGTGAGCAGATAGACATCAGCCTGAAAAGCCTGGCCGTCGTCATCAACGACTTGCGGAATTATATTTTTGATTTGCGTCCTCAGGCCCTTAAATCCAAGGGGTTATATGCCCGGCTTGAAGGTTTGGTCAAAGAGCTAAGAGTCAATACGCTGCTGCCGATCCAGGTGCAAATTGACCCGGAAATTAATAATTACGTAACCGATCTGCAAGCCAGCCATCTCTTCCATATTGCCCACGAGGCCCTCTCGAATGCGGCTCGCCATGCTCATCCCAAAAAAATTGAGGTCAGTCTCACTCGCCAGGACGACGTGCTGATTTTGCAGGTCAAAGATGACGGAATCGGCTTTGCCCCACCCGAAACAATTGCTCACGGTCACCACGGCCTGGCCAATATGCAAAAGCGGGCCTCAATTCTCAATGCTGACCTTCAAATCAAGACCGCTCCTAACAAGGGGACACACCTGACCCTGACCCTTACCGGAATCTCGAAACGACAGGAAGCGGCTTAAATTTTGTGTGCTTCCATTCATAACATATTACTTCATAGGAAAATCAGTGACCTATCTTCCTTTTGATGCGATTATTTTTGACCATGATGGCACGTTAGTGGATACAGAACAGGCCGATTTAGAAACCTGCCGTCTTATCTATCAGGAGCATGGCCGGGATTTTTCGGTAGATTATTGGGCCAGGCATATTGTCGGCTATATGGGTGGCTATAATCTGGTTCTGGATGATTTAACCCGGCACAATGGGCACAACCCGACCCGCGAAGCCGTGTGGATACGGTTCAAAGAACTGTGGGCTATGACTTCTGAAAATGTCCAGCTTATGCCTGGAGTGACCGCTTTGCTGCCCCAACTCCATAATGCCGGTTACCCGATGGCTGTCGCCACCGCTTCCGACCGGGCCTGGGTTCAGCGCTGGTTTACCCGCTTCGAGTTATGGCCCTATTTCCAGGCTATTGCCACCGGCGACGATGTCGAACACAACAAACCGGCCCCCGATGTATACCTCTTTGCCGCATCTCAGTTGGGTGTTACCCCGGAGCGCTGCCTGGTCTTTGAAGACTCCTTACCCGGCCTGGCTGCCGCCAAGGCCGCGGGGATGACTGTGGTTGCCATTCCGGGTCCCCACATGCATCATTTAGATTACAGCCTGGCTGATGCCCTGATTGATACCCTGGAAAACATAACCGCTGAATGGGTGGCTGACTTCAAAACTCAACGCTAACTATTTGAGGAGATACTTATGCCTACCTACTTTGAAACCACTTCCAGGCCCATCATTGCCGCCGATTTTGATTACTTTCGCCTGCCACGTGAAAAGTGGGAACTGCTCCTTGTCCGGCTGCGCCAGATGGGAGTCAACACGCTCAGCCTCAGCTTGCCCTGGGGGTTTCACGAACGTGAGCCGGGTGCAGTTGACTTGTCCGCTGTAACCACCAGCCGGCATGATGTGGCCGGTTTGCTGAGGTTAAGCGCAGCTTTGGATTTTGTTTGCCTGCTCAAACCTGGCCCTTACCTGGAGGCGGGGGTGTTGGGCCACGGTTTACCGCTCTGGCTGCTCCGCCAAACCGATGATCTTGATGCAGCCTTGCCCCAGGCCATGACGGGCTGGTTTCGCGCCCTGAGCCAGGAATTGACCAGCCAGCAGTGGCCGGCTGGCCCCATCATCGCCCTGGAGATTCATACCAAGTCCGGCCAGCCTCGTTCGCTCAGCCCTCAACTCAGCGAAGTTAAATGGCGCATCTGGCTGCGCAAACATTACGACGGCATCGAGGCTCTGAATGTGGCTTACGGCACGGCTTATCGCACCGTCAACGAGGTCAAATTCCCGGAGAATTGGGCCACGGCGGCCACGCCGGTAGAAAAAGATGCCGCCATGTTTCTCAAATCGGTGGACAGCGAGACCCAGGCCAATTACCAGCGAACCCTGCTCGATTACGGCTGGCAGGTTCCTATTTATACGCCAGCGGACGAAAATGCTCCGGCGTGGCAGCATTTCACCTTAACCAACCCCACCGATTTGACCGCCCTCAGTCAGACTACTCAAACAGCCGCCCTTCTCCTCCATCAACCCATCGAAGCTGACCCCGACCCGGCCGATATTGGACGCGGTCCGGTGTGGGCTGCCAATGCGCCCATCCGCGCCGACGGTTCGCCTCGCCCCACCTTCTGGCAGGTGCGGCAGAAACTTTGGGCGCAGACCATACCCGAACTGCGGCTGGAGGGACAAACCCTGATCGCTCCCATTCCCGGCGGTACGGTCATCACCCGCAGCGGTGAGGCGGGGCTGAAAATTGACCTGACTTCGACCGCCAAAGCCAGGATATACCAACTGGGCTTTGGAGGCGACCTTTTGGATGACGAGACTTTAAAGCTGAGCCGGGGTAAATTGAGCGGGCTGTATCAGGCCGAGACTTCTGCCGGCCCAACCGATTTGATCCTGGTTGTGGATAATCCTGCGGTGGCGCTGGCCGATTTTCCGCGAAGCTATTTGCACGGCTTGTTGTCGGCTCAAGCCCAAACTTTAACCCGCGCAGCCGGGTTAGTGGCTGGCCTGAGTGAAAGCCTATCACCAGACCCGGTTGAGCCGGAACAAGTGACTGCGGCCTCACCTCGGCCCTCCTCGTCCACCCTGGAACGAGCCAGGCAGGGGTTATCAGAAGCTGATGCCGCGCTGCGGAAAGCGATGGCCTCGATCGGCGCATTGGAAAGCGGTTTTGCTATGATCCTGAGCAAAGAATCTTCGCCGCCGGCGGTGGCTTCCCCGATTATCGGGCCGGCGATTTTGGAAGGCGAGGCTAAAGATGTGCTGGTTGAGGTGGGTGCGGTTTGTGCCAGAATTGCGCTGGTTTTGCAGGCGGCCGCGGAAAGCTTGCAGCGCACCCTGGCCGCTCCCGATTTTACCATTGAGCAGTATCGCCAGAATTTCACAGCCGCTCAATCTGCGGCCCGCGCCGCCCGTGAGCCGCTGCTTGAATTGATTGCCCTGTTACGCCTGGAAATCGCCGCTGAAAGGCTGCCGCTGCTGGCCTGGCGGGTCCACCAGCAGGTGCAGGAAGCAGCCGAAGGTTTGCGCTGGGGTGTCTTGCGAGGATAAACGTCTTCGCTGATTACCAATTAAGCTCAGAGGGAGTCTGCCCACAGGAGGTTTTCGGCTCTGCTCCCCGGACGCCGGTCGCAGACCGGCTTGGAGCCAACCAATTGTGTTCTGCTAACAGGAGATGCAGCGCTTTTTCTTCCGCCGGAATGCGCACGCCGAGCAACAGAGCGGCATTGAGCGCCGTAGCGATCAGGGCGCTGATCCACGCCCCAAAAACAAGCGGCACGCTGAGCAGTTCGAGGGCGACGGCCAGGTAATTGGGGTGTGCCAGAAAGCGGTACGGTCCCCGGCGCACCGGCGCAGCGCCCGGAATGACCAAAATTCGGGTGTTCCAATAGCGGCCCAGGCTGGCAATGCACCAGTAGCGCAATCCCTGAGCGGCCCCAAACAAAGCCAGCCAGCCGGCCCAAAACCGGCTTAATTTTGCCCCCCGCCACCGGGCTTCGATGATCCAGCCAATCAGCCAGCCGGTATGTAGCACAAAAAAAAGCGGGTAATGTGCC
>JAAUSP010000083.1 GCA_012032575.1 Anaerolineales bacterium | reverse complement strand
GCGGCGATGGTCCTCCCCGGTGCGGCCGATTGGTCCTCCCCCGCTGCAGCGATGGTCCTCCCCGGTGCGGCAATGGAGCGAAATCGTTAAAGTATAGGCGGCAACAAGATATAGCCCTCCAGAAAAGCTTTCATTGGGATTAGCGTCTTGGGAATGGGGTGTAAATAACTTGTGCATTTGGGAGATTGGAGATTGGAGATTTTTAGTCGTAATCTCCAATCTCCTAATCTCCAATCTCAGGCAAAGCGCAGAGGCGGGCGGGTGGAGCTAATTTTAAGGAAATCTGCTGGTAATGGCTGGAAATAGTTGAACGATATGCTATAATGGAGATGTCATCAAGGAGGAAATAGGCCATGAAGCTTTGGAGATGGGGTAAGAAACCCCTTGAAGGTCGCTGGATAGCGTTCAGAATTGCCACTATTTATTTGCTGGTCGGCGGCTTGTGGATCATATTTTCGGATTGGTTAATCTCCTGGGGTGTTGGCCATCCGACGATGCTTTTGACCCATCTGCAAACCGTTAAGGGCTGGATTTTTGTACTGATTACGTCTGGCATGCTATATATGCTGATTTATCGAAGTATGCTGGCCCTGCAACAGTCTGAAACATTGCTGCACAAGAACGAGGCAAAAACCGAAACCATTCTGCATGCCATCCCTGATCTCATGGCCCAAATCAGCCCGGAAGGCCGCTTAATACGCATCAAACCGGCCCACGATCCCGCCGATTATATCCCCACCGCTCAACTGACCGGCAAAACTGTAGCCGAACTTTTTCCGCCCGAACAGGCTGACCAGATCATGCGGGGGCTGCGCCAGGTCAGCCATACCTGCGCCGCCCAGATTTACGAATACCAGCAGCCGCTCAATGGCTACCTGCACCACTACGAAGCCCGGCTGGTGGCCGGCGAAGAAGAAGATGCGCTGGCAATTATCCGCGACATTACCCAGCTCAGGCGGACCGAGGCGGAATTGCGCCGGGTCAATCGGGCGCTCAAGGCCCTCAATGAGTCTAACCATGCCCTGCTGCGGGCTACGGGTGAAGCCGAACTGCTTCAGCAAATTTGCAGATTATTGTCGAGATTGGCGAGTATCATCTGGCCTGGGTGGCTTTTGCCGGGCCAGATGATACCCAGCCCATGCGTCTGGTGGCCCAGGTTGACGATGAAGCCGGGCAGCTTCAAACCACCCATCTGACCTGGCTGATATCGAACTGGATCAGGGGCCGATTGGCACGGCCATTCGCACCGGCGAGCCGCATGTCGTCCGCAACCTTTCAACGGAAACTGCGGTGGGTCCCTGGTATGTCGAAGCCAGCCGCTTTGGCCTGGCTTCCGGTATTTCGCTGCCGTTGATCAGTGAGGCCCAGCCTTTTGGGGTGTTGAATATTTATGCCGCCGAGTCTGACGCTTTTGACGCCGGGGAAGTTAAGCTGCTGACCGAACTGGCAACGAACCTGGCTTATGGTATCGCTGCGCTGCGCACACGGGTGGCCCAGCAGTGGGCCGAACAGGCGTTTCGAGAGAGTGAAGCCCGCTTTCGGACCATTATTACCGAGCAGTCTGACGGCATTGTGATTGTGGATAATGTAGGGGTGATCCGTTTTGTTAATCCGGCGGCAGAAGCGCTGCTGGGCTTTCCCGCCTCGGCGCTGGTGGGTGAATTGTTGGGGTTCCCCATTGTAACCAGCGGCGCGGCGGCGGAAGTGAACATTTACCGGCGGGGCCACATTCTGATTGTAGAAATGCGGGTGGTGGAAATAGATTGGGCCGGCGATACGGCTTCGCTGATCTCGTTTCATGATGTCACCGAGCGCAAAGAGGCCGAGGAAGCGCTCCGGCTGAGGGAGATGGGGCTTAATTCGCTGCTGGAACTGAGCCAGAAAGCGCCTGAATTGAGCGAACGAGAAATTATTCAACTGGCCGTAGAAGAAACGGTCAAGCTGACCCAGAGCGCGATTGGCTATTTGCATTTTGTCAATCCCGATCAGCAGACTATCCAGTTGTATACCTGGTCGCAGCACACCCTCGATATCTGCACGGCGGTTCATGATGCCCATTACCCTCTGGATTATGCCGGGGTTTGGGCCGACTGCGCCCGCCTCAAACAGCCGGTGATTCATAATGATTATCAAAACCTGCCCCATAAAAAAGGCTACCCGCCGGGGCATGTCCATCTTATCCGCCACCTGAGTGTGCCGATTGTAGATGAAGACAAGGTGGTTGTTATCTTGGGGGTGGGAAATAAAGAATTTGATTACTATGAGTCGGATGTGCGGCAGATGTTGCTAACCGCCGACCACCTGTGGAAGGTAATCAGGCGTAAACGGGCCGAAGCAGAGTTGCAGAAATATCAGAATCATCTGGAGGACCTGGTGACCGGGCGCACCACCAAACTCATCCAGGCGAATGAACGGCTGCGCCAGGAAGTGCTCGAACGGCAGCAGGCCGAGGCCGCCCTGCGTGAGAGCGAAGAGCGTTTTCGGCTGGTGGCCGATTTTACTTATGATTGGGAATTATGGACCGGCACGGACGGCGATCTGATTTATGTTTCCCCGGCCTGCGAGCGGATGAGCGGCTACGGGCCGGCGGAATTTCACCAGAACAGCGGGTTGATGCAAGCCATTGTCCATCCCGACGATCAGGGATATGTTGCCCGGCATTTTCAGGAAGAATTGAGCAGCCCCAAGGTAATTTCCAGTGAGTGGCGCATTATCCGGCGCGACGGCCAGGAGCGCTGGATTGGACACATTTGCCAACCCGTTTATAGTACGGATGGGCGTTACCTGGGCCGGCGGGCCAGCAATCGGGACATTACCGAGCGGCGGGGCATGGAAGGCCAACTGCAAGAATATACCACCCACCTGGAACACCTGGTTAGCGAGAAAGTACACGAGCTGGAATTGGAGCGGGCCAAAACCATTCAGGCCGCCAAAATGGTCGCTCTGGGTGAAATGGCGACCGGCGTGGCCCACGAGTTGAACCAGCCCTTAACAGCGATGCTGTTTGAGGCTGAATATCTAAAAACGATGTGCCGGCAGGTCGCAGAATTGCCCGCAACATTTTCAATAGACATGGATGAAGTGTATCATACCGCCGAAAGTCTGGAGCAGGATATTGCCCGCTGCCGCCGCATTATTGATCATTTGCGCGCTTTTGGCCGCATCTATGCCGAACACGTTTCTCGCGTCAGTTTGAATCAATCAATCGAACAAAGTTTTATCCTGGTCGGCGAGCGGCTTAAAAATCACGGCATTGCTCTCGATTTAAGCCTTGACCCCCAGTTGCCGTTGATTATGGCCGACACCCACAAACTGGAACAGGTTTTTCTGAACCTGATCAGCAATGCCGAATATGCGCTTAACCAGATGGAACAGCGGGTCCAGCACGGCCTGGTTGAGCTTGCCACCTATCACAAAACCCTCGAAATTTCCACCCGGGCCGAAGACTGTGAGGTCATAGCCGTTGTGCGGGATAATGGCTGCGGTATTCCGGCCGCCGACCAGGAGCATTTGTTTGAGCCGTTTTTTACCACCAAGCCTATTGGTCAGGGCACCGGCCTCGGCCTGCCGATTAGTTACAGCCTGGTCAAGGAATTTAAGGGCGAAATCCTGTTCCACAGCGTCGAAAATGTGGGGACTACGTTTACCCTGCGCTTTCCGGCCGCAGCCGAAGCCTGAGTTTTGAAGGGCTTCAACAACTTATACTTTTATTTCAGGGATACTTGATGAACGAAAAGGTCTTAATTGTGGATGACGACGAACGAATTTTGCAAACCTTTGGCCGTCACCTCCGGCTGAAGGGCTATACCGTTTTAACGGCAGCCAGCGGTAGCGAAGCGCTGGCCCTTTTTAGCCAGAAACAGCCGGAGGTGGTGTTTGCCGATGTGCGGATGCCGCCGCCGGATGGATTCGCCCTGCTGCGCATGATTCGAGAACATCAGGCCGATGCCGAGGTGGTTCTGATTACCGGCCACGGCGATATGGAGCTGGCGGTTAATGCCTTGCGGGCCGGCGCTTCGGATTTTATTCCCAAACCGATTGACTCCAATGAATTGGAAGCGGCTTTATATCGGGTGCAGGAGCGGCTGCGCTTGAAGCGGGAACTTCACGCCGCCCAGGATGCCTTGTTTCAATATGCCGCCGATCTGGAAATGCGCAACGTAGACCTGGATACCTTTAACACCGCTGTGGCCCATGATTTGAAGCAGCCGCTGAATTTAATTATCACCTATCTGGAAAATTTGAAGCAGCAGTATCCTGTTACCGAAGAGACGCAGAAATATTGGCACGCTCTGGCTCGTAATGGGCGCAAAATGCGCCTGATTATTGATGAATTGCAGTTGTTCTCGCAACTGCGCCAAACCGAGGTGGAACTGCGTCCGCTGGATATGGCCCGGATTATCGCCGAGGTTCAGCAGCGTCTGGCCCATCTGATAACCCAATATGATGCCAAACTTTCAGTGCCAACCGATTGGCCCAAAGCGCTGGGCCATACGCTCTGGGTTGAAGAGGTCTGGGCCAATTATATTAGCAATGCCATCGAATATGGCGGCCGGCCACCGCGCCTGAAGTTGGGCGCAACCGCCCGCTCGGATGGGCTGGTTCGTTTTTGGGTGCATGACAACGGCCCCGGTTTGGGCCTGGAGGAGCAGGCGTTGTTATTCACCCCCACCTTGCCGCCCAATCCGGCTGAACCCGCCGACCGCCGCACGGGGCTGTCCATTGTGCGGCGAATTGTCGAGAAGCTGGGCGGGCAGGTTTGGGCTGAAAGCGAAGGCCAGCCGGGGGATGGCAGCACCTTTAGTTTTACCTTAAGGCGAGCCAGCAATGTGGACTATGATTTGCGATAAATTCTTAACCGAGGCTAAGTGAGGTACTGATGCGGGTTGTTATCTTCGGAACAGGCGGTGTTGGGGGCTATTTTGGGGGGCGGTTGGCCCAGGCAGGCCAGGAAGTCATTTTTATCGCTCGCGGAGAACACTTACGGGCTATTCAAACGCAAGGACTGCGTGTAGATAGTGTGTTGGGCGATTTGATGATTCACCCCGCCCAGGCCGTCAGTGATCCGGCTCAGGTAGGACCGGTTGAGGTTGTGCTGGTTTGTGTCAAAGCCTGGCAGGTGGCTGCCGCAGCTCAAGCCATTCAGCCAATGGTAGGACCGGAGACGCTGGTTGTACCGCTGCAAAATGGAGTGGATGCCCCGGCAGAATTGGCGGCTGTATTGGGAGCCGCGCCGGTGGTGGGCGGCTTATGCGGCCTCATCGCTTTTGTGGCCGGGCCGGGCCATATTCGCCACACCGGAATCGAGCCGTTTGTTACCTTTGGTGAGCTGGACAATCGCCCCAGCCAGCGAATCGAGCGGCTGCGCCAGGCTTTTGCCCGGACCAAAGGCGTTATGGTTAATGTGCCTGCCGACATCAAAGCGGCTATGTGGCGTAAATTTTTGCTGATTGCTACCTGGAGCGGGGTGGGGGCTGTCACCCATGCGCCAATTGGGGTGCTGCGCAGCGTCCCCGAAACCCGGCAAATGCTGGAGCAATCCCTCTGGGAGATTTACCGGGTGGCCGTGGCTCATCACATTGCTCTACCGGAAGAGGTGGTGGGTCAAACCCTGACCTTTATTGACACTATCCCTCCCTACGGCACAGCTTCGATGCAGCGGGACATTATGGCCGGTCGCCCTTCGGAACTGGCCTCGCAAAATGGGGCTGTAGTCCGTTTGGCCCGCGAGGCCGGGGTAGCCACCCCGCTGCATAACTTTATCTATTCCAGTTTACTGCCGTTGGAATTGCGAGCGCGGGGCGAGGTGGAGTTTAGCCTCTAATTCATATTGGTTCTAATGGTGCAAAATCTGGCTTAAAAAGAGCTTGGTGCGCTCGTGTTCGGGGTTGGCAAAAAAGTCGGTGGGCGTTTTTTCTTCAACAATATTGCCCTGGTCAAAAAAGATAATTCGATTGGCTACGTTGCGGGCAAAGCCCATCTCGTGGGTGACAGCCATAATCGTCATGCCCGATTCGGCCAGCTCCTGCATGACGTCCAGCACTTCTTTAATCATTTCCGGGTCCAGGGCCGAGGTCGGCTCGTCGAAGAGCATAATTTTGGGCTGCATGGCCAGGGCGCGGGCAATAGCCACCCGCTGCTGCTGCCCGCCGGAAAGCTGGCCAGGATATTTATTGGCCTGCTCCGGAATTTTTACCCGCGCCAACTGCTGCATGGCAATCTCTTCGGCCCGTTCCCGCGACCAGCGCCGGACGTTGATCGGGGCCAGGGTGACATTTTGCAGCACGGTCAGGTGGGGAAAAAGGTTGAACTGTTGAAAGACCATGCCCACTTCGCGCCGGATTTCCTGAATATTGCGAATATCGTTGTTCAACTCCGTGCCATCCACTACAATCTGGCCTTTTTGATGCTCCTCCAGCCGGTTGATAGTCCGAATCCAGGTGGATTTGCCGGAGCCGGACGGCCCGATAATCACCACCACTTCGCCTTCTTTCACCGTGGTCGTTACCCCACGCAAGGCGTGATACTCACCGTACCATTTATGCACATCGTTGCAAATAATCACATCTTTATCGGTTAAAGGCATTGATTTTTCTCCTATATAGGAGATTAGAGATTGGAGATTGGAGATTATTAATCTCCAATCTCCAATCTCCAATCTTTAGTATTTGCCCACCCCCAACTTGCGCTCCAGGTTACGGCTGGCCGACGACATAGAGAAGGCGCAAATCCAATAAACTAAAGCCACAAAAACAAAGGTTTCCCGCTGGAGGCCAAACCATTCCGGCTGGGCCACCACAATCTGGGCAATCCCCAGCAGCTCAAACAGACCGACAATCGCAATCAGGGAGGTATCTTTGAACAGGCTGATAAATTGACCGACCAGCGCCGGAATGACGGCCCGCAGCGCCTGGGGCAGAATAATCAGGCGCATAGATTGGGCCGTGCTCAGGCCGATGGCAGAAGCCGCTTCATACTGCCCGCGGGGGATGGCTTGCAGCCCGCCGCGCACGTTCTCGGCCAGGTAAGCCGCGCTAAAAAGTATGGTCCCCACAATAACCCGCAGCAGATTATCAATTTCTAATCCTTTGGGCAGGAAAATGGGCAGCATCACCTGGGCCATAAAAAGCACAGTAATGAAGGGCACGCCCCGAATGATTTCGATGTAGGCGATGCAGAAGGTTTTGATCAAATTGCCTTGCAGATAGCGGCCCACAATCCAGCACAAACCCACAATAATAACCGCCTGCACCGCCGCGTTCATTAAGGGAGACAATTCGACTGTCCAGATGGGCGGGTCGCGGAAAATGATGGGAATGTTCCAGGTAACGGTCTCGTCCGGGAAATTGCCTAGAAAGTTCACTAAAACGAACGGCCATTCTTTGCTTAGGGTGAAGTCACCAACCATCCAATATAATAGCAGCCCCACCGCGCCCCAGACCCACAGCCAGGGCACGCCGCGCACCTGGCTGCGCCGGCCCAACGCCAGCAGCAGGCCAATAGGAAACGATGCTACAATGCCGATCACGGCAATGACCACCGTCAGCAGAAAACCACCCCAGCGATTTGTGGGTGCTTCTTGCCAGGGGCCGGTTGAGGTATCCGGGATGCCACTTAAAAAAAGATAAATTATTGGCAAAGAAGCTATCCACAACCAAAACAAGGGCCGGCGCAGAGCCTTTAACGGCGATCCCAATCCCCAGGCCAGGCTGCTCAGAGCAGAGAGAACCAGCACCAACCCCAGCGAGGCCCAAACTCGCCAGATGGCTGCTGCCGGGTACTGTCCTACGGCAAACAATTTGAGGTTCGCGCCAACAATGCCCCAAATTGCCCCCGGCGTTGCGTCTTCGAGGGTGGCCTTAACGGCCGGGTCGTTTACAAACAGCGCTCCGAAGACCGTCCAGGCCAGGATACCGCGGATGGCAAAGATAATCAAAGTAACCAAAGCCAGCGTCACCAGGGCGCTGAAGAAGCCGGTAAAGAGTTTATCCTTCAACCACTGGGCCGGCCCCGGCCAATGATGCCGGCCCGCGCCATAAATAACGGCAATCACACCCACTAACCACAACCCAACAATCACCCAGGTTAAAAACTGGGCATGGGTCACGGCCAGGATAAAACTACCTAACGCGGTCGGCTGTCCGTTGGGAGCGAGATGCGGCGATAACGCCACCGGTTCGGCGTTGTAGACGCCCCGGATAATCAGAATATTGGCAATAACCAGCATAACCGCAAAAATAACTTTCCAAATGCTGTTAAAAACCGTATTCCTCAGCCAGCCGGCCACATCCAGTTCAAATTGGGGACCTTCCAGGGCCGCCCCGGTTTTTTTGCTTCTTGGGTAATCGTTGCCATCGTCTATCGCTCCACCAGGGCTATCTTCTTGTTATACCAGTTCAAAAATGCCGAAATGGTCAGGCTCAGGGTGAGGTATGAAACCATAAAAATAATGATAACTTGGACGGCATAGCCGGATTGATTGAGCACGGTGTAACCTATGGCGACCAGGTCGGGGTAGCCGATAGCCACGGCCAGGCTGGAATTTTTGGTCAGGTTGAGGTATTGGCTGGTCATCGGCGGGATGATTACTCGCAGGGCCTGGGGAATAACAATGAGGCGTAAGCGCTGACTTTCGCTCAGGCCCAGGGCACGGGCGCCTCGGACTGGCCTTTGGAGACGGACAGAATCCCGGCCCGCACAATCTCCGAGGCGAAAGCGCCGGTGTAGAGGACCAGGCCAAACAACACCGCCGCAAACTCCGGGGTGAGTTTAAATCCCCCCTGAATATTCAGGCCGGCGGGAGCGGGGGTGTTCACAACCAAAGGAGCGACATCAATCGGGATAATCTCATGTTTATCCGGGTCTTCCAGCACAGCCCGCTCGCCGGCCAATTCGGCCTCATCGCCGGCCAGCAGATCACAATCGCCTTTGGCGAAGGTTTCACCCACCTCAACCATGCGATTTTCACTCTCTATTTTTACCGGAATACCGCGCTGGCGGAGCTGGCTGGCGGCATTGACCAGGGCCGGACTGTCGGTGACAGCGCAAACCGTAATTACGGCATCATCCAGAATATTCAACTGCTTTTTCAGAGTTTTAACTTCGGCGGCTGCGCCCTTGTCAATGGGTTCTGCGGATGCCTCTGCTGCCGCAGTTTCATCGCCGTCTGCGGCCTCGGCTGCCTGAGCTTCGGCGGCTGCGCTTTCTTCTTCCACCTCAGCCGGGGCCAGCGCTTCAATTTGGGCGCTTAATTCTGCTTTATACGCGGCAATCGCTGCCGCCGAATTGAGCGTCTCCAGGGTAGGCCGGCTAACGCCTTCTTCCTTCAAGGCATCTTCGTCAAGTTTGGCAATCAGGATTTTTTCAAAATCGGCAAATTCTTCGATCTTCCTGGAACTGGCCGTCATAATCCCCTGATTACTGCTGAAATTGGTGGTAACAAGCCAGCCAACCGCGACGACAATAAAAAAATGCAGCCGCAGCGCTGCCAACTTTGTTAATCGGCTGGCCGGTTTTTTCCTCCTGCTGGCTCTGGATATTCCATAAAACCAGCATCAAAATTACTGCCAGCACCACAAAAGCCAGCCAGATAGGGAAACTGGCTGTGGCGGTCAGGCCGGGTAAAACCATGCCGCGCTGATTGAGGTAAAGCGGCCAACCAAAAGGCTGGATGCTCTCTTTTAACGGCGGCAGTTTGAGGATAACCCCAAAGTAGATAAAAAATAGTTGGACCAATAAAGGAATATTACGAACCGTTTCCACATAAATGGCTGCAATTTTGCTGATGAGCCAGTTATTAGAGAGGCGGGCAATACCGGTCACAAGCGCTAAAATCGTCGTCAGAATAATGCCGAGAAACGACACCCAAATAGTGTTGACCATCGCCACCCATAAGGCCCGACCAAAGGTATCGGTGGCCTCATAGTCAATCCCTTCGGCGATGTCAAAAGCAGCGGTGGTATTAAGAAATTCAAAGCCCAGCTTTAGTCCCTGAATTTCGGCATTTCCGATAAAGTTACCAATCAACCAGCCCAGGCCAATCAAAACCGAGGCCATAAAAATGACCTGGCCGATAACCCCCAGCACTCTGACATCCCGCCAGAAGGGAATAGCTGTTGCTTTGGGACCGGTGGGCTTGATTTTGGGTGAAGTTGTGGCCATTGGCTCACCTCATTCAAATCATATCATTTCGAGGCCGTAGGCCGAGAAATCTCCAGGGCGCATTAAGTAAAAACAGGCTGGCTGGAAAAATATCCATTTACCAATGACTTACCGAATAAAAGCAAGGCCTTAGGGATTTCTCCCTTCGGTCGAGATAACATGCCACTTGTATTTATGATACAGCCCGGCGTAAGGCCGGGCTGTATGTCCAAATTGATAACGATTTAGCGGAACGGCGGGGCGTAGATGAGACCGCCATCAGTGTACTGAGCGTTAAGAGCACGGGACACATTCAGGGCATCAGGCCCCAGGTGGCGGTCATAAATTTCGCCGTAGTTGCCCACTTGCTTGATGACCTGAACCATGAAGTCGTTCTCAAGGCCCAGGCCCACGCCCAGATCGCCTTCGACGCCCAGCAGGTTGCGGATAACCGGGTCTTCGGAGGTTTCGGCCATTTCTTCAACGTTTTCAGAGGTAATGCCGTACTCTTCAGCGGCGAAAACGCCAAAGGTGACCCATTTGACAATATCAAACCACTGGTCATCGCCGTGCCGCACAACCGGACCTAATGGTTCTTTCGACATAACTACGTCCAGAATGATGTGATCATCAGGATTTTCTAATTGGGTTTGCTCGGCGATCAGGCCGGATCTATCAGTGGTGAAGCCATCGCAGCGGCCTTCATCGTAGGCAATGCGGGTATCGTTAGCATCCTGGAAAACCACCGGCTCGTAATCTACCCCCAGAGCGCGCATCACGTCGGCCAGGTTTTTTTCGGTGGTGGTACCCTGCTGCACGCAGACAGTGCCGCCTTCCATGTCTTCCAGCGATTCGATGCCGCTGTCGGTGCGAACCATCATGCCCTGCCCATCAAAGAAGGTGGTTGGGGCAAAGTTAAAGCCCAGCGAGGTATCGCGGCTAATGGTCCAGGTGGTATTGCGGACCAGCAAATCGCCCTCACCACTTTGCAGCAAGGGGAAGCGCTGGGTGGCGTCGGCAGGCAAAATTTCAATGGCTTCGGCATCGCCTAAAACGGCGGCAGCCACAGCCTTGCAAAAGTCTACGTCAAAGCCGCTAAATTCGTTAGTGTCAGGGTCAAGATAACCAAACCCAACCAGGTTGGCGTTGCCGACGCATTTCAGTACCCCGCGATCCTGCACGGTCGCCAGGGTGGCGGTGCCGGTGGTCGCCTGGGTGACGGGCAGGGGGGCGATCACTTCGGGGGCCTGGGGAGCGGCCTGGACCGGCTCGACTTCACTGGTGATTTTGAGCGCAGTGATCAGGGCAAAGGTAAACAACACAATCATGCTCAGGGCGATAAATTTTCGGATCATTATCGTCGCTTCTCCTCTCAAAGCTAATAAATTTAGGGGATTAGATTGTATAACTTAAACGGTTTGGCGTTTGGGTTGTACGCCAAAGCTTACCACATTTTGGGGCTATCTTTCAGCTTATGTCGTAACGCTACCCCCTTTCTGTTGAAAGTTCAAACGGGTTAAAGTTTTTACGCAAACCCGGTTGTCGGCATTACGCAGTTTGACAAATGGTAGCAGATCCTCATCAATGAGGTAGTTCAGATGTAGCCTAAAAGGGAGTGAAAAACTCAATCAATTTTCCAGTCGGCTGACTGAGCGCACATCGGATTAAACCCACAGCGCGGTGGAATTTGATTTTCGGGTGATGCCAGGTCGAAAAACAAAATGGCAGGTTAGCGACAGGCAAAATAATACAGGTACTCTTGCTAACTGGGGACGATTATAATAGCAAATGGCTGACTGGTCAACTTCAAGTTTGAGAACTACTGAAAATGGTTGTGTTCAACCTGTTCAATGTGATATAATATCCCGGCAAACCAGGTGCGATCAGTAATCAGTAGTCAGTAATCAGTAGTCAGTAATCACAGACTGATTACTGAACACTATTTTCAGGAGCAACCCTTGTCATCCAATCGTGGCACACTTTCAACCAAAATACCCACGCCCGAATTAACCCAAACCCTTACCAACGCTGCCGGGCTGGCCCGGAGTAATAATATTGCGGTGATCACCCCCGAAATATTGCTGCTGGCGATTATCAAAACGCCCGAAGCCGAAGCCAGGCAGTTATTACAGCAGTTTAGCCAGGACCGCGGCTTTAACTGGAGCGATTTTGAGCGCGACATAGAGCGGGCCGTCAGCGACCAGCGCTGGCTGCGCGGGGCCAATGCTGATCTCAAAGACGCTCAGTTTGACTTTGTGATGGGTGAGGGCGAGCGAATACCCCTGAGTGAAAAGATGCTGGTGCTGCTGGATGAAGGACTCGGTCTGGCAAACCAGCAGGGCCAAGCGCAGTGTGGCACGATCCAGGCATTGACTATTATGGCCGGTCTGGGCACCCGCAGTGACCTGGCCCTGCGCAAACGCGGCATCACCCCCCAGTCTATTCAGGAAGAATTAAATCCGGTGGTTATGCCGGTCACAGCGGCGGTACCGGCCAAGAACCGGCCCGCCACAGCAATCTATCCCCGCCAGGACCTGCTTTTGAAGCTGGTCAGCCGGCTGACGATGGCTGGAAAACGCCATGTCATTCTGGTAGGACCGACCGGGGTTGGCAAACGCTCGCTGGTTTTGGCCTTGCAGCAGTTGATCGCCGCAGGCAAAGGTCCCGCAGGCTTGAAAAATGTCATCCAAATCAGCGAGCCGGCCTTGCTGACCAATCCGGTTGAAGCGATCCAGGGGGCCATCCGGCAGGCCCAGGGCGGGGTGCTGTTTGTACCCGATATCGCCCGCTTTTTCGGAGGGCTGCGGGCCGATTTTCGGGAAGATGCCTGCAATGAACTCTACAAAGCCTTCTTTAGCGATAATGTCACCGTGATTGGCGCAACTACCCCCGACCGTTATAACGAGCGGCTGAGTAAAGTGCTGATCGTAATGGAACACAGCCAGATTTTACACGTGTCGCCTGCCACCCTGGAGGAAACCATCGAAATCCTCAAGGTCCAGCGTCCGGGGTTGGAAGCGGACTACCAGGTGAGCATTACCGATGCCACTCTGGCCGAAGCGGCTCGGCTGGCCGGACGTTATTACACCGTGCGGCCCTTGCCCAGCGGTGCGGTCCACCTGCTGCATCAAGCCTGCGCCATGATGCGGATGAACCCCAAAATGAGTCCCGATGCCCCGGTGAGAAATGATAACCAGCTTGACCCGGACGATGTGATGATTGCCACCAGCCTGCTCACCGGCGTCCCCGTCACCAATCTGGGCGCGGATGAGCGCGACCGCTACGTGAATATGTTTGACCATTTGCGCCAGCGGATCATCGGCCAGAGTGAAGCCATTCTGGCCCTCAGCCGGGCGGTCAAAATGGCCCGGGTTGGTCTCAAGGACCCCAAGCGACCTATTGGCACCTTTCTTTTCTTGGGACCAACCGGCGTAGGTAAAACCGAGCTGGCCAAAGCCCTGGCCGAGTTTATGTTTGGGGCCGAAGAGGCCCTGCTCACCTTTGATATGAGCGAATTCATGGATGAGTCATCAGTCAACCGGCTGATTGGTTCGCCGCCGGGGTATGTGGACAGCCAGGCCGGCGGCCAGTTGACGGAGGCGGTCAAAAAGCGGCCTTACAGCGTTATCCTGTTTGATGAAGTGGAAAAGGCCAGCCTCAAGGTTTTTGATGTTTTTCTGCAAGTGATGGACGAAGGTCGTTTGACCAGCGGCCAGGGCGAGACGGTCAGTTTTAGCGAGTGCGTGATTATTATGACCAGCAACATGGGCGGGCGTTTTCTGGCCGACCCGCAGCTCAGCCAGGATGCGGCTCAGGAGCTGGCCGAGGCCGCGGTGAAAGAGCACTTCCGGCCGGAGTTTCTGAACCGGCTGGACGAAATTATCTATTTCCACCCGCTCAGCCAGGATGATTTGCGCCAGATTCTGGATTTGCTGCTGCGCAAAGAAGAAAAACTTATGGCCGGCGCCAATTGCACCTGGAAATGACCGATGCGGCCAAAACCTGGCTGCTCAATCAGAACGACCACCCCGAATGGGGCGCACGGCCCCTGCGCCGGCTGATCCAAAAACATATCCGCGAACCCATGGCCGATTTTCTGCTCAAAGAAGACCCGCCCGCCGGCACTACCGTGAAACTGCAAGTGAAAGGCAAAAAGCTGGAGTTTAAGAAATTGTGAATTGTCAATTGTGAATTGTTAATGAAAATAGTTATATCTATACTTCCGTTCACAATTTACTATTCGCTATTCACAATTCACAATTAGCAAGCTCACAAAGGTGTGAATCGTGGACCCCTCAAATCTGAACGTCGAAAAGATAACGTATATCCGCAGCGAATCCGAATTTAATCGGGCTAAAGTGCGAGGATTTCTGGAAATGATGCTGGGACTGATTACCGGCCATAATATGCACCTCCTCTCCTTTGACGATGTGATCAAAAAACTCAATTTGAAACAAGCTATTTATCGAGGCGTGCAGGAAATTCCGATAAAAAATATTGCCGGCAGTACCGGTCGCTACGAAGATTTTACCCGCCGTTTTTTGCCCCGCAGCGGCAACGAGCGCGAAAAAGAACGCTGGCGCACTATCTACACCCTGGCCGAAACCGGCAAGGGCTTTCCGCCGATTGATGTTTACAAAATTGACCAGGTTTATTTTGTCAAAGACGGCAACCACCGCGTTTCGGTGGCGCGGGCGTTAGGCTGGGACAGCATCCAGGCCCATGTGACCGAACTGCCCACCCCTATTTCCCTCACCCCGGATGTTGAACCGGATGACCTGCTGCTTAAAGGAGAGTGCGCTTACTTTTTAGAAAAAACACAGCTTGATAAGACTCGTCCAGAGGCCAAGCAGCACATTGATTTTTCCGAACCGTCGGGTTATGATCGCTTATTACGGCATATCGAATTGCACCGCTACCTGCTGGAAAAAGAGCGCGGCCAGCCCCTGGCGGCTGATCCTGACCTGGCCTTTCAGTTGGCCGCTGCGAATTGGTACGACCATGTTTATCTGCCCATGATTGAAACCGTCCGGCAGATGGAGGTCATCAAACATTTCCCCGGCCGCTCCGAAAGCGATTTGTATATGTGGCTCATCCGGCATCAGAACGCGCTGCGGGAGCAGCACAATCTGGAGAAAATAGCACTACCCGAGGCTGTAACAGATTTTCTACAATCGGTTGAAGATTCAGCCGATTAAGGCGGCCAGGGTGCTTTGCTCAAACTGCCCGGCCGATGTACAATCTCAACGCAATGAAGCCCCGCCAGGATCAAGGATCATCGGCGGGCGCTTTTTTTGTGGGAAGAAGGCTTAGGCTAAGGCTGAGTCTAAGATTCTTACTTGGCCTTAGCCTCAGCCTTAGCCTTAGGAGTAATAACATGTCCCAACCTCGAACCGACATTCGAAATATTGCGATTATCGCGCACGTAGATCACGGCAAAACCACCCTGGTAGATGGCATGCTGCGCCAGACCAATGTTTTCCGGGCCAATCAGCAGATGACCGACCGGGTGCTCGACTCCAATGATCTGGAACGGGAGCGCGGTATCACCATTCTGGCTAAAAATACCGGCATTGTTTACAACAGTATTACCATCAACATTGTGGATACACCCGGCCACGCCGATTTTGGCGGCGAAGTGGAACGGGTGATGAATATGGTGGATGGGGTGCTGCTGCTGGTGGACGCCGTGGAAGGGCCGATGCCCCAAACCCGTTTTGTGCTGCGCCAGGCCCTGGAAAAAGGGCACAAAGCCATTGTGGTGGTCAACAAGATTGACCGTCCGGCTGCCCGGCCTGATTACGTGGTCAATGCGACCTTTGATTTGTTCATTGATCTGGGCGCAAGTGATGATCAGGCCGATTTTCCGGTTATCTACACCATTGCCCTGGAAGGGCGGGCCGGCTACCAGCCCGACAGCCTGGGGCCGGACCTGCACCCTCTGTTTGATACCATTCTGGATCGCCTGCCGCCGCCACAGGTTGAACCGGAGCAGCCGCCCCGGCTGCTGGTCACCTCCCTGGCCTACGATAACTATATTGGCCGGATTGCCATTGGCCGCTTGTGGAGCGGCACGCTGCGCGGCGGCCAGCCGGTGGTCTCGATCAATCCGGCGGGTGAGCAAGCCGCCGGAAAAGTCAACCAGGTTTTTTCTTTCCGGGACTTGCAGCGTGTGCCGCAGGATTCAGTTTCTGCTGGGGATATTGTGGCTGTGGCCGGTCTGCCTAATATCGGTATTGGTGATACCATTGCCGACCCCGCTGACCCGCGCCCCTTGCCGCCAATTACGGTAGAAGAGCCGACGGTGCGTATGACCTTTGCCGTCAACGATAGCCCCTTTGCCGGCCGCGAGGGCGATTATGTCACCAGCCGCCAGATTCGTGACCGGCTGCGGCGCGAACTGGAAAGCAACGTCGCTTTGCGGGTGCAGGATACCGAGAGCGCTGAACGTTTTATTGTCTCCGGGCGGGGTGAACTGCACCTGGCGATTTTGATCGAAACGATGCGCCGGGAAGGGTTTGAATTTGCCGTGAGCAAGCCGGAAGTGATTTTCCGGGACGGCTCGGAAGGTTTGCAGGAGCCGGTGGAGCATGTCTATCTGGAGGTGGGCGGCGATTACCTGGGTGCAGTCAGTGAGATGGTGGGCCGGCGCAAGGGCAGCTTGATTAATATGCGCTACGGCGAGGACGGCACGGTTTATGCCGAGTACCTGGTTCCCACGCGGGGACTGCTCGGTTTCCGCCAGCCCTTTCTTATAGCCACGCGGGGGACCGGCATTTTTCACACCCTGTTCCACGGTTACGAGTCGTACCTGGGCGACATCAACACCCGCGACCGGGGGTCGCTGGTGGCCCTGGAAACCGGCCAGGTAACATCCTACGCCCTGATGAATTTACAGGAACGGGGCATCCTGTTTGTCACCCCCGAAGATCAGGTTTACGCCGGGCAGGTGGTCGGCCAGTACAGCCGCGAGGATGATCTGGTGGTGAATGTCTGTAAAACCAAGCATCTGACCAACCATCGCAAATCCTTCGCCGAAATCAACGTCGGCCTGACCCCGCCGCGAATTTTGTCACTTGACGAGGCGATTGATTACCTGGACGTGGATGAACTGCTGGAAGTAACCCCCCACGCCCTGCGGGTGCGCAAAAAGCAGCTCGATCATAACGTGCGCCAAAGAGCGGCCAAGCAGGCCAAACAGGAGGCGTGAAGGGTTTATCATAAAACGTGTGAGGGAAGGACAAATTTAGAAAAAGGTGAGATACGGGAGCAGATTAATAGCAATGCTAACCGGCTTTTTGTTTGGCAAAAACCTTGGCAATGCTGTTAATCAAATCCTTGGGGCCAAAGGGTTTGGTGATGTAATCGGCTACTTTGGCTACTTGTAAGCCCAGGACCTTGTCAATGCTTTGGGCCTTGGCGGTTACAATCACCACCGGGATGTCCATTAATTCTTTATCGGCCCGCATTTGCCGGTACACTTCCCATCCGTCTATGCCGGGCATCATCAAATCGAGCAGGATCAAATCGGGCCTTCTGTGACGCATAGTCTTCAACCCTTGCTCGCCACCGACTGCGCCGGTCACTTCAAAACCTTCGCGCTCCAGGACCAGGCGCATCAACTCGATCATTTCGGGTTCGTCTTCGATGCAGAGGATGTGTTTTTTCTGGTTCATAGTGGTTTAGCTGGCGGCCAGACCCAAAATCCGGGACAGGCTGCTTCTCAAGTCGTTAGGCACAAATGGTTTAGTGACATAATCGTTGACGCCAGCCCGCTCGCGGGCAATGATCTCTTCAAAAGAGCTGTTTCTGGCGGTCAAGATGATGACGGGGACATTCTTCAGTCTATCGTCGGCCCGCATCTGTTTATAAACTTCCCAACCATCCATTTCGGGCATCATAATATCAAGCAGCACCGCATCGGGCGGGTTCTTGCGCATCACTGCCAGGCCCTCTATGCCGCTCTCCGCGCCTTCAACCAGGATATTTTGGGATTTTAGAATCAGGCTGACCAACTCCACTACCCCAGGCTCGTCGTCAATACATAATACTCGTGCGCGATACTCCATCTTGTCCTCGGCTGTCTCCGCTTGAGTCTGGTCTTGTCAGAACCCGGTTTAGGCAGCTCCGAAAAAATAATTGTCCCAACCCTGTGATACGTGATACGTGATGCGTGATGAATTTACGCCAAAAGTCCTCACGTATCACGTTTCACGCATCACGTCCGTTAAGTTTTTGGGATGATTTAAATTTCGGAACTCCCTTACAGGTTCGACTCTTATGCATGAGTTTATCATAAGGACAGCACTTTGTCCAGATTGAGTTATAGGAGATTAGGTTAGGGCCACCCGTTGGATGACCTGCCGTAGAATCTCGTCGGCGGTGATACCCTCCGCTTGACCCTCAAAGTTAAGAATCAGTCGGTGACGCAGGGCCGGCAGCATGGCGG
>JAAUSP010000082.1 GCA_012032575.1 Anaerolineales bacterium | reverse complement strand
GACGATGGTATCGCCCAGCAGCAGTCCGCCCTGTTCAGCCGGACTGCCCGGCTCAACTGCCGCCAACAGGAGGCCGGTTTCCTGGCCCAATTGCTGCTCCAGGGTAGCCGGCAGCCGGACCGGCTGGGTATTCACCCCCAGATAACCCCGGCGAATTTTGCCATGCTGAACCAGCGTGTCCACCACTCGGCTGATAGTGGCGGTGGGGACGGTCAAGCTCACACCCCGGGCCAGGGCCGAGGTGTTCAAGCCCAAAAGCTGCCCAGCGGCGTTGACCAGCGGGCCGCCGGAAAAGCCGGGATACATGACCACATCGGTTTGCACATAGTGGTCAATCAGGCCGCCCGCGCCGGTGCGCCACTCTTTGCCCAGGGCGCTGATGATACCCAGCGTGGCCTGAACGGTCTGACCGGGCCGGCCCAGGGCCAAAACCAGGTGGCCGACCTGTATATTTTCGGCGGCAGGGGGTAAAGGACTTAAATTTGGGACGCTCGTTCGCAGCACCGCCAGATCGGTGGTGGGGTCGCGTCCAACCAGGGTGGCGGCAGCCGTTTGGCCGTCGGGCAGGCCCACCTGAATATTATCTTCCTTTTCGACGGTGTGATGGGCGGTCACAATCAACCCATCGGCGGACCAGATAATGCCGCTGGCGGCCAATCGCCGCCGGGCTTCAACCCGGACAATCCCGGCTCCGGCGCTGGCAACGGTTTGAGCCATGGCGTTGGATAAATTTTGTAAAGCTTCAGACATGGTTAAGTCCTTTCGATTTACGATTTACGATTTACGATTGGTTTGCGGAGATGAAAGGCATACAAATTCTGTTTCGGCCTTCTGTCTCCGGTTATTTTACAATTGATAGTTTAGCAGCAATGGCGGACGGGCGCATCAACCATCCGGTGGGGCTGGACCTGGAAAATGGGTAGGTGGACAGCGTAAAACGTTAAACGTGGAACGTTTAACGTTTTACCGCTAAAGGAGGATGAGTCCGAGGCGGGTGGCGCGCACGACGGCGTCGGTGCGGCTTTGGGCATTGAGTTTGCTGAGGATGGCGTTGACGTGGAATTTGACGGTGTGATCGCTGATGTCGAGGCGGCGGGCGATGGCTTTGTTGGGCAGGCCCTCGGCCAGCAGTTGGAGCACTTCCAGTTCGCGGGGGGTCAGGGGATCGGTCAGGTGGGGCAGTTCGGCTTCCGGGGTGGGCAAGGCGGCAGCGGTCAGGCCGGGGTCAAGCACGACCAATCCCTGCCCGACTGCCAGGAGGGCGGCTTGAAGTTTTTCGGGTTCGGCATTGCGGAGTAACAGGCTGCGTGCTCCGGCGGTCCAGGCCTGGTTGTAATAAGTTTCATCAGGCAATAAGGCCACGATGGGCAGGCCGGCGTCACGCAAATCGGCCAGGGTTTCCACGCTGGTTGTGGCTGGATTTGAACCGGGACGTGGGGCGCTGGGGTCCCAGCCCAAGTCAAAGAGCAGGACATCAGGCCGGTAGATGTCGAGCTGGGCGGAGAGGTCGGCTGCGGCAATGCGGCCGACAACGGTTAAGCCGGGCTGGGCGGTTAGCAGTGTGGCCAAGCCCGCCCGCACCAGGGGGTCATCGGCGATAATGAGAAGTCGCAGTTCGTTAGGCTGTAACGGGATGTTCATTCGGCAATTATTGGAGCAAAACTATTTGCTGGTTAAAAACCTTAAAGTTTTTCAAAGTTGGCTTCCAGGCCGTATCTTATCGGCGAAGAATTTGGACTTTAAATAAACCTGAAAACAGGCTATCTGGGCTATTATAATTTTTTGAAATTTATGTTATTTTAAGTAAAAGTCAGGGTAAAAATAATTCGTGGCGCAATTTTACCTGAAAAACCAACTTTCACCTATCTGTTCATCAAAATCTTTAAGAAAGGAGGGAATGTCATGATATTTTTGCCTCGTGAAGAAGGTCAGGGCCTGGTCGAGTATGCATTAATTTTAGTTTTAGTCGCTATTGTTGTCATTGCCATTTTACTTTTGCTCGGCCCGGTTATTGGCAATACCTTCAGTAACATCGTCGGTAACTTGTAATATCTTTTTGATTAGCCCAGACGGAAAACTCTACACGACTTATCGTGTAGAGTTTTTTGTTTTAGTTGAGGTTGGGGGGATGAGGAGACGGTATAACTCGACGGTTATCAGGATCAGAAGCAGGGTCCGCAGGATAATGGTGAGGGGAAGTAATTGATTGAGGCCGCGCGAAAGGATGACCGGCCACTCCAGAAAACTAATAAAGCTCAAGGCGATAATAAATAAGACAGCCCGCTTTTCTGAGAAGGTGAGCAGCAGTAGCGGAATTAAAAAGGTTTGCCACTGCGGACTCCAGCCTTGTGACCACAGGAAGAAGATGATAAAGGTGAGGGTAGTGAAGACGATGGTATCCTGATCGGGATTAGACCCGGCAGGGCGAGTAAAGATAAACAAACCTAGCAGTCCAAAAGGGATCAAAGTTAGCCAGGTAGGCAGGCGGGCTGGGTTATTAATAGGGCGAGTAGCTTTGGCCGGGTCGAAATGATCGGCCAGGGGGCCAAAGTTGCCGGTGGTCAGATTGCCGTCAACAATGGCCCAAACCGTTTGATAAGAGGATTTACCGGCCTGGGCCTGAAGCGAGGTCAGGGTCATGGTCGGATTGGCGAAAGCGAACGGGCCAAAGATAAACAGACAAATCAGGAGGGTCGCTGTACCGCAAATGACAGCGGTTTTAAGTCCCCACCTGCGCCATACTGCCGCCAGAAGGACGACAGGTAAAAATTTCACCATCGTTCCCAGGCCCAGCGCGGCAATCAGCAGGAAGCGTCGGTTTTTGAGCAGGCTGTAGAGAGCCAGCAGGATGAAAAAAGTGGTCAGCGCATCGAAGTTGCCCAACCAAAAGAAAATGGGCGTGAACAGAGCGGTATAAATCCAGGCTGTGGTCAGGGCGCGGGTACGATCAAACAGGGTCAAAGCCAAACGGTACAGGAGATAGAGGTTGCCACATTCGGCCAGCAGCAGCACGAAAGCCAGCAGCAAGATGTAATTCTTTAACTGCTGGCCGGCCAATGTATAAACAGCAATATTCAAATAGGGAAAAATGGGCGGAAATTCGTACCAGTAATGAATGTACGGATAGAAACCCGACCGGCTCATGGCTGCTACATTAAAGTAATGCTGGTAATCCCCATAATAGATCAGGTTTTCCGGGGGAAAGGCCAGCAGCAGCATCAGGCGGCTGGTGAAAAAGAGGATCAACACAAGCGAAAAATCGGCGGCGGCGTTTGAACTCTTGGCGGACATATTACCGTTTTCTCAACAGAAGATAATCATCTTGCTCAAAAAGTATGGTGTAATCCTTACTGGCCTTCAAAGCGGCAACTTGCTGTAAGTAAGCCTCCGGCTGGAAAATAGGGAAGATGTTGCCCTGTAAATCCAGGGCAATATATTCAGCCGGGCCGTATTGACTGCCGGTGAGGCGGGGAAAGAGATAAATACCAGGCCGGTGCGTCAGATGGGTGCTGAGCGAGGTTTGGGCTGAAACAACGGCATCGGGCGCGATGAGTTGCAGCATTTGTTGGGCCGACTGGTAGCGGGTCTGACCCGTGGGCCAGCTAAAGTTCAGGGAGAGCGGGGTGTGTCCCAATTTAAGCTGATAGCTCAGGGTGGTCAACAAAATCATGGTCATAAAGACAACATTTAGGAAAGTTGGCGAAAGTGCCATTTTCCGGCGCACTATTTTGATTAAGAAGGCGGTCCCATTGATGGCCGAGGCAACCACAACGGGCACAATCATAACCGAATAATGAAATCTATCCAGGGCGTAAGTGGTTGGCAAATCGGATAGGAGATTCATGGCGATGGCCGGGGCCGCGATGAACAGAGTCAGCGGGTCAAGCAGTGAAAGAAAGGCAACGGGGGCCAGGAGATGGGTCATATATCTAACTTTATCGGGATTTGACCAGAGGTATTCCCAGACAAACAGAGGCCGGAGCAGGACGGTCAGCAACACTTCGGGGATGGTGGCGCCGAGAACCTGGTAACGATGGAGGCCAAAATGGGTGTCGCTGCCGGCGTAGCCGGGAATAAACACAATGGTCAGAAAAAGGAAGAGGGCAAAGCCGCTCAAGCCGACCGCCAATCCCCGCCAATCTTTTTGCGAAACAAACAAATAAAAGCCCAGCATACCAACAAACAAAACCGCATCCTCCTGACAGGCCGCCGCCAGAATACTGAAGACTAAAAAAAGCCCAAAAACGGCGCTGTTGTAGATACCAATAGGCAAAGGGCAAGAAACCGGCCGCCAGCGTGACCGGGTGAAACTCAAATAGATTAGCCCCCTGCAAAGCTGGAAAAAGCAGATAGGCGGCGGCAAAGACGAGACCTGCCCAGCTATTGAGCTTTTCGGTAGCCAGCCAATAGAGGGGGAGCGCACCAAGGGCCAGAACGACTGTCTGAACGAGCAGCAGCGCTTTGGCATCGGACCAGAGCAGGAAGACCAGGCCCAAAGGCAGTAATATCGGTTGGAAGTGGATGGCAAATAGAGAGTCTACGCCGATAAACTCGGCCTTGAAAAAGTTGCCGTGCAGGTTGTTCCAGGCGGCGTAATCGAAGATTCCCAAATCAAAGCCGTTGGTTAAAAAATGATCGTGGTTGACAAGGATAGATAACAAAAAAAGACAATGTAGATGATTATCATTAGCCCCAAAATGATAAGGGGATAGGTTGGTGTTTTCCTGTTCATACTGTTATTTGGAGCATCGGGATTTAGCCTGTCTTTCACTTTTCTCCGCAGTGAACCAATTCAAAGACGTGGACGCTGCCTTGAACCGTTACCGGATGCAAACAAGATACTGAGGCTATCTTTTTGAGCAGTTCTTGAGCCGTCTCTGACCCCGGCCCTTCTGTCTCGATTAAAACATAACGTACATGCCAGCGGCTTAACAGGGCCAGATTGGCGGCATCGGGAAAAGTGAGTAAATCGGGGTGACGCCGGCCCAGCATGAAGCCAAAGGGATTGCCATAAGCATGCACGATAGGTTTACAGTGAGTTCTGGTATAGATAAATTGGGAGCCGTTGAAACTGCTGTCGAGCGGGTATTGAATAATAGCATCGCCGTCGGGTTGGCGACGAGAAGTAAGGTTGTTGCAATAGCTGCCCTGCCAGGGCAGTTGAGTTTCTACATTTTGGCTGGGTTGCCGGCGCAGCCAGACATCAACCGGGCGTTGGGTGAAAGGTTGGTGGGTGGGCATGGGTTTCCACCACAGCTCAAATAAGGTCAGGCCGATGACGATGAGCCAGGGCCAGGTGGAGGAAGGAAGATAGAAGATAGAGGATAGAGGATAGAAGATAGAAAGTAGAGGATTGGTACGCTTCACTGTTCGTTTTTTGATGGGCAAACTTCGCTGGGGGCGATGCAGAGCAATTTCGCGTTTGTGCCAGGCCGCTGCGCCATAGGCAGCCAGGATAGCCATACCAAAAATGGCAAACTGACCGAACCGGGTCCAGGTACGGGTGTTACCCACCGCCGGGACAAACCAGCGGATGAGCAGGGACGGCAGCGGGATGACCAGTCCGGTGTCTTCGGCAATGGTGAATGGTTCCCGCTGCAAGGATAAATTCAGCGAAATATCATTCATCGCCTGATTGAAGCGGGCTACCACAGCAGACGGCGCGGGGATGACCACCTGTCGCCCGGCCAAATGCAGGGTTAACCCCAGGCTGAGGATAACGGCCACAAGGGTCAGATAAAGCCAGGGCCGGACAGCTTTGCCTTGCCCCCAACGCAGGCCGTAGACCGCAAAAAGAATAGCCACCAGACCCGGACTTAACAAAAATTCCGTCGCAATATTCAGATTGGAACTGGGAAAAATTCGACCGGCTTCAAAATCGGCCTGGCTGGGCGAGGTTTTGTCGGCCAGGGCAGCCAGCGGCAGAATTTTTTCTTCAATAAACGTCCCCCAGAGCGGATGGAAAGGGTTGGGAATGAGATAATCGGTGGGCGAGGCCGACCAGAAATTGGTATTTTCCAGGGTGGGCCGGGTATCGGGGTCGCTGCTGACTGCTAAAAAGGGCGGCAGGAAAGGCGCAACGAGAATTGTGGCTGTAATGCAAAAGAGTCCCAACCCCAGCCAGAGCCGCTGCCGTCTGAATTGAACAGCCCAGGGCCAGGTTCGCACGGCCAGCCAGACCAGGCTTAACAACCCTGCGGCCAAAGCCAGATACCACGAAGCCAGGGCATTGAGACCAAAAGCCAGGCCGCCGGCAAAAGCATCGCGCCAGCGGCCCCGTTGTAGAAACCTTTCGATGAAGAGGAAAATGAGCGGAAACCAGCCGATGGTCAGGTGGATAAGATGAAAATACTGGCCCCGCCGGAACGGAGCAAAACCAAAAATGATGCCGGCCAACAGACCGGCCCACCAATTATGGGTCAATCGTCGGGCTAACAAAAAGGTACTGAACCCGGCGAGAAAAATGTTAAAAAAGAGCAGGGCATTATGGGCGCTGTACTCGCCAAAAGCAATGGTAAACGGCAGGCCAAAAAGGGTGTTGGTGGGGGTAATTTCGCTGTAGGTCAGGGGATAGCCGAAGGGGTAATAAATAAAAGGGACCAGCCAGGGCGATTGGCCCGTGTCAATCAGCGTGTATTTGAACCACCACAAGCGCCAGACATATTCGTAGGTATCGCCGGTTCCGCTGACTTCATCAAAAAAGTGAAAAATGACCGGTCGCAAAAAGATGGCCGTGAGCAAAAGAAAAAAAAAGACCCGCTGCCAGGTTGCTGTTAAAAATTGAGGTTAGCCGGGCCGGTTTAGAGAAAGTTGGATTCTGCCGAGACTCTTCAGAAGTCTTAACCATAGGTAGCGGAGATTTATAGTCCCTTAATGATTGCGCTGATAAATTGCCCGGCCCGCGATGGTTTCTACCAAACGGTAATCTTTAGTCAAACCCCGGGTAAGCCAGACGGGTGGATTATCTTGGGCAATAATGATAAATTTGGTGGTGGGGGCAAAGAGCTGCTGTTGTAGTTCCGCCGGCCCACCGGGTATATTAGGATTTTCCAGGAACATAGGCCAGATAAAATCCACAGCACAGCGCCGATTGGCTAGAAAATAAAGTTGAGTTTCCTCGCTCCAGATGTAGATGCGGTCGTCGGGCTGGGAATGAGATTGGATATATACGGCGATATCCTGTAACGCCACAAACATAGGCCCGGTGGGAGGCCAGCTTTTCAGCACGAAATCGCGATAGGTTTCCTGACCGGTTTTGTAACGGGCGTAATGATACAAGTAGCCGCTGTTGACAAAAAGGTAAGTTGCGCCAATAGTCAATAGAAACAGCGCCGGTATGGCCCAGCCCGCCCACTTGAGTTTAGGGTTGCCTTGAGCCAGCCGAAGTGGCTGCATTATAAACCAGGCGGCTAATAGACTCAACGGCGGGATGATGAGCAGGTAATAGTGCCAAAAAGCATTGTAGCTGATACCCGCTTCGATGAAAGAAAGCACAAACCACAATAGAATAATATATTTTGTCAGCCTGGGCAATGTTTTGTCAAACGGCATTAACAGCGCTCCGGCTAAACCCAAAGTCAACAGAGGCAGATTGGCTATAGCCAGACCGCTGAGGGGATAGAGAAAAAGGAACAGAGGATTAACGCCAGTCGAATTGACATGGTCCTGCCCCAGGGTAAAAACTAAACTTAATCGGGGCAAGAGTCCTAATGTGCCAAAATAAATCACCACCGGCAGTAATCCCATCAGTAAGCCAAGCCCCATCCAAACTGCCCGCCGGATCAAACGATGAAACCCGTCCTTCTTATCCTGCTCTGCCCAGAATTGGATGAGGAGAATCAGACCCGTCACCCCCAATGCCGAGACATAGACTGCTTTAAATAAGATGCAAACAGCCCCGATTAGCCCAATCCAAACATACTGCCAATCTTTGGTGTTACGGCTTTGGAAGATAAGCAAAAGGAAAATGGAGGCGATACGGGGTAAATTAGCAAATAGTTCGATTTCGGCAGTGTGACCCTCCATAACATAGTCTGAGGTAAGCAGCAAAAATAAGAAGAGGGCAATCCAGCTTGTCTTTCTGTCGGCAAAGGTGCGAGCCAGATAATAGAATAAATAGGCCGCAGGGATCAACCACAAGGCCAGAAAAAACCTGATCGCCCACGGATTGTCGCCCCACAGCGAGAAGGCCAGGGCATTGATGTAATAGATGAGCGGCAAATGATGGCCGGGGTGGTAGCTGCTATACAAAGGCTCGCCTTGCAGGATAAGCCGCCCGCCGTAAGCATTGGCGGCGCTGTCGTCGTCAAGGGGTTTGTCAAAATAAGATAGACGAGTCAGCAAAACGATGATGGGCAAGAGGCCCAGGAGGATCAGTTCAATTTTTTGATGCTTGATAGTTGACAGCATAGTTGTGAATAGCGGCCTGTAAGTTTTAAACGAAGCATCATTGTTTGATTAACTGGCAACAAGCCACATAGCGTAAGGGAATAAAACTAAAGGGGATGGCTTTAGTTTGATGAATCACCAAAATCCCATCAGCAATTTCCTTAAGCAGGTTTAAATCGAAACGATGTAAGTGCCATTCATCCGTCATCTGATCGGGTGAATTATAGGAGTCATTCTCGCCTTTAAGTAACCACTGACTTAGCCCCAGCCGACGAATAATAGCTTTAACCCGATCTATCCAGGCCTCATTGGGGACGCTAACGACAATAATGGCATCACTTGTAGCCACCCGGGCAATTTCACCGATGACCCGGCGTGGATCAGCGACATGCTCCAACACTTCGCTGCAAACCAGCTTGTGGAAGTTGTCATTCACAAAGGGAAGTTGTTCGGCGTTTGATTGGGCCAGGATCACCCGATGGGAAGCCAAACGGCGCTGTGATTTTTTGATGAGAAAGGTTGAAAGGTCAATCCCATGCAAGCATGTGGCTGGAATCTGCACCAGAATGTTGCCGGCACCGCAGCCAATCTCTAAAACACGATCCTGCTGGCGGGTATTCAGAAAGTTCAGGATGGTTTTTACCCGGCGGCGTTCAATCCAGCGGATCAAAAAATTTGAACGAAGATGGTAGGCTTCGGGATCATACTTGTGAGCCATTTCTTCATTCCATTGGATGAAGTCATTTTCAGTCTTAAAAGAAGTAGGCATCAGAACCTCTTATGTGGCTGCAACGCTCTTTTCGATATACCGATCGTACCACAATTGAAAGATAAGTAGCGTCCACAAGGCCTTGCGATTGTCCCGCTGCTGCGAAAAATGCTGGTCGAGCAACTGCCGCACATAAGCATAGTTAAAAAAGCCCTGCCGGTTGATCCGCTGCTCCGACAGCATCTCCATCACCAACTCTCGCAGCTCTGTGGTCAGCCAGCGGGCGACCGGCATGTTAAAGCCTTTTTTGGGACGGTTGATAATTTCTTTGGGTAAAGTTCCGTTCATGCTCTTTTTGAGCAGATATTTAGTGGTCAGCCGGTGCAGCTTGAGTTCGACCGGCAAATCGGTGGCAAAGTGGACCATTTCCCGGTTTAAAAAGGGAACCCGGACTTCCAGAGACGCGGCCATACTGGCCCGGTCAACTTTGTAAAGAATATCGCCCTCCAGGTATAGTTTCATATCGTTGTAAAGCAGTTGATTTAGCGGCAGCCGGGCATCGCACTCGCGGGCATGGGCAAAAGCCTGAGCATAGGTGTCGCGCAGGACCGGCTTGAACCAATCCTGAAACAGCAGCGACTTGTCTTCATCCATAAAAGAGCCAAGCCAGCGATGATGGCGGACTTGCAGCGGGACCCCCCGACCGGCCAGAAAGCGCCGAATTTTGAAATCAAAGCTGATGTTATTGAAAGATACCGGCATCCAATCGAGCAGTTTGGGCGCAATGGAAGCGCGTATCTGCCAGGGCACAATCCGCTCATAATATTCAATCAGCCGATGGGCGGTCAGGGTAGGATAGCCGGCAAACAGTTCATCGCCGCCGTCACCACCGAGCACTACTTTGACCTGTCCCCTGGCAAAGAGCGACAGGAAATAGGTGGGAATGAGGGATGAGTCGCCAAACGGCTCGTCCAGAAAATCGGTAATGGTCGGGACCATTTCGGCGACCATCTGGCTGGTCAGAATTAACTCATTATGACGAGTGCCGACGTGCTGGGCCACCGTTCGGGCGTAGCGCGACTCGTCAAAAGAGGCTTCTTCAAACCCAACCGAGAAGCTGTCTACGGTGCCGGGGTACAACTGGGTCATCAGAGCGGCAATGCTGCTGGAGTCCAACCCCCCGCTAAGCAAGACACCCACGGGGACATCGCTGACCAGTTCTTGTTTGACGCTTTCTTTAAGGGTATCGTACAGCCCATCGGCATAATCGCGCCAGTGGACCGGGGGGCGGCTCTCGCTGCGGGCCAGGCTGATTTGCCAGTAGGCTTGCCGCTGCAGTCCCCGCTGATTGTAGCGCAGGATGTAGCCGGGTTCCAGCCGGTAAATGTGGCGAATGATGGTCCGCGGCGAGGGCACATACTCAAAGGAGAGATATTCGTTCAGCGAAATCAGATCAATCTCACGCTTGACTTCAGGGTGAGCCATGACCACTTTTAACTCTGAGCCAAAGATAAAAGCGTTATCCGTTTCGGTGTAATAGAGCGGTTTTATGCCCATCCGGTCACGGGCCAGGGTTAATTCCTGGCGCGGAATATCCCAGATGGCAAAAGCAAAGATACCGTTGAGATGCTGGATACAGTCCAGGCCAAATTCTTCGTACAGGTGCAGGATAACTTCGGTGTCTGTTTGGGTGCGGAAGGTGTGCCCCTTTTTTTGCAGGTAGATACGTAGTTCACGGTAGTTGTAAATTTCGCCATTGAAGACAATCCACATCGACTCATCTTCATTGGCAATCGGCTGGCGTCCGCCGGCCAGGTCAATGATGGAGAGGCGGCGCGATCCCAGACCAGCCGAACCGCATTGATAAATTCCCTGCTCGTCTGGGCCGCGGTGTTTCATGGCCTGGGTCATTTTAAGCAAAACAGCTTGATTGACCGGCTGTGAGGTTTTAAGGTCTACAATACCGCAAATGCCGCACATGCTCGTCCCCCTTAGGCAGGAATGGTTTTGCTGACTGAACGTTTTCGTCGTTGTAGGTAAAGGCTAACCCACAAGATAACCGGAAACAAATGGCCCAACTGCCAGGCCCACGGACCCAGCCAGTTGGCCAGCAGCGGCAGCCACGAAATTACCGCCGCCAAGACGGCTACCCACCCCGGCAGACGCGCCAATGCCGGCAAAACAACAAAATAATGGTATGAATGCACATACGGCAGAGCAAAGATTCCGCCCAGCATCAGCATGTCTTCATCCCCACGGGACAACCATAATAAAATGACGACCACCGGCAGCGACCAGGGCCACAAACTGATGTCGTGTGGCTCTTCCCAGGCGGTAAAATTACTGATGGTCAACATATCGAGCGGCCATAACCCCCAAATGGCTGTAGTTATAGCCAGCCAGATGAGTAAAACCACCAAATCCTTTTTACGCGCCAGAAACGCCAGATAGCCCACCTGGGGTTTAATAGTCACCAAAGGAACCAGCCAGGGCATACCGGTCAGGCCAAAAACGATCAACCCTTCGATTTGGCCCAGAAATACCACCCATAAGGCCGGCAGGGTAAAAAAAGCGATGCTTATCACCAGCAGCGAAGCCCGCCGCTGGTACAAACCCAGAGCCAAACCGGTAAAGGTAAAGCCAATTAAGAGGGGCCAGGTGAGATAGCTGACGTATTCAACCCAGGGCGGATAGTAAGATAATCCTTCTTCCTGGGCCGGGGTGCTGAAAAAATTGACCCAATCATACCCAATTAATCCTGTTGGTGGCAGGAGTGAACCCAGAAACGAGAAGACGGCCATCCCAACCACCACAAAAAGCAGATACTGCCAGAAGGTCATAGACCGCTTTGGCTGTGGCTGTTCGGGAAAAAGGATGGCGTCAATTTTTTGCCATAGTTCCGGCCAGTTGACTTCTCTCAGTTTCAACCCTTGTTCCATAAGAATAGTTTTTCCTTAGCAGTGGTTCCAAAATGATTTTAGGGTTTTGGGCAGAGACTGGCAATGGCAGAACTGCTCAATCTCCACTCTCTAATCTCCAGTAATCCTTTAAGGCTTCACTCAAAATATCTGCTGCAACTTCATTCCCGTGCGCGTTCAGATGAATGTCTTTGCGGAAATAGAGCGATTCACCCGCCTGGCTGGCTCGCTCTCGCAGGGCTGAAGTTAAATCAAGACAGCTCAAATCTTGCTGCCGGCAAAAATGGGCCAGGGTTTGGTTGAGTTGATCAAGCTGAGGTTGCAAGTTGGCGGGCGCATAAACCTGCTCTCGATAGGGAAAAATCACCACCACGAATTTGGACTTTTCATCTTGGGCCAGGACCTGTTGGCGAGCCTCAAGAATAGCTTGCTGGGTCAACCTCAGGCCATCGGCTACTTCGGGGATGGTTAAATCGGTGTAAGTTAGCCACCAGACCAGATTGGAGTCTCGCGGGCTAGTTTTGTCCTCGAAAGTGACCAGATTGTAAAACAGGGCACGATTGTACCAGAAAAATGCACCCATGTTGTACACTGTTGAGTGGCGGGCCAGCCAGCTTAAAACGGGATTGCGCCAGAATTGACCTTCTTGAGCTGCGCCGCTGCCAAATTGATCGAAGCGCCAGGCGTCGTTTAAATCATTGGCGAAGAATACCCAGACCACTACTTTGGGCTGTAATGGCAAACCATAGCGAGTCAACATCCGCGCTTCTTGCTGCGGGCTGTAGCCGACCACACCCATGTTGGCCCAATCCTGACCGGTCCGCTGCTCCAACCCTTCGACCCAGCAAGCTTCCATAGGCACACTGGCGCAGCTCGCATACGAGTCGCCAATCACCACGGCAAATGGTTCGCCGGACAAGCCATCATCGCGAAATCCCACGTCCGAAGACCCCAGCGAAACGGTTGATACCGGATAGTGGTCCGGACCCGCATCGCCTTCAAACGGCACAGCAAAATCGGTCAGACCCGGCGCATATTTGTAGCCCAGGGTTTGATCAGGGATAAGGCCCTTTAACGGTTGATCCTGTTCGGGCTGGAATACTGATTTTACCTCGCGGGGAATCGAACCGGGGGAGAGGTAGGCCACCGCCTCAATCGTCAATAGTGGCAGCAGCAAGCCTAGCAAAATCAGGATCACTATGCCTTGAGGTGAGGGCTTTGGATTTTTTTCAGGTTCAGTTGTGGGTGAGTTTGCTTTTAATTTGGTGACGGTCAAGCCCTAATTCCTTAACCGGGTAATTGGAAGTTACAGGTAGCATACACCAGAAAAGGATCAGATTAAAGGGGCGAAAGTCCCCAATTATGAGGGCCATAAGTCACATGTCAACGCCAAAAAGGCATTATGAATGGGAGGCTGGCTTCTCGATGAGGTTTTTTGAGTTTTCCGGGCCGCCGGGCTGGGCGGGCAGCGTTGAAATGGGCACGCGCCGCTGCGGCAGGAAACGGGTCATCGTCAGGCGCATTACCGTATACATTGCTTTATAAATTTCACGCTGTGATATTTTTGATTGGCCGCGTTCGCGGTTGGCAAAGACAATGGGGATTTCGCCCACCCGATACCCCTGCCGTTGGCATTTGAACAACATTTCAACCAAAAAAGAGTAACCGTTAGAGAAGATGCGGTCGAGGTCTATGTTCAGCAGCACTTCGCGGTGATAGCAGCGAAAACCAGCCGTACAATCATTGGCCTTTAAACCTAAAGAGGCACGGGCAAAAGCATTAGCCCCCCAACTCAAAAAACGGCGTTGCCATTCCCAGTTGACCACCCCCCCCTGAGGAATGTAACGCGAGCCAATGGTAATATGATAATGATGCGATAAACTCACCAGGGCAGGAATGTAGGCCGGGTCGTGCGAAAAATCGGCATCCATCGTAATCAGGCGGTCAGCGCCTTCAGCCAGGCCCTGTTTGAAACCCGCAATGTAGGCTGTACCCAACCCCAGCTTGCCAGCCCGGTGGATTACCTTTACGCGAGAATTTTGTTCGGCCAGCTTATCAGCAATTTGACCAGTCCCGTCAGGCGAATTGTCGTCAACCACAATCACCTGAGCCTCCACCGGCAGGGCCAAAATTTGGCTCACCAGCTCCATGATATTGTCTTTTTCATTATATGTGGGTATGATAACGTGAATGTCCAACCGAAACTCCGCCAGCAAAAATAGAATCAGCCTGCATCATACCACAACCTGGCGGATTGAGCTACTTTGAAATGAAGCGAAGAGGCGTGAGGCGAAGTGAGTTCTCGCCTCCTCGCCTCACTTGTCATCACCTCTCTAATTTCAGGAGAACTTTTATGACAACTCAAGGTCAGGTAAACATCGAAGTAATCAACAGCGAGGTTCTGCGCCATAACCCTTTGGGCGACCCGTCGAACCGCCGCGTGCCCGTCTATCTGCCGCCCGGCTATCACGACAGCACTGCCCGCTATCCCGTAGCCTATCTGCTGACCGGCTTTACCGGGCGAGGGACCCTGCTGCTAAACGACTCTGCCTTTGACGAATCCATCCAGGAACGGCTCGACCGGCTGATTGTGTCCGGCCAGGTCCAGCCCCTCATCGTGGTCATGCCCGATTGTTTCACCCGCTATGGCGGCAGCCAGTATCTCAACTCCAGCGCGACGGGTCGCTACGAAGATCATTTGATTGACGAGTTGGTACCATTTATTGATGAACGTTATCGCACCCGCGCCGAGGCCGGCTATCGGGCGGTGGCGGGGAAATCAGTCGGGGGGATATGGGGGCGCTGGTTCAAGCCATGCGCCACCCCGACGTTTTTGGGGCGCTGGCCTGTCACAGCGGCGACATGTACTTTGACTACTGCTACAAACCCGATTTTGTAAAGTTCCTCAATGCGACGGGCCGGCTCTCCCTGCAAACGCCGCAAGCCCTGGCCCAATTCCTGGCCGGCTTTTCGCCCAAAATGTATCCCAAACCGGCCAACTTTTTTGATGTCATCCACATTGCCGCCATGTCGGCCTGCTATTCACCCAACCCCGACGCCCCTGGCGGCTTCGTCCTGCCCTTTGACCCCGTCACCGGCGAACTGCGTCCCGCCATCTGGCAGCGCTGGCTGGCCCACGACCCGATTACCATGCTGCAAGAGGAAGCCCATATCGCCGCCCTGCGCCGCATGAAACTCATTTATCTCGACTGCGGCAGCCGCGACGAGTACGCTTTGCACTACGGGGCGCGCATTTTCTGTCAGCGCCTGGCCGGGTTGAATATTCCTTTTATTTACGAAGAGTTTGAGGGGGGGCATCGGGACACCCAGTTCAGGTACGATGCCTCGTTTAAGGCGATTTCTCAGGCGTTCGGCTAAAACAAGCCCCACTTTCGCTTCTTCACTGCGCCGGCGCTGATGGGGTCAAATCCTTCGGTCCAGCGGGTCTGCTGATTGTATTTGGCCTGGGCCAGTTTGGTCTGGCTCAAATTGGCTTCAGTCAGGTCGGCCCCGCTCAGGTCGGCTCCGCTCAGATTAGCCTCGTTCAGGTCAGCCTCGTTCAGGTCGGCCCCGTTTAAGTTGGCTCCGCTCAGATTGGTTTCGGCCAGGTTTGCTTCGCCCAGTCTGGACCCGCTCATTTTGGCCTTACTCAAATTAGCCCCAAAAAGATTGGCCGCGCTCAGATTAGCTTTGGTCAGGTCAGCGCCGCTCAAATCGGCCAGGCGGAAATTGGCGAAAACCGCGTTGGCTTCACGCAGGTCGGCCCCCCGCAGCGTGGCTTTGATCAGGTTGGCAAAAACCAGATTGGCCCCGCGCAAGGTCGCTCCCTCCAGGTTGGTCTGGTTCAAGCTGGCTTCATGTAACTGTACCTCGCTCAAATCCAGGTGCGACAGATCGAGCTTGCTCAGATTCAACCGGCGCAGGTCAAGCTTGCTCCCCTCCCGCCGGGCGGTCTCAACTTTTTTTATAATTTCGTCACGGTCCATCACAATTCCATTACCACTATCACCCATCTGACTTACGGCGTTTGGCGGCGGTCATGACCCCGCTTCAATCAAAGCCACCAGTCGCTCCACCACCGCCCGCGCCGACGCTTTATCGGTGGCAATGCATGCCATGACCGGCTGTTGGGCCGGCAGCTTGAGCGCCTGTCGGATTTCCTCACCGCTCAAGCCCTGGCGATCTGCTTTGTTGGCTGCCAGCAGAAACGGTACGTTTTTGTGTTTTTTGAATGTGGCCAACAGCGTCGTGGCCTGTTCAAGGCTGTGCCGATCAGTTGAATCGACCAAAAAGATAAAGCCGTGCATATCCTGGGCCAGAATATCGCGCATAAAATCAAAGCGGTCCTGGCCGGGGGTACCAAACAAATGCACCGCGCTGCCCTGATTTATTTTGATTTTACCATAATCCAGCGCTACGGTGGTGGTCCCTTTGATCTTTTTTTCGGCGAGGCTGCGGGTAACTTTATCGGTGTTAACCGGCTCAATCTCCGTGACGGTTTTGACAAAGGTGGTTTTACCGGCATTAAAAGTCCCGGTTACAACCAATTTGTATAATTTGAACATAGTCACTCCTTTCAAACGGGGAACGGCTCGGCCTGGTTTTATGGTAAGTGGAAACTCTTACTTTGTCAAACAGATATGTGACTTACATCAACCAGATCAGTGACATTTTCCACTTTAAGAATTGGGCAAAATTGGATAAACTTTAAAGAAAATGTATTTAACCTGATTCAAGGAGGAATCACATGAAACAAGAGTTAGTTAACGATTGGATGACCCGTAAGGTGGCTACTATTTCCCCGGAAATGACTCTTCCGGAGGCGCACCGGCTGATGGAAGAGAAAAAATCCGTCGCCTGCCCGTAATCAGTGATGGCCGGCTGGTTGGCATTGTGACTCGTGGTGATATCCGGGGGGCGGAGCCATCCGGGGCCACCTCGCTGAGTATCTGGGAAGTCAATTATTTGCTGGCCAAGCTCAAAATTGCCGAGATTATGACCGCCCATCCCATCACCATTGCGGCCACCGAAACAATCGGTGAGGCCGCCCGGCTCATGCTGGAAAAGAAAATCAGCGGCCTGCCGGTGGTGGATAACGCCGGGCATCTCGTCGGCATCATCACCGAGTCGGATATTTTTCGTCTGGTGGTGCAGGAATGGCATAAAGATTAACTGATTTCATTATCAGACTCTTTCATCATCCGCCGCAAGCTGTCAGCCTTACTGCGTAGCTGCTTGAAATATTCGGTGTCGGTAATCTCGCTGACCTGCCGGGCCTGTTTGTTTTTGTCTATTTCAATCCGCAGTTGTTGGATTTCCTGGCGCAGCCGCTGCTCGCGCACGTAAGCCTCCAATGCTACCACCGCCAGCAGCGAGAGCGACTCCATCATTTCCTGCAATTTGGTATCAAAGGCCCGAATCTGGTGCGTTTCAGTATCCCTGGCATTGATCAACTGTAACACCCCAATCACCTGATCGGCGCTGTTTTTGAGCGGCAGGGTGAGAAAGGATTGGGAGCGATAGCCGGTTTGCCGGTCGAAGGCCTGGGTGCCGGAAAAATCAAAGGCTTCCGTCTCATAAGCATCGGCAATGTTCACCGACTCGCCCCTCAGGGCGGCGTGGGTGGCCACATTGCGGTCGTTGGGCGCGCCGCTGATAGGGTCGTATAGGGGCAGAGGCGCAAATGAGACCGGCTGGCCGCTGGTTCCGCCCATAGCCAGCCCCAGCGAGTTGTTGCGCACAATCACAAAGGCTAACCGGTCGTCGGGGGTGCGTAAATACATCGTCCCGGCGTCGGTGTGACAGAAGGACATGGCCCCGTGCAGAATCTTCTCCAATAACTGGTCAAAATCCTGCTCCCCGGCCAGCGACGCCCCCAGCGGAATGACCACGTGCAGCAGCTCGTCCGAGCGTTTCTTTTCGCTTTCAATCTGGCGCAGGTAATTGATTTCCCGTTCGCGCAGCCCTTTCAGGGCATCTTCGGTTTCCTGCCAGCGCGGCATCAGGTTGTGCAGGATGGCCCGTGTGGCCGAATGGCTGGTAGCTAACAGGTGGTCGAACTGGGCCTGGCTGATGGCCAGGAGCACGCTGTCGGTGCGGGCGCGGACCGTGGCCATGCGGGCCACCCGGTGCAGCAGCGCCATTTCGCCAATCACCTCACCGGCCTGGCGCACGGCCAACAACAACTCCCCTTCGGAAGTGGCTTTCAGAATGTCGAGCTGGCCTTCTTTGATGATGTAGGCCTGCTCGCCCACACTGCCCTCGGCAAACAGGTCAGTTCCGGCAGGCAGTTCCACCACTTGACTCATCTCAAGGAGTTGGTCTATATCCTCGTCAGAAAGGTCGGCCAGGAGCGGCACTTTTTTGAGAAATTGGGTCAGGGTTATTTTGCTGTTCAAGCGGAGTCGAGCCATCGTTTATCCTTGTTGATTGGGTTTGGACCGGCCCAGCACCGGCAAAGTGAGCGCATTGCTGATATATGGCCAGCGACAACTATAATTACCGGTGCGGACAATTAGAAATGCCCACTAGCAAGCAGCGGAGCAGTCAGGTAGACTCTCTCTTTTTTGAAGGGAAGAGAGAGACA
>JAAUSP010000081.1 GCA_012032575.1 Anaerolineales bacterium | reverse complement strand
CGAAGGCATGAGGCTGAGATAACACTTAGCCTCAGCCTCAGCCTTAGCCTCACTCTTCCCAAAAATGAGCAAAAAGTGAGCACTTTTTGGTCTGGAAAGTGAGTACCAGACTCGATAAACTACAGTTATCAGCTTTGATGATTGTAGTTTTTTATTTCTGGTAACGCTGTAGGCAAACCACTCCCTTGACTCAAGTAAGTCCGCAGCCGTTACCCCTATTGCCGGAGTTTCCTTATGTCTGAACAAACCACCCAACTGGTCACCGATTTAGTCGCTGCCTGGAACGCCCACGACCTCGACCGGATTGCCGCTTTTTATGCCCCGGATTACGAAGGGGAGGACGTAGCCTACTCGACCCCCCGCCGCGGCCCGGAAGACATCCGCCAAACGATGAGCTTTTACCTGCAAGCCTTCCCGGACCTGCACATTACGATGGACTCACTGATTGTCCAGGATAACCGGGCCGCTCTGGCCTGGATCGGTCAGGGCACTCACCAGGGCAGGTTGCTGAATATTCCGCCCACGGGCCGGGTGATAAAAGTTCGCGGGACCACCTTCTTCACCATCCAGAACTGCCAGATTGTTCACGGCCTGCACATTTGGGATTTGGCCGGCGCGCTGCGCGCTATCGGCTTGCTGCCGGAATTGTAAATCCTGTGGGTGCAAAAGGTGAGCTTTTGTACTCCGCCATAACACAAGCGTTTCACGCCAGGCTGCCACAAATTGAGGGCGGCCCCTGGTTTAAAACGATTGCGACAGGTTGCCGCAATTAAATCAAATCAGAAAAGGAGAATCCAATGTCCGCTGAACAAAACAAAGCTGTTATCCGCCGTGTCTTTGATGAAATTCTCAACCAGGATAATCGAAGCATTATTGATGAGATTTATGCCGCCGATGTTATCACCCACGACCCGTTTATGGGAACTGTGACCGGGGTGGATGCCTTCAAACAACTGCTGGCCACCTTTGATACCGCTTTTCCCGGCCACCGGGTCAAAGTTCACCACATTCTGGCCGAAGGCGATTGGGTCTCGGTGGTGCATACGCACCTGGCCAAGCATACCGGCCAACTCATGCACCTGGCTCCCACTGGCCGGGAAATTGCCGTCAACGGCATCGAGGTTTTTCGCATGGCCGACGGCAAAATTGCCGAATTTTGGCGGCACGACGACGACATTGGCATGATGATGCAACTGGGCGCGATTCCCGCGCCGGGACAATAGTCATCAGAAATGGAGTCCAAAAGCATAGCTTTTGGACTCCGGCAAAGCTATTTTTGAGGAGTTTTGTTAGCATGCCCAAGTTTATCAAGTGGACTCTGATTGCGCTCGTCGGCCTGATTGGCCTGGTCATCCTGGCCGTGCTCAGTTTATATATTATTTCCGAAATGCGCCTTACCAAAACTTACACCATCACTCCTGAAACAATCACGACTCCCACCGACCCGGCGGCGATTGAACACGGCCAACACCTGGCTACTGCTATTGGTAAATGTGTTGACTGTCACGGCCCGGATTTGGCCGGGAAAGTTTTCATTGATGCCCCGCCGGGAAAACTGTACGCCTCTAATCTTACGTCGGGCAAGGGGGGGATTGGCAGCACTTACAGTGATACCGATTGGGTGCGGTCTATCCGGCATGGGGTTGCGCCGAATGGCAAACCACTGCTATACATGCCAGCCCAGGAGTTTTATCCTTTTAGCGACGCTGATCTGGGTGATTTGATTGCCTATCTAAAAAGCATCCCGCCGGTGGATAAGGAACGAGAAGCCAATGAAGTCAGACCCCTGGGCCGAGTCCTTTTCATCGCCGGTCAGTTAGATTTAGTACCGGCAGAATTGATTGACCACACCGGCCCCCGGCCAGCAGCTCCCCCACCAGGGGTAACTCTGGAATACGGTCAATACCTTATTACGGTGGGTGGCTGTGTGGGCTGCCACGGTCCCGGCCTATCGGGTGGACCGGTTCCCGGCACCCCGCCGGATGATCCCAATTTTCCCCCAGCGACCAATCTGACGCCAGGTGGCGCGACAGAGGGCTGGACCGAAGCCGACTTTATCAAGGCAATCCGAACCGGCAAAAGACCTGATGGCAGCTCTATTCACCCTTTTATGCCCTGGCCATACGTAGGGCAGATGACCGATGACGAACTAAAGGCGACCTGGATTTATTTGCAGTCCGTGCCAGCCAAAGCGGCTGGCACTCGTTAAATTGGCCCAACAAGAACGAGGGGAAAGTTGAAAATATCTCTATCCAACCTTCCCCTCGGCTATGGTTCGATGGCTCTATTCATAAAACTCCGGATAAATTTTCGTCAGGCAATCGGGGCATAAGCCGTGGGTGAAATCGGCTTCGGAGTGGTCGCGAATATAAACTTCGAGGAGATGCCAGTAGCCCCCGTCGTCCCGAATTTTTTTACAGGAAGCGCAGATAGGCAGTAAGCCGCGCAGGGTTTTTACCTTAGCCAGCGCTGTCTGTAGTTCTTCATTCATCCGGCGCAAGGCGAGCATATCGTTAAAACGAGCTATTGTCACGGTAATGGCTCGCTCCAATTCTCGCGCCCGCGGTGGTTTAATGAGATAGGCTCCCACTCCGGCCATACTGGCCTGTTGCACTAAGGCCGGGGTTTCATAGGCGGTCAGCATCACCACCGGAGTTGGGCAGAGTTGGTAAATTTGCCTGGCTGCCTCGATGCCATTAACCATCGGCATTTCGATATCCATTAAAACCAAATCAGGCTGCAACCGCCGGGTCAGTTCAACAGCTTCGCCGCCATTGGTTGCCTCACCGGCAACACGGTACCCCAAGTCTTCCAATGTCCCCCGGATCATTTCGCTGACCAGAGGATCATCATCGGCAATCAGGACGCCGGGACTTTTGCTTAAGTTCATACTTTTCCTCTCAGGGGCAGCGAGGCCGGAAAACAAATCGTCGCCACGGCCCCTCCCTCATTATGCAGGTTTATCTGGCCATACAAGCCCTTATGCACCAGGTTTTGAATCAAATACATGCCTACGCTATGGCGCTCCAGGCTCAGAACTTCGGGGGGGTAGCCGGGACCGCTGTTTCTAAATTCAAACAGGATCAGTTTATCTTCCTGCCTAACATTAATGGTAATCTGAAAGGGTTCATTATCCCTCAAACCATACTTAATCGCATTGGTTGTTAATTCATTAATAATCAGGGCCAGGTTATTGGCCTGCTGAGGGGTAACCAACACCGCTGACGACGGAACTTCAACCACAACCTGCCTGTCCGAGGCTAAACTTTGCAACGTTGAGGTGACAACCTGATGAGCCAATTCGCTCAGGGCCAGGGGAGACCACTCTGTGGCGGAAAGCAGGCTGTGTACGGTAGACAGGCCATGCACACGATTGATCAAATTCCGAATGATTTCGTTAAAATTGGCCGGCTGGCCGGTGTGGTTTTGATGACGCCTTTCGGCATAAAGCAAGCCGATAATGGTGGTCAAATTATTTTTAACGCGATGATTGACTTCCTTGAGCAAGATCGCTTTGGTTTCGGCATCGTGGCGGGCCTGCTCCAGCAAGCGCGCATTCTGGATGGCGATAGCTGCCTGCTGGGCAATTCCCTGACACAAGGCAATCTCATCAACCGTAAATTCGCGCCGCCGCCGGCTTTCCCACAAGGCGGCATACCCCAGCAACTGATGACTAACCTGGAGGCGAAACAGAAGGGTACTGCATGCCCCAAATTGTTGCAGATGATATCTTTCGGCTTCGGGCAGGTCGGGGTCATCAACATGCTGGGCTTGAGTGGGTTTATCAGATTGAATAAAGTTAAAAACAGCGGGTAAATCACGCGGGATAGAATAAACAACGCCCAGGTCCGATACCTGTTCCGCCGCCGAAGCATGCGGGCTAAAATATTCAGCCAGGATCTTGCTGGTTTTTGTCTCAGCCTCGTAACTACAAATATAGGCGCTGGTGGCATCTACCGCCAAGCCTATCTGTTCGGCCAGGGATTTCAAAACCGTGGCCAAATCCAGGGAAGATGAGATGACGGTGGTCGCCCGCAGTAAGGCCGTTTGCTCGGCGAGTCGCTTCTGGCTTTCGGTATAAAGCGCGGCGTTTTGTTGGGCCAACTCACGATACCGCTGCTCGCTCTCCTGAAGCGCTTGTTCGGCGCGCTTGCGATTAGTGATGTCAAACACCCCCACCAGAACCTGGGCATAATTTTCTTCGTAGCTGGGCATCACGGACCAGTTTATAATGACATGATGGGCTTCAGCCGGGTTAATAACATTCGTAAACTGCTCGGTTTCAAGCTTCGTTTTGCCGGCGGCAATAGTCAGTAATTCTCGGGTAAATGACTTGGGCGTATTCTGAATAATCTGCTGAAACAAACTGGCCAGTTCGGCTTTGGTGTTGACCTGATCAAGTTTGAGTGCGGCCTGATTGGCGTCAATAAATTTGACCAGGGCGCCGCAGTAACTTACTTCCTCCGGGTGCTGGGCAAAGTAGGCTTCAAAATCCGTAACACCCTCAGCGCGCAGTTGGTCCAGATAGGCTTTAACCGCCGAAAAATCTTCTTCCCAGAGAGGGATAGGCGAGCCTTCAAATAAGCCACGGAACCGTTCCTCACTCTGGCGCAGCGCTTCCTCGGTCTGCCGGCGCTGGGTAATATCTTCAACAATCCCGGCTACCCGATAAACTTCACCCGACTCATTCAAAACAGGAAAGCTGCGCTCCCGTACCCAGCGCACTGCGCCGTCAGGCTGCACAAGCCGATATTCCTTCAAAGTTGGTCCATTGGTTCTTTCCTGGCTGTCAAAATAAGCCTCCACTCTGGCTCGATCCTCCCGGTGGACCGCTTCAAGCCAGGAACGTGGCCGCTCATAAATGCTGGACAAGGGTCGCCCCCACATCTCTCCATAAGCCGGGCTGACATAAATTGTTTCGGTACCGGCCAGATCGGTCATCCAGAAAACATCTTGGATATTTTCGGCCAATTGCCGAAACCGTTCGGCGCTCTCTTTGGCTTCGTTATAAAGCCGGGCGCGGCCAATGGCCAGGTTAATTTGCTCGCTCAGAGCAATCATCAAACGCAGGTCCGCCTCATCCAACGTTACTTCCTGGCTGCTCTCGATATTAAAAAAGCCCACCACCTGCCCCTGGTCGAACAGCGGTACACAAATTTCAGAGTTAAGCCCCTCAATCGCACCTAAGAAATCTGGGTGGATGCGGACATCTTTGACCAGGATGGGTTGGCCGGTACGCACCACTTGCCCGGAAATCCCCTCGGTAATGGGAATACGATCCAGCACCCGATGATACCCAACCTGATGTTGTAACACCGAAACACCCCCCTCAAGTAAATAAATACTAACCTGGGTGTAACCAAATGTTTTGGCAATTGTCTCGACAATGGTGCGCAAAATAGCCGGTAAATCCAACTCGGCGGCCAGAGCGGCTCGTACTTGTTCCAACAAATACAATTCTTGGGCCTGCCGCCGTTCAATGGCAAAAAGCTTTTTATAACTCTGCTCGCTTTCTTGCAGCGAATCCACTAACTGGGCGTTACGGATGGCAATGGCGGCCTGAGTGGCAAACAGGCTTAACAGTTCAACATCGCCGGGGGAGAAAGGGGTTGGCCGGTTGACCACATTCAAAACTCCTAAAAACTCCTGGCTTAGCTGAATTGGGACCCCCATAACAGTGGTAAAAGGATAACTTTTATAAACGGCGGCGTGACCGCCCCAGCTTTGATAATCATCTATAATCAAGGGGCGGCCTGTTTCCCAAACTTTGCCCGACACTCCTTCACCGCGATGCAAGACCAGGCCACGCGCCCTTGCGGGCTGCCTGTCGCTATGGCTAACTCCAAAACATCGGCCTCGGGCCGATAGAGGTAGATGCCGCCTAACTTTGCTTCAAACAATTCGGTAGCGCGTAAAACAATAGAATTGAGCAGGGTGTCCAAATCAAGTTCGGCGCTTAGTTCCAGGCTAATTTGCCCAAGTGCCTCCAACTCGGCCAGCCGCCGTTGGCTTTCCTCTTCCGCCTGTTTATGTTCGGTCACATCCACCAGTGAAACCAAAACTCTGGCATAAGTAGCCTCATAACCGGGAGCCACCGACCAGCTAAGATTGACAAAAATCTTGTCCTGACTCAACAGAAGATCGGTAAGGTTTTCGCCTTTAAATCGAACTTCGCCGTTGGTAATCGCCAGCAGTTCTGCTTTAAAGTTATTCAATTCATCAGGGTTTAGAGTTTGTCCCAGGTTGTGCAGTTCTTTTTTATGGCTGAGGCGATATAATTTGAGTGTAGCCCGATTGACATCTATCACTCTGACCATTTCGGCACACCGCTGGATTTCAGCCGGGTGCTGCTCAAAATAGGCTGCAAAATCAGTAATCCCTTCGGCGCGTACCCCATCTAAATACGCTTTAACCGCCGAGAAATCTTCTTCCCACAGGGAAATAGGCGACTCCTCAAACAAGCCCCGATAACGCGCTTCACTTTGTTGTAGTGAGTTTATCAACTGGGTGTTGCGGATGGCAATGGCCGCCTGAGTAGCCAGCATGCCGAGCAGGGTCGCCTCGGCTGGCCCAAACGGTGTGGGGCGACTCACCACTATCAGCACCCCCAGAAAACTCGGCCCCCCACTGAATAGGCACGCCGATAGCTGTGGTAAAATCCCGGCTCGCAAACCTGGCCGAGCGTCCCGGCCAGGTTTGATAATTTTCGACAATAACCGGCTGCCGTGTTTCCCAAATTTTTCCAGAAATTCCCTCACCGCGTTCAAGGATAGCGCCTATGTTTTGGCCGCTCAGGGTGACCGCAACTTCCAGCACGTCTCGCTCCGGCCGGTAAAGAAAAAGACTGCCCGTAGCGCCACCCAGTAATTCAACCGCCCGTGAAACAATCGAACGGAGAAGAACCTCCAAATTTAATTCACTGGTTAATTCCAGCCCAATTTGGCGCAGGGTTTCAAGCTGACTGGGGTGTTGTTCAATGGGCTTAGCGGCAGCAGCGGCTTCCAGTTCGGCCACTCGCGTCCGCAAGGCTGCCACTTCGGCCAGAAGTTGCGCTTTGGTTTTGGCTTTGTCTTTCATCCGCCGACCTTATGTCATTTCGAGGCCGTAGGCCGACGCGAAGCGTCTCTACCGCGCTACATCGGCCTCGGAGATTTCTCCCTTCGGTCGAAATGACATGGTTGAGTAGTTACGGACAAACTTAAGTTTGCCCTACCGCACCAATCCCAATCCTTTCGCCCTGGCCCCGTCAAAATCGCCGATAAAGGTCCACCAGTTGGTCAAAGGGCGACCCTGGAAGGTTAAGCCATTGTCGGCTCCCGGCAGGTTTTGCATCCAGTAGATAAACCAGGTCAGGCTGTCGCCGCGCCAGCGGTTACAATTGAGACGCTGTTGAGCGCCGTTTCCTTCCGGCGTCCAATCTTCAATATCGGTCAAAATGTAGGTGGGATTGGCCCAATCATAATCCCGCTGGCCGTTGGGGGGGTAGTGCGCCCAGCCGCAGCGCCCTTCGCCTACCTGACCGACAAATTTATCCCAGAACAGATGCGGGTCTATATGCCGCAGCACCGCTTCGATCTGGTGCATGTGGTCCTCTACCGCTTCCGAAGGGCCGCGCCCGTAATTGTAGTGATACACAGTATAAGTTTGGCCGAATACCGGCAAATCGTGCGGATCACGGTCGCTGTTGCTGATGTCGCCATACGGCCCGGCCATGTTCGACTCCCACAAGTCAATCACCCCGCCGTGGTAGCCCCACAGCCAGACCTCTTTGATGCCCCGTTCCTCTACCCAGTAACGCAGATTGACCCGCTGCATGATCGCATTGTAATCGGTCATCGGCACGCGATGGCGGGGCTTGGCATAGGTTGGGAGCGGTTCCAGAAATTCCAGCTTTTCGACCAGTTCATACCGCAGGCTGGGCTGCGCCGCGGGGTCTTTGTAGCCGTGATAAATACTGCCCGTTTCCAAAGACTCGACCACCCGCCGCGTGGTCTGCTCGGTGTGGCGGCGAATTCCATCAAGAGAGGCGTCAACATCGCCGGTAATGGCCCGGTCAATTCGGCCATTTTTGACCGGAAAATAACTGATCACCAGGGTGGGGATGGTGTAAACAGCAGAGGGATAAACGAGTGGGCGCGGGGCATAGTCAAGCGGCTGAATTGCCGGCGATGGCGTGGAAGACTCAAATAAACTTTTGAAACGATTGAATAAATTCATAGGGGTCTATCACTGACTCGAGTCCTGTTGGAATTTTACTCCCGAGTCAGAAAATCGAGCGGGGTGGCCGGCATCAACATGCTGCGGGCTACGCTCAGGCGTTTGGGATGGATCGAGGAAGTTTGGACAATAATCTTGGTGTAATCATCCGAGGCGCGTTCTTCATCGCCGATGGCCGCATAAACATCCCCCCGATTCTCATAAACATACCGATGCTCCGGGTTTAACTCAACCACTTTGCTGTAATCGGCAATCGCCTGCTGATGGTTATTGAGTTCCCGGTGCAGATTGGCCCGATTGTAATAGGCATAGACATAATCAGGATTTAGTTCGATGGCCTGGGTGTAATCGGCCAGGGCTTGCTGGTGTTGCTTCAGTTCGCCATGTACCAGGCCCCGATTGACATAAGCGGCGACAAATTCGGGCTTGAGAGCAATCGTCTGGTTGTAATCCTCGATGGCTTCTTTGTATTTGTCCATCCACAGGTAGGTATTGGCCCGGTTATAATAAGCGTAGACATTCTGCGGGGCCAAATCTACCGCTTTGTCGTAATCGGTCAGGGCTTGTTTGTACTCGCGCAGGCCGGTATAAGCCATGCCCCGATTGACATAAGCGGCGACAAAGTTGGGAGCCAGATCTAACGCGCGAGTGCAATCCACCACGGCCTGGCCGTAATTATCCATCAGCAGGTGGGCTGTGCTGCGGTTGTTGTAGGCTTCGGCGTACTCCGCATCGAGAGTAATCGCCTTGGTAAAATCTACAATTGCCTGTTCATAATTGCGCGTGCTGACATAGGCCAGACCGCGCTTGTTATAGGCCCGCGAGTCTTGAATCACCAATTCACTGGCTTCGGCGGTGACGGGGGTGGTATTGATGCTGAGGGTTTTGAGGGTGGCGGCAAACTCGCCGGCATCCTGAAAGCGGTCGCCCTTGTTTTTGAGCAGGGCCGTTTCGACCACCTCGGCCAGCGCCCCGACCTCGCGCCACAGTTGGGCCAGACCGGCCGGCATCTCGTCACAAATGGCCCGCTCCAGCAGTTCATACAATTTGGCTTGCGAGCGAAACTGGTTGGTCCCGCCCATCGTAATGGCCTGTTCCTCAAGGGCAACAATATCAATGTAATGCTGCCCGGCCAGCATCATGTAAAGCAGTTCGCCAATCTGATATACGTCGCTGCGGGCGTCAACCGGCTCGCCCCGCACCTGTTCCGGCGAACTATAAAGCAGGGTGCTGGGTTGAAAGCCGACCTGGGTCAGACCCAATCCGCCGGCCGCCTCCGGCACGTGGGCAATCCCGAAATCGGCCACTTTAGGCCGGCCATCGGCGGTCAGCAGGATATTTTCGGCTTTAATATCACGGTGGACAATCCCTTTGGCGTGGAATTTCGCCAGCCCTTCACAAATGCCAATGGCCATATGAACGGCCTGCCCCAGCGGCAGTTTGCCCTGTTGGTTGAGCAAATCGCGCAGGCTGCCGCCGGGCAGATACTCCATGATGATGTAAAAAAGTTTGGCTTCGACGCGCATGGCGTAGATGGAGACAACATTGGGGTGTTCCAGCGCGGCGGCAATCCGCGCTTCTTGCAGAAAGCGTTTGACCGACTTTTCGTCGGTGGCTTTGTCCAGCAGCAGTTGTTTAATGGCTACCCGGCGATCCAGAATCCGGTCCTGGGCCTCGAACACGGCGGCAAAACCGCCCTGGCCCAGCAGTCGCACAATTTCATATTCAAACAGCTTTTGACCGGGAGCCAACAAGCTATACCTCCGCTGCGAGTGGTCTAAATGGTGGGATTAATTGATTGATTGTAAGTTGGGTTGCGGGGAATGTCAAGCGTATTTTGAATTTTACCTACTTCAATGGCTCTTTTTTTATCTGAAAGACACAAGCCTCAGCGCCGGTGGCGCAGCAGGCCACTTCTTCAACATCAAACTTCTGCCCATTATTCATCCAGCACAGACCTTCCTGAATAAGACTGGTGGCAATATAACAAACAGAGCGGGTGCTGCTCCGTCCCCAACAGACGGGGCAGCGGCGAATGGTGTAAATAAAGTGACTATCGGTTTCGGTTACGCTAGTTTGTTGATCGCTGAATTTGCTAAAGGCTTCGGCCATAGCTCTAAGGCCAACTTTGATTTTTGCTTGCGGAGAGAGAGTTTTCGCGGCCAGTTCGCCCAAACCACCCAGCGAGCCAAACTCGGCCACCCCCTGGTTAAAACTGGCTTTGCCGGCATGCGTACCCAATCCTCGCTCTCCACGCGGGCCATACAGCTTTTCCAGCGCCGTTCCGATGGCGCTGAAATCGGTAAAATCAAACTCCCGGCCCATATTGTTGGGTGGATAATTGTTAATAAACTGAGCCAGGTTAGCTGTTTTTAAGACTGCCTGCATCGCTTCGGTCCCAATCATCTCCTCAATCGCCGTCAAATAGATGTAGACCATTTTATTGGGATAGTAAAAGCCGCTTTTTTCGCTTGCCATGCCGCCCAACTCCATTGTCAACGGGGAGAATGTATAGCCCATTGTACCATCGAATGGCAAGGTAATCAATTGAGGAACGGGGCGGACGCCAGTGACCAGTCTGACTACTGACTACTGACTACTCTCTTCACAGAGGTTCTTTGCGGATATGGAAGACACAAAACTCATCCCCAACGGCGTGGCACTTGACTTCTTCGACGGCGAAACTTTTGCCGTCGCTGAGCCAGCGCAGCCCTTCTTCGATCACCCCGACGGCGTTGAAACAAATGGGCCGGCTGCTGCTGCGACCCCAACAGCCGGGGCAGCGGCGAATGGTGTAAATGAAATACTCGTCGGCTTCGGAGATATCGGCGACGACATCGCTGAATTTGGAGAAGGTTTCGGCCAGGGCTTTCAAGCCGATTTTTAATTTGGCTTTGACCGGGATGGCCTTGAAAGAAAGTTCGCTTACCCCGATCACCGCGCCGAACTCGGCCAACCCGCCGGCAAAAGAGGCTCGACCGGCGTGCAGGGCCAGCCCGCGTTCGCCGCGCAGGCCGTACAGCTTTTCCAACGCCGCGCCGATGCCGCTGTAGTAGGCAAAATCAAAGGATTTGGCGAAATTGTTGGGCGGCGGATACAACTCCGGCGGCACCCCGGCCAATTCATACACCTTCTGCATCGCCGCCGAGCCGATAGACCCCTCGATGGACAACACATAAAGCCGGGCCATTTTGTTGGGGTAATAGAAGCCGCTGAGTTCCAAGGCCATGCTGCCTGTTGTAAGGTGTTCCAATTCAATCTGTGTTGCGTGTTGCGTCTTGCGTCGCTTGTTTTTTACACAAGACGCAACACGTTTTGATTGACTCAAATCTTGGAGCAACCTAATGATAAATAACGGGTCAATTTATTAGGATTGTATCATCTATTTTTATGACAATCAATAGTCTGCTTGTCACAGAGGCGCATCACGAGAGGTACTAGCCCGACGAGCATTGGCTAGGTCTTGTTCCAATTCTTCGATTGTTTCACCAAACAAAACTCGGCTATCTGGGCTTACCAAAATAGCCATGACCGATTGTCTTAAGGCAATTAATCGCTTGATTCTTGTCAACCACCACTTTAAAGCGCGGGGATTTTTCAGAGAGTGTTCCCAAATCCTTATTACCAACCAGCCTTCCTGTGTGAGTTGCTTGGTGATTTGATAATCTTTCTTGCGGTTTCGGACAATTTTGGCAATCCAATAATCTTGATTTGAAGCTGGCATTCGCAAATGCTGTTTGCATCCATGCCAAAAACAACTATCTACGAAAATAGCGATTTTAGCATCTTTGTAAATAAAGTCAGGTTTTCCTGCTAACTCTGACACATTCCGTGTAAAGATTTCTAAACCTCGTTCTTTTAACTTTTCAGCAAAGAATTCTTCTAATTTTGTTCTCTTCGATTTTACAGAAGCCATCACTTCTGAGCGCGTTTTGGGGGAAACTGTATCCATATTAGATGATTCGGACTATAGTCTGTAGATTTATAGTATTCATTATTGTACATTGCAAGGTAATGATTGATAAAGCATTTGCAGTTGTGCTAAGACGTCTCAGAATCCAAAAAGGGTTAAGCCAAGAAGAATTTGGCTTTGAAGCTAACTTGCATCGCACCTATGTTAGCCAACTTGAACGTGCGCTTAAAAGCCCTTCTCTGAAAACCCTTCATAAAATTTCAAATGTTCTTGAAATCAGCCTCACCGACCTTATGACTCTAGTGGAACAAGAAAGCAATGTACTATCTGAATGATGAAGAGAAGAAACGTTTAGCTGAAGGAATTCGGGCTGCTTTTGCTGTACCGTTTATTGATGATGTCGAAGATTTTATTTGGGAAGCTATTTTTGCCTACGCCAAAGGCATTGAAACTACCGATCCACTCAACAATATCAGAAGTAAGCGCCTTTTTGATGTGATTGATAAAGAGCACAAAATTGGCTGGTCGGTTAAAGCCGCCCAACGCACCATTACCTTCCTTGCGATTATGAAGTTGTCATTCAACGCGCAGACATTTTCAAAAAAGCAAAAAGTTTGGGATTTGAGTTTCTTTCCTCTGATTCGTCTACAGCAAACCTCGGCGCTGCTCTTTTAAACCATTGGTACGTTGAAAAGGTCAACAAAGATGCCCAAATACAGGAAGTTGAGGATAAACGAGTATGCATCCTGTTAAAATCCCCAGATCGGAAAAGGTATGTTTACTTTGAAGATAAACTGGTTGAGTATCGCAATGAAGAACTAAAGTGGGACTGGACAGATATTTCAAAAACCGGGTTACAAGCAAGGCGGCGTAGCGACAACATGCTTATTTTCCGCTGGTATCCAAATCAGAAACAATTTTTTGAGCGGTTTATTTTTCCTGAAACTGCATACGAATTTAGTATTGAGCCTGAACGTCTCTTAGCAAGCGATATGGTCGCGCTGATTCTGGCAAAACTTGAAGGCAAACTTTAATATTTGTCGCCATACTCTCCATGAGTAGTGATGGCACTGCATTCCCTACTTGATGAGATTTTTCGATATATGTACCGGTGAATCTAAAATCGTCCGAAAATGATTGGAGCCTGGCTGCTTCTCTAATGGTTAATAAACGAACTTCACTGGGGTGACAAAATCTGCCGGAACCCGGATGGAACACCCACCGCGTGATTGTAGGAGCTATCATATCAAAATCAAGTCGGCCATAAGCACCGCTATAACCAGATTTCGGCTTCATTTCTTCTGGCAAATGCTTAATCCCTTCTCCAGGCCTTAATGAAGCGATTCGTGAATATTGTTTTTCGTTTAGCGTCCGCGTAATATGATCATAGAGAATTTTTGCGTCCTGACGCATTTTTGCCTGATACTCATTCTCAGGTCCTCTGTCATATTCCATCGGTTCATAGCCCTCACCGTTCTCTAAAGCAGGCAGGTCAGAAATCGCTGACCAGGCCGAACGATACTGTTTTATATCCCCAAATAAAGTAGATACTTCTTCTGGTCCAAAAGCCGGAGGGGGAAATACAGGCGGAACTCCTGTTCTGGAAGCTAAGAAAAAGCAGCGCCTTCTGCGTTGTGGTACGCCATAATCGGGCGCAAACAACACGGCTACCTCTACCTTATATCCAAGTTTTTCTAAGTTTTCAGTGATTTCTTGGCGTACCGTCCCTTGATATGCATTATAAATTTCAGCCACATTTTCCATAACAACAACTTTTGGAGACATGGCTGCAACAAAACGGAGAAAATCACGAAATAGTTGATTGCGCGAATCTTCCAGAAAACGATATGCTGCTGGAACATTTTTTGAGAACCCTTGACAAGGCGGCCCGCCAATCAAGCAATCAAGAGCGCCTTGTTCTAAACCCAACAAGTTCATTACCGAGTATGGATCCAGATTAAAGATATCGGCCTTTATTGGGTAAGCGGCTGGATGATTCAATTGAAAAGTTGCAAGCGCCCGATTCCATTCATCTATTCCAGCGATTATATTGAAACCGGCTTTATACAAACCCCAAGACATACCACCGCAGCCACTAAATAAATCTATAACGGTTGGTTTAATCATAACTTTATCTCAAGACATTCAGAAATAATTTTTTGCATACTATAGTATTCTTTGTTATTTTGTCAAACCTATTTCATTAGGCAATCGCACCGTCTCCAGCGGCACAGCCTGGTTGGCAAAGGTGTAGCCGTTGGGGGCGATGGCTCGCAGCCGGTCGCCGAAGCTGTTGTAGAGGCCGGTGATGAGGGTGTATTCGCCGGGGGGGGAGGTCGGGGGGGAGTTGGATGCGGTGGGTGTCGGCGCGCACGGCGTTGATAGGCCAGCCGCTGGTGGGGTCGGTATCGTTGGCCGGGGCGCTGTCGTGGCTGGCGATAAGCTGGCCCTGGGCGTCGAGCAGTTGGGTGAATACCTTATAATCCTGGGTTTGGGCATTGAGCGCCCGCCAGTAGAGCGTCACCTGCACTGCGCCGCGTTCTTTGGTTACTTCGTGGGTCAGCAGCTCGATGCCGCTGCTGAAGCGGGCCGGGGCGATGAAGGGCGGAATATTGGCCTGGAAGCCGTACAGCGAGGCCGTCCCCAGCCCGGCGAAATCAAACGTCGCCAGGGCCTGGCCGCGCCCGGAGACCGCGCCGCTCAGCACCCGCTCCTGGGGGCCGGTCGGCAGCACCCAGATGGTGTCCAACCCTTGCAGCAGCTCGACCACGCGCGGCGCGCCGGGGTACTTTTTGGCCGCGCCGTCGGTCAACTGCAAATCAAAATCGCCGTTCAGGTAGGGGTAAAGCTGGCGATAGGTGGCCTGGTCGCTCAACAGCAGGCGCGGTTTGCCCGATGGGCCGGGCTGGATGTTCTCGATATAGCGGGTCTGCACCCGGATAAAATTGACAAAAGTGGACACCGGGCTGTCGGTCAGCCGCTCGGTGCGATAAGTCCACAGCAGCAGCGGGATGAGGACAACCAGCGCCACAGCGGCCAGTCCGCCCAGGTATTGGGGGAGTTTGGGTTGGACTTTAGCCAGCCCCTCCAGCGGCCAGATAACGGCAGCAAACTCCAGGGCCAGCAGGCTGGTCAGCGCAAAACGGGCAACCACAATAAAGATCAGCAGCCAGCTTGCCTGGGGGAGCAGCACAAAGTAGACCGGCTGTTCCAGGATATTGAGGCCGGTCAGAATGAGGGCATAGGTGAGGCCGCGACCGTTGGGGAAAAGCAGGACGATGAACGGCAGCAGATAAACCAAAAACTGGGGACTGTAGCCTTTATTGTAGAGCAGAAAAAGGGCGACTGTCAGCCCGGCGAAGGCCAGGAGCGGGCGCGGCTGGCTGTAATCGGCGGGGCGGGTGAAAAGATAAGCGTACAGCCCGGCAAAGCCAACGGTCAGCAGTCCCCAGAACCACCAGGGCAGGCGGCTGTCGTGGATGGTGAAACTCTCGCCGGCGGCGGCCATCTCGTCGAGGGTTTTGAGCCGGTCGCCGCCCACCTGGCCGAAGCCGTAATAGCCGTCGGCCACGGCCCAGACGGTTTCCCAGGAGGACCGTCCGGCCATAGATTGGGCCGAGGCGCGGACCCACTGCGGCCCGCCGAACAAGAAGGGACCGAGCAGCACCGCGACCGTCAGGCCAAAGACAACGGCGTACAGGCCCAGTTCGACCCGCGCTTCGGACTCGTTCTGGCGGTATTGGTGCCACAGGTGACGTAAAGCGACGGGCAGCAGCAGCACTGGAATGATTTTGACCATAAAACCGACGCCGACGCTGATGGCCGAGAAGACTCGCCGCTCGGACAGCAGCAGTTCCAGGGCTAACAGCATAAAAAAGAGGGCGATGCCATCGAAAAAGCCGAGCATAGCGTACACCGGCGGAAACAGCCCGGCGTAAAGCCACAGCACCCGGTTGACTGCCTCATTGGAGGTGAACAGCCCCCGCGCCAGCCGGTGGATTAGCAGAAAATTGCCGATTTCAAACAGGACGAAGACCGTACCTAAATCAGGATAAACCACACGGCCGGGTCGTCGGCCAGGCGGCAAAATAGTGACAGCTTGTAAGCGCCGACGGTTAGCCAGGGGAGCAGCGGCGGCCACTCCAGCCAGAAATTCAGAAAGGGCCGCAGCCCGTAATCGGACAGGCTGGCGATGCCGAAGAAGGTGTCGAAATCGGACCAGTCGCGCAGGTAGCCGCCGGGCCGCAGCAAAAACAGGCTGAGCAAACGAAAGGCGACAAACAGGGCCAGGGCCAGGCCGAAATCGGCGCTCTGGCGAGCCGGGCCGGGTTCGGGGAAGTAGGTCAGCGGCAGGGGGTCGGGCGGCGCGGAGAGGCGAGGGGTGGGCCGGGTGGCGGTATCGCGCTGTTTGAAATGGATGACTTTTTGCGGCGGTTCGGGTTTGCCCGGCGGCGGCAGGTCGTCCAGGTCCACTTCCGTGCGCACCCCGGCCTGGGCGGCCTGAATCAGCGCCCCCTGAATGTCGTCCACCGGGCCGGGCTGGGGGCCTTCGTCCAGTTCGGGTAGCTCATCAAAATCTTCCCCCTCCTTGAAAAGAGGGGGCAAGGGGGGGGTAGGCAAGTCGTTAAAATCCAGTTCGGTCGAGACGCCCTTTTGGGCTGCTTCGATCAGGGCATCCTGGATGTCATCTACGGGGCGGGGTTCGGGGCCTTCGTCCAGTTGGGGCAAGGGTTCGGGCAAATCGTCAAAGTCGAGGTCGGGGGTCAACCCTTGTTGGGCTGAGGCCGACAGCGCCGCTTGAATTTTATCCCCTTCCTTTTCAGGGGGGGTATTTTGTTCCTGGCTCATCGCATCCTGCCTGTCCACAATTTTAGGCGTAAGGCCAGCAGCGCCCGGCTGTATTGGCTGAAGATGGACAGAAATTGAGTTTTGCTGTGGCCGTGCATCCGCAGCCGGTAAAAGACCGGGATTTCGAGCATGCGGTAACCGCGTTTGTGGGCCACCATCAACAGCCGGATAAAATAATCGCCATAGCCATAATAAATTTGGTCAAGGTCCAGCGCCTCCAATTTGCCCCGGCGGATGGAGAAAAAGCCGCTCAGGTTATCGTGAACGGGCGTGCCGAAGAGAAGGCGGATGACATAATTATAAACCAGGCTGGAAAATTGTCGAAACCGGTCTTCCATCCCGCCGGCCATCACAAAGCGCGAGCCGATGATGATGTCGTAATGGTCCAGGAATTTAATCATCTGCGGCAGGATTTTGGGGTCGTGGTTGAAGTCGGTGTCCATCGAGACCACAATCTCGCCGTCGGAGTGGTCAATGCCGTAGCGGATGGCCGTGGCCAGGCCGCGCTCGGTGGTGCGGACAAACAGCTTGACCCGCCCATCCCCGCCAAAATTCTGCCGCACGGCCTCGGCGGTGCCGTCGGGGCTGTTGTCGTCCACCACCACCACTTCGTAAGCCAGCGCACACGACTCCAGCGCGGCAAAGATGGCGTTGATGAGTTCGACAATGTTATCTTTTTCTTTGTAGGTGGGTAGGATAATCGAAGATTTCATAGGTTGGTTTAATGTGTACCCGGCGGTGTATAGGCGCAGCGAAAGTCGGCGATGTTTTCAGTAAGTTCAGAGGCAGGGTATCGAGAGGTTATGTCGCTCAAGCTGACACCATCACTACCTCGCCTTACTTTTTGTTCTCCTTCAGCCGGTCCTTGAGGGTTGTGAGTTGAGTCCGCTCTGGTGTAATAGTCCTCGGCATACCAATCAGCCACCCATTCACCGGCCGGGTCGATGCTGACTAAATCTTGTACCCCATACGGACTGGCCAGGTACGGTTTTTCGCCCACAGGATATCTTGCATAACGACGAGAATTTTTATCTTCCGCAGCACGCGGATCCCACTCATCACCCCAAGGGTAGCGCTGTCCATCCGTGCCGCGAGCGGCCTTTTCCCACTCGGCTTCAGTGGGCAGCCGTTTCCCTCGCCAGGCGCAGTAAGCCTCGGCCCCATACCAGGTTGCAAAAGGGAATGGCCAGGTCACAGCTTGCTCAGGGACTTGATATTGCCCACCTTCATATTGAAGATAAGGGACAACAAGATTAGCACAATGCCAACCATTACAAGCCCAGCGGTGCTGTCCCAGAGCATTCAGAAATTCGGCAAATTGGGCTACAGTAACCGGAAAACGGTCAATATAGTAGCGATCCAGGTAAACCGACTGCTGCGGAATAGCATCTTGATGCCGGCGGCGTTCATCGTCTGTCTGGAGCGCCTGTTCATCTGTACCCCTTAGGAAGGGTCCAGCCGGAATTTCCACCATCTCACTCACCTCTACAGCCGTAGCCGTCGGCGGGGATGGCGGAACCGCCGGTTGATAAGTCACCACTGCTGCGGCTACTGGCACCGGCTCTCCTCCTTCTACACAGCGAAATCCGCTAACGTTCTCATTGCCGTGACGCCAGGCGGTCACCGCTCCCGCCCACAAAAGGTTGGGAAAACTCAAGCTGG
>JAAUSP010000080.1 GCA_012032575.1 Anaerolineales bacterium | reverse complement strand
CCTTGCGCTCGGTTTCGTCCGAAAGGCTCGCATAGGCTTTCTGGGTCATGGTTATGCTCGAATGCCTCAAAAGCCTTGAAACGGTGTAAATCGGTTCTTGGTTGTCGAGCAGGGCCCTTCCAAGCGAACGCCGCAAGGTATGCGTTTGGATGGGCTGACCAAGAATGCGTCGACCATGCCTTGAATAGAGAATTGTTATTGCCGATCGAAGGATTGATTTATTCTTCTTGGATGAGAAAACATAAGCATTCCTTTTTGGTTGCCTTTCAATGATTTCTCTCATTTCATTTGTCAAAGGAATGCTTCCGATTCCTGTCTTTGGAGCGTTCTCTTCCCGCCCTGTTAAGATTTGGGTTGCCTGAATTATTATCTTATCCCCTTGGACCCAATCAAACCTCATTGCGCACATTTCGCCGACACGCATTCCTGTTAGGAAGTGCATCTTTGCGAAGTCTCTTATGCGCAACCCTCCCTTGGTTTCTTCCGGCAATTCCGATAAGAACTTGTTTATTTCTTGCATTGATAAGAATTGTCTTTCTTTTATGTCCTCCCGGCGAACCTTCAATGGCTCAATCAAAGGCAGGTTTTCAATGTGGCCTTTGCGAATGGCGTGCTTTAAGATTAGGCTCAAGGTTGCAAGCGAAAGGTTGATGTACCTCCTTCCATGCCCTTTCTGGATAAGCTCATTTTTCAGCTTCTCAACCTTATCAAAGGTGATGGAGCCTATCGGGCTTTCGTACAGGCTTACAAGGTTAAGCCGAAAGTTCATCGCATTGTTATTCAATGTTTGTTTCTTTTTTCTTTTTAATTCAACCTCATTCTCCAATTCTTTCATGTATTCCTCGCCAACCTGCTTAAATGTTATTGAAGAGCCCTTACCGATTATCCTTCGTAGACTTGATTTGCGGATTGTTGCCTTTGGATTTCAGAGTCGCCATAGACATTCGGCCTATGTCTTTTTCCGTCATGCTCAAAATCTATAAAATAACCATTCGATCGAATCTTTATTTGAAACTCTTTCATTTATCCTATCTCCCATTCCCACCATTATGCGCCCAATTGAGCAACTTGGCGAGCGCTATGAATTGGCAACATTGCCGAACGGCAATTGCCGAATTGGTGCCGAGTTAGGTTAATTCATCATTATGGTTTGCCCTTATTCTTATGAATTAAGTTTTGATTATGATTGGGGAAACCGCAAATTAATTGGTATGCCCCTATAGGGTGTTCCCGAATGTTGAATTGATTATCTATTTCGCCCTGCCCTATCCTAGCACATGCACCACAAAGGAGCAACCGATAAAAGCCCAAGCAATTTCGGGGGTTTGTCGGGCATCCTTTTAGGTTGTGCCCGACCATTGCCGACGCAACTTCAAACCAAGTTGCTACTTTTTGCCCGCTTTTGCCGGCCTAACATCCTCTTCTTCTTGCTCATCATCATAATCAGGTTTTGGAAGGGTTCGAGGTTTGTCACTTTCGCGAATGCCAATCTTGGATTTTGCAACCTCGATAATTTTGTCTGCCTCATCCTCGTCAGCTTTAACTCGAAACAGGGTGAGCTTAAACCCGGCAGCTTTGGCCTTGACTTTAAGCGCTTCTGCCCCAAGCTTCTTAAGTTGGCTTGTGGATTTATCTCGAAGGTCTTGGTATTCTTGGGTTTCAACCAGAAGCCTGGAGGTGTCCCATTTTGCCCGTTCTTTCTTGCCTGAACCTGAGGACCTTGGTTTTGAAGGCTCACGGAGATAAGCATCCTTCAAAGCATCAACAATTTCTTCGTAATGCTCCTCGGTTATGAGGTTGAATGGAAGGGAAGGAAGACCTATCCGATCTATGACAAAGACCGCTTGGTCATCCGAGGAGGCAGATAACGCATAGGGTCTCATTTGGGTATTCGCGATTTCGTTTCGAATGGTTACGATGTCTGGGAAGGTCAAAGATTGTATGCCTGTTCGTTCCCTGGCCCTTGCCAAGGCATGATGGACCACCTCTCCAGAGGCATCACTAGACATCGTGGGAGGGTCCACAATCGCTTGAGAGGCTTTGGGAAGGTCTTGGTCAACCTGATCAACATCGACCGTTAATTCGAGCTTTAAAGCGCCTAGAGAGAATCCGATTTTATATTTCGGCATGGCCAGAGGCTAAACGCCCTGGCCAGGAATGGTCAAGATAATTTCTCTTTTATGTCGCACTTGGCGTCATGCTGGCAATCTTTGCATTGTGAACTTAAACCTGAAACAACATCATGCCGGAGGTTGAAGAATAAAGGCAAACGAAGCCGCCCACACCTTGTGCAAGTTTTCGGGAAGTATTCTTTCTTTGGGTTGTGTTTGTTTCTTGATTTAAACTTTCGCATTATGGATAAGCCTGTCTTGAAACTTGTTGGCTTGTGTTGTTGATAATCACAGGCACACTTCCCCCGATGGGCCTTAAAATCAAAGAGCCTAACCCCAAACCAAGGTTGCTTGTGGCTTTTCCACCGATATGAATAGCATTCCCGCCGGAGACATTCCCAACATTAAATTGGAAATTGGATGATGCGACATCCCATTTTAATCGCAAAGGATATGAGCCGGCATCGCCCAAAGGCACAATTGATAAAGCCCCTCCACCCGTCAAGGAACCCATCTTGACTTCGGCAAGACCGTCTTGACCTTTTAAAACCAGGCCGGACATTCTATTTCCTTCAAGCCGATTGCCCGCTCCTGTCCAGCCACCAATACCGCCAAGAACATTTGCGTTTGAGGAGCCAAAAACTCCGTTCCCATAGCCGCTCTCAATATACCCGCCCAAAAGAACAGAGCGGTTATTGTTGCTGTCTCCCAAAACAAACCCAGGGAATACTTCGTTGGTCTGTGTATCTTTTGCGTAGCCTGTGGAAACGGCCACGAGAGTTATTCCCAGAAATGACCCATCAAAAACATCGGCGCAAGGTAAGCCAAGGTCAAGAGACATTTGAGTTCCTTGTTTGCAATTGGAGGTTGAGCCAACCCGTTCAAGAAGGCCGACATTTACATCTGGGCCGTCAATATAAATCCCTGAATGACCAGATGATTGAATAGACCCGTCTTGGATTATCCAAGAGTTTGCGAGGCTTCTATCTTCCGGCAAAGATGGAGAACCATTAGCTGTTAAAACAACTCCTCTTGTATATCCTAAAATGCTAAATCGCCTCATACGAATTGGAGCGTGAATTTCCACAGCCGTAACCGAGGAGGTATCACTTGGGACCATTCGCCTTAAAAGGAAATTTTCTATGCTTGAAGTCCCGGCCGAAGGTCTTGATTGAGCAAGGCAAAGACCATAACCATTAAACAGGAAAGGCGAAACCCCCGCTCCGGTCATTAATTTGCTATCATTTAAATCAATTGCAACTGCCCCACAAATATCAACACGAGAGCCCATAAAATACAAACCCGGACGAACATTGATTTCACATCGTAAATCTCCGGTTAAATTGCTTGTTTGCGTCCTTGCCTCGCATTCGTAAATGCTTTGTTGAAGTGCTGGCGAAATATCGCAAAGATTATGATACTGCCCGCCATAATAACGAGGCGAGCAATCGGTTATTTCATTAACATAATCAAGAGCCTGGATTGTTTCCGCTTCACCAGGCAAGGCAAAAACGGGAATTGCGGATAAAGATAATGCAAGAAAAATTAAGACAAAGTATAGGATTTTCATTACCTATAAATAGATTATGGCCAACTTATTGTTCCGGCGGGGGCGACAGAAGCGGTTATGTTGCTTGCGTCCATGTTTATCATTGTGAAGTTGATTGGTGTTATTCCCGCCAAAATTGTTCTATCATAGATGGTAGGGTCAGCATCGGTTTCATCTCCAAATCGCCAATAATGCGCAAGGTTAGAAGAGCCCGTTATGCTGGTCGGGTCAACCGGAGTTCCACCGTTATAAAGAGCGGTCGCGTGGGATTGGGTCAGGTTTGTGTTATAAAGGCAAAGTTCATCAATCGCAAATGCTCCAAAACGAGAAGTTCCTGCGGACGCAAGAACCAAAGGTAATGAAGAGGTTAATAACGCCCCCGGCAAAGTTCCCACAAATGTCGGGCTTTGCTCTGCCCCATTAATATAAATCCTTATTTTATCAGCGTTGGTTGCTCCGGCTCCATTTAATGATAAGATAATGTGGTTCCACACAAAAACATCCGGGGCCGAAAATCGGGCGGTTGTGCTCGTTCCGTCTGGGCTGGTTTCATAGAATGTCCACTCAAAAGTTCCTGGGACGCTGTCTCTTGTTTTAAAAGATTGCTGTAAAAACCGAGAACCGACACCGGCACCTTGGTTGCCGATTGTGAACAATGTTTCGTTTCCAGAACCTCCCAACCAAGAACTTGGAGCGGTTCCGGAACCATAAATCCAAAGCGACCAAGCAAACGAGCCGGTGGCGCCGATAGGCAATCCTGTTTCGGCCTGCGAACCGGTCATAGGAACAGAACCGGAAAGAAGTTCATCAAGTCCGTTGAAAAAGGTTGAAAATGAGTTTGACCAACCGCTTGGAGGTATTGGAGGTGAAAACGCAATGTTTAAGGCCGGCTGCCCAAATCTTGGGGTTCTTCTTCGCCAACCTGACTCCCTAAATGCTCTTCTGTCAAACTTATCCCGCATTTATTTTGTTTTCCTTTTTAGGAGGTTATTCCAGACCCTGTCAAACGATTGGTCACAGTTCCCGCGGTCGGAACAAGCTCAGCGTAAACGGTAACATCCGAAACGCCAGAGCCATCAATTCTTCGCAGATAGAGGTTTTTGACCGATGCATAAGAGGAAAAGGTTTGGCTTCCAGATAAAGGAATTGAATTGCGATTAATGTCCGAAGAAGATGTCTGCGACGCAAACGAAATTGCGCAACCTGCGGTGGACCCAGAAAGACATCTAACCTCGAAAAACTCGGTTCGTGCTGGAAAGGTAACGATTTGTTCGCTTGCCCCTAAAAAGTATCTGTACGAAAATGGTGCTGACATTGTTTGTTTATTCCTCGCTTTTTAATTAGTTGTTTAGACCTTAAGCCTATCGCTCCTTGGTCTCATGTTATCCGCCAAATCTCTTGTTTTAATATTGACCCCTTTTGGCGCCTGCTCCTCACCTTGGAAGGCAAGTTGAATTTGGGCAACATTTTGATAGGGATCGGCTTGCTCAAGAATCCTTTTGATTTTCTCTTTTTGAGCAAAGGTTATTTTTTCTTGTTTCTCCGCCTCTTCCATCACAAGCTCTTGGACATAAGCCATAAGCTTTGGAGAAGTTGCCCTTAAGGCGTCCATTTCTTCGAGGCTTAACTTTCCATCGATCATCTTTTCCAAGGCCTGACCGGGGTTCATGACCACGTCATAAATCCTTTTAAATCTTTGCATTTCAGAGAATCCAACCTTTCCTTGAACCCCGCCAAAACGTCAGGCTTAACCGAGGCTTTCGGCAAGCGGTCATAAAGATATTCAAGATTTCTCAAAGTTCCTTGAACCATATTCGATGCAATTTGTGGGGCAACCTCCAAAAGGTTGCCAAGGTTGTTCTCAATCTTTTCGGCAGGATTGCCGTATGCAAAGACTTCGTTTAAATCATTTTCAATTCTCGCAAATGATTGGTCAAGCTTTTCATCCTTGACGGGTTTGGTTAGGATTTGGCTTGAAGCAAATGGTGTCAAAGCTTTTGCTCCGATTCGAGGGGCATTGTTAAAGATGCCTTTCACAGCCTTGTTGATAAACTCCCGGGTTCCTTTGGTGGCCTTTTCAAGGGCCAACAAACCTTTGGCGGCAATGATTGGGTTGTCGTAAAGAAACTTCCCGCCTTTATAAGCGGCAAGCGAGGCAATTCCGACTTTTCCAATGGTTCCCAACATTTCGGTGGCAAGGTTTGCGACCAAAACACCTTCGATGGCACCTTTAAGTTCGCCATCAATCTTGGGGAGAGTAGGAAGGCCATTGGGGGTGAGATAGGCCTGCTTTCTTGTCTTGGCATAGCTTGATTTTAGCCCTGGCTTTAACGACCGGATAATCTCTGCATTTTCGCTTGAGAAGGCTTGATTAAGGCCCTGACCGGATGGTTCAGGAATGTCATCGATTGCTCGCCCAAGGCGGTTAAGCATGCTTTCGGAAACCTGACCACCAGACTTGATATGCTCGTCAAGAGACTCCAAGAATACCTTGAGCCTAGAAACCTCTCTAATCGTCTTGGCTTCGCCTAGGTTGCGTTTAACAAGCTCGGTCAGGGCAGAGGGGTCAAGCTCCTTTGGAGCCTTTAAAACGGCGTATGCGCGGTTGGTGGCATCGTTAAGCTCGGCTGCATGCTGAAAGTAAGAATTGACCTTGGTTTGAAAGTTGGGATCGTCAAGCTTCTTGGCGAGGTCAAGCTTATTGATTGAAAACGGCCAGGCTTCCAAATCAATGGGGGCCTGCTTTGGTTTGGCTTGCTTTGCCTTCTCAAGATTTCTTTTTGCCCTTTCGAGGTCTTTCTTTGCAACCTCAAGATTTATCAACAAATCATCAGGTTCGCTCAAGAGGTCATAGGATTTAACATTGTAAGGGAATTGGGCATCATCAACAGGTTGGATGGTCTTTCCCTTCTTTGCTTTGATAAGGTCTGTCTTAATGTTTTCTTCAAGGCTTTTTAGATTCTTAAGCCGAGCTTCCGAGGCTTCAACCTCAAGAAAGTGGTTTTCAAACAAAGCATCATCGCCATCATAGGGTTCTGCTTTTGAATACAAATCTTTAAGTTCTTTTTGGTTTTGTTTGATTTGTTTTTGAACCGCTTTGAGTTCGCCTTGAACCTTGGAGAGTTCATCATCAATCTCTGGTATTTTTTTTGGTTTCCCGGCGATGTTCTTTGATTTCTTAAAGGCTTGTTCAGCATCCTTGAAAGCCTGTTCAGCGTCGTCAAGCTCTTGTTTCGCCATTTTGATAATGCTTGGTTTTGGTTCGGATTTCTGACCGAGAAACCTTGCAATGTCATCGGTCTCCCCACCAATAGCTTTGGAAAGCATTCGTTCGCTTTCAAGATAGGCTTCTTTGGCCTCAAGGTAGCCTTCATCTTGCAAGATTTTCTTTCTTGCGTTTCGAAGACCAATCTTTCCGCCAACACCGAGATTGACCTGTTTATCAACCAATTCGATGCTTTTCTTTGAAGCATCCCCAATTTCTCCGATGCTCTTTACAAAGTCATCATCAATGTTTCCGCCTCCGGCAAGGATGCGTTCTTTCACCGCGGTATCTGCAAAGATTAAATCAAATCTTCCTCTTGCTGATGAAAGAACTTTGGCGGGATCACCACTTCTTGGAAAGGCTCGGTTATAGGCGTGCTTAAAGGAATCTCTTGCTTTATCGAGGCCTCTTTTGACCCCAACCTCTCCAATGCCCAATGCGGCGCCGAAGGTTCCACCAAGCAAGGCTCCGGTGCCAACGGAGCTTATGACAGACTCCGCATTAAACTCCGCATTGCCCAAAGCCTCTTCCGAAACCAAGTGCCCTGCCCCAAATGCTGCGCCCTCAAAGGCAGAGCCTGCGCCTTCCGAAAGGGCTCTTTTGACCGCAGCCTTGACCAAGCCGTCTTGGTATTGCTGGCCAATTCTTCGAGCGGCAATGCCCGGGAGCTCCTCGGCCAAGGCGGTTGAGACAGCCTTTTCAATGCTTCTTCCAGCCTTTGAGGTTCCCTTGACAAGAGCTGAGGCCTCTCCGACAGGGATAAGCAAAGAGGCAAGCTCACCGGCAATGGAAGCGCCCTGGTTGCGTTCCTTGATTTCTCGAAGGGTCTCTTCCTCAACCAACCCGGTTTTGGTGAGGAGCTGATCGGATAAGCCAAAAGAAAGGCCTCGAGCAACGCCAGCAAGGCCTGCTTCGATTGGTCGAGAACCGAAGAGTTCTTCTTTTGCTTCATTTTCAAGCCTGCTCGGGGGAACAACCTCGAACTTTGCTTTAAGGTATTCTTTTGCTTGTTCGGCAGGAACCTCAAGGCGTTTGCCTGACGGGTCAATCAAAGTTAATTGTTTGCCCTTCTCGAAACCTATGTTTCCGTTTAGGATGGCCTCTTGGAGGTTTTCCTCTGGAACATCAATTTCAAGATTTTGGTTAAAATCAAAGACTTTCATTTATGCTTAACTATCCTTTTCCAAGGGATTTCAAGATGCTCTTGGGGTATTGATTTGCGTATTCTGCGGTTGTCTTCTTTTTCCCGGCATCGCTGAAATAGGAGATGTCCTCTGCCGTCAAGTCTCTTCGACCAGCTTTTAAGGCATTGTCAACGCTTCCTTCCCCGGCATAATAAGCTTTGGCCATTAATTCGATGTCATTGTCAAATCTCTTGGCCAGATAAGCCAGGTACTTTCCAGCGGCCAGGGTTGACTTTTCAACGTCATAGGGATCATCAAGACCGAATCGCTTGGCGGTTGAATCGATAAATTGGAACATTCCTTTTGCAGTTGAGTTAGGATTTTTTGCCTGTGGATTAAATCGGCTTTCTTTTTCCGCAAAAGCGTAGAGAACATCTTTTGGGATTCCCGATTCTTGTTCGGCCCTTGTGGCGGCATTGACGAAGGTTTGTTTTATTCCTTCCGGAATCTTTGATTCAAGATTGGTTGGCTTGTCCAAGGTCATGCTTACTTTTTCTTGTTCCCCCGCTTGGGAAGGTTGAGCGCTTTGGGAAGGTTGAGCGCTTTGGGAAGGTTCTTGATTCTTTGCTTTGACCCCTAGACGATTAATACCGAACCCATCAAGGACTGTGGTCGGCGGTCTTTTGGCCTCCAAAAATCCTAGCAATTCCTCATTTCGCGCATCAGCATTTCCAAGCATTAAATCCCATTTTGTGGTTATTAAATCCTGAAAAGCAATCGCATCTCGGTCAGAGAGAACGCCCTGCCCTTTTAAGGTATAGCGCAAAAGCTGTTCAAGCCTTGCTCGAGCAGCTTTGAACTTGACATTAGCTTCGGTTCCTGGAATAAGCATCAATGCTTTATTCAAGCCTTTAAGCTCCTCCAAAACATTGCGAACTTCCTTTTGAGCGATATCCATGACTTGGTTCTTTCGAACCTCCTCCAAGGCATCTGCTCGTTCTTTGGGATCTTTAATTTTGCTATTGATTTCTCCGATGACACCTTCACCTCCGAGTTGTTTTTGACGGAGTTGTTCGGCATAGCGAAGTTGAGTTGCCATGACTTTGGACGCTTCAATCTCAGCATTTGAATTAAAAATCAAAAGCTCCTTTTCGGTTTGCAGATCGAGGCCTGCTTTAATTTGGTCGGCCTTGGCTTGCGCTTCGGCGCTCTTGAACTTTCCTCTTTCAGCCTCGACCAAAGCTTTGGCTTTATCCAACGCCACCAATCGAGCCGCTGATAAGGCTTGGCTTTCCTCTTGAAAGCTCTTGCGGGTTTCTGCCAAGATTCCGCTTTGCAATTGCACAGCCCTACCCTGATTAATTCTTTGTGCATTCAGATCATCATTTATCTTTTTATTGATAATGTTTAACGCAAAGTTTGGGGTTCCATTTAAGGAAGATCCCAATGCGCCCAATGCGATAGCAAGAACATTGACAATCTTACCTTCTGCGCCTTGGTCATTCCAAAATGCTTTTGGGTCTATCTTTTGGCTCATAAGTTCTGTTAATTTGTCTTGCTCCGTTTGAATGCGGTTTCGATAGTCAACATCAACGATTCTTTGCTTCTCTGCGTTATACTCCGCATCATCGGCTAGGTTTTTGTAAATGTTTGAGATTGCATCTCCAAAGTCTTCTTGGGGTTCAACAGCCTTTTGAGCGGCATCTTTCGCGGCTTGGGCAGCATCTCGAACTTTCTGATCATCTGGAATGATTGGCTCAACAATTTTCATGCCTGCTTGTGTTGAGGTTTCCTGGATTGGAGCTTGAGCCATCGGAACATATTCTTTTTTTGGTTCCGGGGAAGGCGCGTTGATTTGAGAAGCCCGCTCATCAAACCGAGCAATCCTTTTCATCGGGTCAACAACCTGAGCATCATTTACAATTTGCTTTTGTTCTGACCTTGAAAGAAGGTCGTCAGCGGTTATGCCTGCTCCGTCAGGAATATTTGAAAGAACCCCGAAGCGTTGAAAGGCATCCTTGGAGGGCATGGCAAGGCTTTGGGCCTCTTGCGCCGCCATTTGGTCATTGGGGGACATCGGCATTTCGCCGACTTGGTTGCCGAACAATCCCGACCTATCCGAACCCCTAACAATAGACTGCGCAGTTGCAGCTTGAAGGTTTTGTTTAACCATCAAATCATAGGTTTGTTGAGAAATCTGCCCCGCATCGAGAAGTGCTTTAAGTTGGTCGGGATTCATTTATTTCTCCTTTCGTTTGGCTTTCATTATCTTAACAAGCTCTGAGACTTTGCTTTCGAGGGCTTCTTGCTTTTCATGCATAGAAACGACCGAGGCCATGGCAGCATTGGCCAACTTGCCGACATCAACCATTTTGCCGTCTTTGGTTTCCTTAACCATTGATTTCCCTTCAGGGGTTTTTTCAAGGTCTTGGGCCATGACACCGAATTGTTTTCCTTCGCCATGTTTCTCGCCATCTTTATATTCATATCGATAAGCTTTGAGTTTTTTGAGCATATTCTCAATTGAAGGTTTTTCTTCTTTTTCCTTCTTTTCCTCTTTATCGCTCAGAAGCTTATTCACATTTTGAGACAGAACGCCAAGGGGCCCATTTTGAACTTTTTGAATGTTTGTCTTAAGCCTCATATCCGAGGCAACGGCCAAAGCCCCTCCAACGGTCGAGGAACCCGCTCCAACAAGCTTTGCGGCAAAGTCTCGATCGGCATTTTCATCCTGTTGAGCAAGCTGCTCACCTTGGATAGAAGCGTTAAGAAAGCCTTGACGTTCTTGCAAGGCGAGTTGTGCAGCAAACTCACGAGCCTTTCGTTCGGCTTCGTTTTGGTTAAAACCTTGGGTCAAGAGAAATTGGGTCATTTGGTCAAGACCTGCTTGGGTTTGCAATTGAGCAGACAAATCGGCCATAGAGAGTTGTGTATCAAAACCAGCTTGGGCAAGAATTGCGGCTTGGTTTTGTCTTGCCTGCTCGATGTCGACAGCCTGGTCTTGGCCCCGACCTTGGGTTAAGACATTCGCAAGAAGGCCTTGGGCGGCCATTTGTTCTTGCAAGCGAACATCCGCGCTTTGACCTGCGGCTTGCTGCAAGGCGCTTGATTGAGCGTTTAAGAGGTTTCTTCCTGCCAAGGCAGAGCCCATGCCCCTTTGAGCCGCTTGCAATGCAAGGGCATTGTTGAGCGTTTGAGAGGTTGCTTGGTTGAGCTGATTTTGGGCAAGGCTTGGACCCTGGCCGTTGGCTTGAGCTTGAAGCTTGGCGACCAAGTCCATTTGAGCGGTTCTAAATTGGTTCTCTCGATCGTTTATCGGAGCGTTCTGACCAACCGATACGGGCCTTGCGGAAGGGGCGGATCGTGTTCGATTTCTTTCACGCTCTGCGTCAAGAGCTCTTCGATAGGCTGCATCCTGTGAATTAACAAAGTTTAAATCTTGTGCTCCGGGTTGAGAGCCTATGATTCCTGCCTCTGTTCGGGCAGCTTCGGCGTCTCGACGGCGTTGCTCTTGTTGGGCATCTTGCTCATCCCGGCGTCGGTCATCTTCATCAATGGTGGTCGCCTCCACGATTGAACCGCCAATCTTTTTGCCGGCACCTTTGATCACATTCCCTACATCGTCGAAAAAGCCCATAATTTATTTCTTCCTTTAATTAGTTATTGCCTCGCCAAGGGGATTTAGAGATCCCTTCAAGGCCACGATAGATTATTGACATCCCAGCCAATTCAATTCCTTCACCATCCGGGGGATTGGTTCCCGTCGAGGCAATGTCTCGCACGTCGAACTTAATGCTTGAGCAGACTTGTTTTCTCATCGGAACACGGAACAAGGTATTTCCTGAAGATAGAGCGGAGACATCGATTGTATAAGTGTCCAGGCTTGAATCCTCTTGAGAATCATTAAAGTCATAGAAAACGCGAACTTGGACCCTTGAGGAGGATTTAACCTTTCCAAGAAAAGCAACCTCTTGAACTCTTTTGTACCCCGAGATTTGATTTAAAGAAATCCAACCGGTGGTAAATCTTAATGAGTATCCCGAAGACCCTGTTCCTAGATAATCCTGACAAGAGGCGCTGGTTATGTTCTGATTTAAGAGGTTTCTCGAATCGGTATGCAAAACAAAATGATTTGTCTTTCCAATGACCGGAGAGAGCATGACCGAGTGTCTTGCCCCTTTATCGGAGAAGGTATTCCAAAAGCCATAGGAATAATCATAGGTTAGCATTGGTGAGCTCGAGCCAGAGAGTGTAAATCTTATTGTGTTTGTCTCTGGTGAAAGAACCGCCGAGTTGATCGTTCCGGTCGTATAGCTTTCGACGGGGGCTCCGATAAAGCTTAATCCTAACCCATTATCAAGAAGCATGATGCCTCTTCGAGACTGAAACATGACGCCTTGAGGGCAATAAACAATTGAGTGCTTCGAAATGCAACCAACATCGGCAGATGCCAAGAGTTGGGGAGGATAAAATCCTGTTCCATTTCCCGCTGCGTCTGGCCCTTCACCTTCGACAAGGTAAATCCGGTCATTCTTAAAGATGACCAAATACCCCGACAAAGACGCTAGGCCTGTTATGCGGCCTCCTTCGCTTGGGCAGGAAATTATTTGGTTTTCCCCCCATTCGACGGGAATACCGACCGCTTTTGGTTTGGAATACCAAATGTCGTTGTCATTGTCCGAAACCGCAACAAAAACTCTATTTCTATGATTGCAAATTGCGTGAGATGCGGGAGGGCTTATGTTTGAAAGCTCTTGGGTATTTAACAATTGGTTGTCATCCAAGGTTGCATCGCTCACGTTGTCAGAAAATTGGATTAAATCTCCATCCCCTGTCGAAGTTCTCTCGGAGACAAGCTTGTAAACTTGTTGATTTGCTTGGGTTCTCCAGAATCGAGTCACAATCGAACCCGTTGGACGGTTTGATAAATGCGTGTTATACAAGGATAAAACGTGCGAAAATGTGCTTGTTGCGTTTAGGAAATAAGGAATGCTTCTTCCAGAAAGGGTATTATTTCCTCGATTATCAATGCTTTCGTAGGTGAAAATGTAACCATAAGTTCCCGCTCCGGCGCTTCCACCTGTTCCAGATCCGAAAGAGGTTCCCGAAATGTTGTCAGGGGCTAAGTGAAAGCCAACCTCTTGCATTCGAGCACCATCGTTATAAGAGACAATTCCGCCATCAAAATAAATCGCGTCATTGACTTCGACAGATTGCGGGGTTGACTCGAGATTGACCCGCATTTCGGTCAGGCCCAAAGGGGAGAAGAAAGAGGCACCCGAAAGGTTTGTCTTGATTGCCCCCTTACGATTCGCCACGGCCCCTATAAACGCCTTTCCTCCGAAGACCAGGGAATGGGCGGGGGGAATGCCATGGCTTCTCTCAATGCGTCCTGCTTCGCTATAAAACGCCTTGGTTGAAACGATAGGCACCGAAGAGGAGTTCATGAGCAAAAACCAGGTTGATTGCACAGGAGGGGCAATCAAAGGCGCTGCGGTTCGGGTTATGCTTTCGTGGACAACGGGGATGAAGGTCTTTCCGTTTATGTGAACCGCATCCCCAGCAAGGCCGACACCAGCCTGAAAGATTTGTGAGCCCGCTGTGGTTGAATAGCCAAGGCTTCCTGTGGTGTCCATAACCTGCAAACCAATGATTGTTCGGGCATAATCTGGAGATGTTGAGTTAGAAACCCGATCATAGAAAAGGTCGATTATATTTGTTCCCGCCCTGGCCGCCATTGTGGCGTTATAGGTTTGGTTATCCAAAGCGGTTAAAACTGTAGTTGGGGCGAGAAAGGTCGTAAAATCTGAAAAGTTATAGACACCCAATCGCGCAATGGTGCCCGAAGAATAAAGAACACCGACCAGAGAACCGGACAAGGTTGAAAGGGTCTTTATTTTCAAAAGCCTTGCATCGCTGGCGGTTTGTGTTGTTATGTTTAACCCGAGCTGAGACCCCGCCGAAGAGTATTGCCGGGCATTAAGAGTGTTGGTTGTGTCAACATAAGCAATTGCAAATCTTGATGTTCCACCCATTGCGTCGACATCGTATAAATCGCTTGAGGTCACCGAGTTGATAAAGTTTGTTCCCGCCGAAGCGGTATAAAGGTTGCTTTCGGCGATCGAATGGCCTCGAATTGTTGAAGCTCTAATGTATAAAATCCAAAAGGTTGAGTTTGAGGATTGATAGATAACTTTTGGAAAGGTTCCAGAAGAAACCAACTCTCGGTCAGGAACGATAATCGAGCCGGAGGTGTTTGCAATTTGGTATCGAATGCCTCCCCGAGAATCCTCCCAAGCGCTCAAAACAAGGGTAGGTTCTGAGCTGCCATTGTAAGCAATTTGTTGCTTGGTCTGGTCATAATCATTCCGGATTATTGGAGAGGTTTCCAATGACGTGTTAAGCCCACCAATTTTTCCTTGAGTATTCCAGATTCCTCCACGAGCATCATAAATAAGACTTCGATTATCTTGTAAGGCATAGAGGTTGTTCTTTTGAGAAGCCAATCCGACCACAACTTGGTCAACAAAGGTGGCGCTTAACCCGCTTGCCGAAACCTGAGAGAATCCTGCTCGTTTTGAGAGAACGCCTTGAGGAAAGCCAAACTCTGCATTCTCAAGCAAAAGAAACTTATCCTGCAAAAGCTTATCATCCGTTTTGGTGTCTATTCCTTTGAAAAAGGAAATATTGACTTGTTGCCTCGTGGTTCTCATGCTAGAATAAATACAAGTCAATCAAAGTATTAACACTCGAAGGTGTTAATAGCGTGCTTGACCCTCCTCCTCCGGATGTTCCTGTTGAAAAGTCTGTCCGCCAAATTGTAAGCTTTCGATCGTTCATCGAACCTGTCGAGGCGGCTGACATAAAGCCTGCAAGTCTAAACGAACAAACTCCGCCAGTGATCGCAACATAATCAACCCTATGAATAATATTCCTTTCATTAACATTTGTGTCGCTCAATTCTTGCCTAAATAAACCTCCAACCTGGGCTCCGTTTACGCTCATAGATAATTGCAAAGATGTTGTTGCTGCGGAGTTCCGCCAAGCAAATTGGCTTTCAACACGATAGGTTCCCGAAGGGAGTGTTATGTTATTAAGAGCGATTGCCTCTTTTGTATTCGCGATGGTTGTTCCTGAAAAAGTTTGGGTTAGAGCTGACGAGGTTATCCAAAATTGCTCACCAAAATAGGTAGCCCCAGAAACGGTGCTTAGAGAAACTGTGATCGGGTTATTTGCATTTGCCTGTAAAACAATGAATTTGTCTTTTGGGACATTGGTTAAAGGGGCAAAGACATCAACAGACCCTGTTTTATTGGTTATGACAAACCCATTCCAAGCTCTTCCCAATGAATGGGCAACGTTGGTCGGCGCATCATAAACCCTAATGCCTGGAAGCAATATCCCGTTAAAGAACTTGCCGTCAATTATCTTTTTTAGAGCTTCCTCTTGCTCCCTCGAAAGCATTACCAATAGCCCCCATCAAAATCATCATCCCACCAAGCATCTCCCCTTATAAAGGCTTTGCCGGGTTGCGTTAAATCATTTTGTTGGGCATTCTCAATGATTGCTTTTTTCCATTCTTCTCGGCTTGCTTTAAGATAGCCGACCCGTTCATACATTTCCATCTTAAGGGCCACCTTCATTGCAATGGTGTCCACAATAAACGTCGAGTACCCGTTATAATCGGGGATCACGGTCGAGGTGTCTATTATGATTGCCGGAGCGGGTTGGTAGGTTATGATAATGGTCGAAGCGTTGTTTGGGGTTGGAAAGAAGGTGATTCTTTCTGTCCCTTCGATTCGATAACCCGCGTTTCTTGGCCAGGCAGAAAGGGAGTTATTCATACGGTTTTTTTCCCTCATGTTTATCCGATCAAGAGAATAGAACCGATTTCCCTCCTGCAAAGCAACATTCGAAAGACGGTAGAAATCTGTCGGGAGAACATACGAAGCCGAATTTGCAACCGTGGTTAAAGAATAATCGGTTAAGTTATAATCTCCATTGTAGGCGGAATATAGAAACTCATCCAGCTCCGCTCGAGCAGAGTTCAGATAATCCAGAGCTTCATTTTGGGAAATAAAGTTAGAGCCTGATTGCTCCGCCCGAGTCAGAGCCTGGTCGATTAATTGAAGTGCCGTATACGTTCTGGCCATTTAAGAGCCCTCCAATTAAAATTAGGTTCCTGCGCTATTCTTTAAGACCAGCGTATACGAACAAGTCAACGCTGTGGTCGGGGCTCCAAACGCTGTTGAAGATCCCGAAACCAAACCAAGAGTCAATGTGCCCTGTTGCACAGAGGCAGAAGACGAAACAAGCTGCGCCCTATAAGGAGTCACCGTCGGAGAGCCGACAGAAAACTGAAAGCTGTGCAAGCTTGGAAATCTATCTCCCAAAGTTAACGTATACAAACCTAGGCCTGTTCGAGATCCTGAGACAGGATTGCTCCCTGGGCCGATTGTCTGTGCAATGACCACGCCGTTTGTTCCAGAAGTCACGAAATGACCGGCAATGGTCACCAATTCTCTTTCACTTGCCTTCATCCGCCAATTCATTTTTGAACTCATGTTATTTTATCCATCCTTTTTAATATTTTAGAAGGAGACGTATTCACAACTCCTTCGTTGATTAAATAGTTTTTCTTTTGTATTCCCGCCAAATAAAAAAAACCCGCCCCTGCCAGGAGAGACAGGAGCGGGCGAGCAAAACAGAAACTTATAAGAGAAATTAAGCAGTTGGCAAGGTTAAGACCGCATTCCAACCCGGGGCTTTGCAGCCTAAGGCTCCTCGGAATGCAACCCGAACTTCAAGCGAGTCAGCATTATAGACTCTTTGGGCCCGGAGGCCGTCAAAAGTCTGAATGTCAACAGGTTTGCCGATTGACTTGAGAACCCAAGTCTTCATGGTCAAAAGGTAGCATCGACCTTTTGGACATTTAGCGGCAGGAACCACCTTGACGGCACCGTTTGAAGTCATAACCTCAATCGCTTTGAACAAAATGTTGGCAGAAGTGGTGTCCACATTGGTGAACATTCTGTTGCTTCCCATTTCGTTAAGCAATCTTTCCACGTCTTCAGGATTCATGAAGCAAACGTCAGGTTTGCCACCCTCTCGAACAAGGCGTTGAACACCTTTGTTAAGAGTCTCTATGATGGTTCCTAAAGATGAGCCGTCAATTCGAACACCACCTAAGCGAACGGGATCGACCGAGCGGTCAACACCGTAGAAGCTTGCGCCACCAACGGCAGGAGCTGTGGTCGGAATCCAAGCGCCAAGACCGGCAGGGGTCAAAGCATAAGAACCCGCTTTCACGAGGTAATCGCTTGTTAACCAGAAATTGGAGGTCCATTGGGTATTAACGAAAATGGTTCCCGCATCCCGATCAACACGTTGCACAATGGCGGTTGTGGCTCGTTCACTTGAGCCAGAGGTTGAGATGGACCCGAGGACATCGCCAACTTCAAAGTTTACGATGGCGGAGGTGTCTAACAAGGTGCCAGTCACCGAAGCGCCCACGGTTAAGGTTGAGTCGAGTTGGCCCAAAATGCCGTTCACGCCGAACATATAGGCTTCCAAGTCATTGGAAACTTTATTGATTACCGCATCAACCTCCCCTTTTACGCCGTCAATAAAGGCGCCAGGGCCTTGTTTAGCGGCAAGGACAGATTCTGCGTCAATTCTTGCAATGCCGTGATAATTTGTTCGAGTCAAAAGAAAAGAGTCGTATCGAGCGTAGCCGCCATTTCCTTGAGCAGTGGCAAATGTCGAGCCAACGTTGGTTCCCCCGGCAAAAAGGATAGGAAGCGGATAACTACGACCCGTGAAATCACCTTCTTTCGGCACCATGGCCAAAAATGGTCGATTATCATAGGTTAAGTCTGTTAATTCCTGGCCATCATAAAGTTCTTTTAAAACGGCATCGATTAGAGTTATTGTCTGTGTCATTGAATGTTAATTCTCCCTTGTTAATTGTTCTATAAGACGAATTGCTTTTGCCTTTCTGTCTTGTTCTGTTAATACATTATCCCCTTTTTGAGGAATAACCGATGTTCGACCATTAGCAAGAGGATCGATTACAGAGGCTAGCTTTGATTTTTCTTTTTCCAATGACGGTGATTTTTCATTTGCATTTCCACCAAAAATGCTTGCGAATTTCTTTGAGCCCCGAAGAGATTCGAGTTCTCTTTGTGCCTCTTTCTCGAGCTCGGACTCGACATAAAGGCATGCATCGTGCTCGCTTAATATTTTACCATTGGTTTCCTCGAAATACGCGACCATTACATCGAAAACCTGGTCGAAGGCTTGTTTGGCATTGATGAGTTCGAACTTGTCGCTGTTCGATTTCGCATACTCTTTAACCATACTTCGGCCTTCTGAGATTTGTTGTTCTTCGTGAAGTCTTGCTTCATTCTTTTCTTTTTCAGCAAGTTTTCTTTTTAGTTCCGCGACTTCATCTTTAACGCCTCGAACGGCGATTGCATCGGGATCATTTCGATAAAGCGCTTCGGATTTTGTGATGACATCTTCAAGCTTAAAACCAAACTTGGTCATTAATTCAAAAAAAGCTGACGGGTCTTGTTTAAGCCGTTCCATGGTTTCGACAGCTTCTTGAACCTGTTTGGTCTGCTCGTTAAGCTTTGCTTCTCTTTCCCGGAGGGCCTTCTCTTTGCGAGAGAGGATTGCAAAGCCT
>JAAUSP010000079.1 GCA_012032575.1 Anaerolineales bacterium | reverse complement strand
TAACACGGGTGGACAGGGTGACGGCCGCGGCCAGGTCGCCGCGTTCTTCAGCCTGCCGGACCACCTGCTCCAGCAGCGGGTTCCAGCCTGCCCAGGCGCCGCGCCGCTCCAGATAGGGCGAGAAGCGGGTCATCACCTCGTAGGCGGGCGACCAGGCTTCGGCCACGTCCAGGGCATAGCCCAGGGCCTGCACGATCCCGTCGCGTTCGCCGTCCAGGGCGGCTATGTCCTCGCCGTGATCGTTCAAAAAGTCGCGCCAGTAATGGGCATTCCGCAAAATCCGCTGCTCAAAGAGGCGGGCATAGTCGGGGGGCCGGGGGGGGAGAGATGGAGGGTTGGGGGCGGGGTCTAAGGTATCGGCTGCTGCCATTTGATGACCTCATAGAGGAGGAAGGTTTCGGTCAGGCGATGAATGCGGTAGCGGGGCTGTTCCAGATTGGCGCTGACGTCGAGCAGGGAGAGGGTGGCCAGATGTTCCAGCGATTGGGTCAGGGCGGTCTGGTCCAGCTCGCTCAGGGCGGCAAGCTGCGCCAGGGTACCGTTTTGGGCCAGCGGCATGGCCAACAAGGTCTGGCGGCCGGCTTCGTCCAGGGCGTTCCAGGCTTGCCAGTAAATGTAGGTATACAGGTCGTCCACCTTTTTGCCCTGGGCCAGGCGCAGGTTCTCCAGCACCTGGGCCAGCGGCAGCGCCCTGATTTGGCCCACCACCAGTTTGAGCGCCAGCGGGTTGCCGCCGACCACTTGGTAAATACTGTCGAGTTGGGCCGGGCTGGCTTCGGCCAGGGCGGTCAGGCCGCGCACCTGGGCTTCGTAAACCAGCAAGGCCAGCACATCATCCCGGCTCAGTTCGGGCAGGCTGAGACAATAAACATCTTCATAGGCGTGCAGGGCGTGGCGGGTGGTCAGCAAAAACTTGGTCGGGTTGGCGCACTGGCGCAGCAGAGGGATGACGCTCTGGTAATCTTCCAGGGTTTCCAGGTTGTCAATCACCACCAGATAAGGCTGCTTTTTGAGCAGCGCGGCCAGGCCGGCCTGTCGTTCAGCCAGAGGGCGAGTCAGCATAAAGAGGTCGCCCATCTGTTCCAGCAGGCTGTTGGTCAGAGCGCTGGGGTCGAGGGCCGCCGGGCGATGAGTCGGGCCAATGCCGCTGCCGGGCGAAAACTCTTCCTGTTTGGCGCTCACCCAGGCCACCTCGCAAAAGCGGCCGGTAGCGGCCAGTTCGCGGACCAGCGCCCCGGCCAGCGAAGTTTTGCCAATGCCGCCAATGCCGTCGAGCGCCACCAGCCAGGGGGCTTCGGGCTGTTCCAGCGCTCCGCGCACCTGTGCATGGGTCTGGCTGATCCCAAACAGCCGCTGCTCCGGCAGCAGGGCCAGGATAGTGGGCCGGAGCCGGCCGGGGTCGGCTGGGGGGATGTAATCGGGAAAGATCTGCGTCAGTTCCTCGCGGGTCAGGGTGTGATCCGCCAGGGCCAGCCAGCGTTGGGCTTCGTTGGCGTTCAGATAGCCGGCAAAAAATTTAACCAGGATCACCAGTGAGACCCGGTCGGGCCGCCAAAATCGGTTTCCGTGCTGATAGCCTCGCTCCCAATTAGAGACAAGGGTGGTGGCTACCGGGATCAGCTTGGCCAGTTCATCCTGGCTCAAGCCGCTGGCATTGCGGAGTTGTCGTAATTTCTGGCCGAAGGCTTTCAGGTCCATAAGCCCCTTTGCAACTGGATGGGTTTTGTATAAGTTTTGTGCGGGTCGAGGTACGGATTTTGTGTTAAAATTAGTATGCAGCAGTTTCTACAAACTGCCAAATGTTGGCAAAATAACCGGAGTCTTTAAGCGGAGGCGCGTCCATTTTAGAGACTCTATTATGCCTGAGATTCAACGAATTTACAACTGGTATAGGCGAGTTTGACTGGTTGAAGGAGTATTTTGATGGATGAAATTTTGACCGTACAGGAAGTGGCTGTCTATCTCAAGGTGAGCCGGAGCACAGTCTGGCGCTGGTGCAATCAGGGCCGGCTGCTGGCCTTTAAGGCTGGGCACGGCTGGCGGGTCCACCGCGCCGCCGTAGAAAAGATGATGGGCCAAAAATTCAAATGGCAGGAGATTGAAGAGGAAGAAGCCAGCCAGGTGCCTGCCTGGTAATGGTCTGCTCCACTCTCTCCACTCATAGGGGCGGGTACAGGTTACTACATATAGGGGGATGTCAACCCGTTTGCCGCCAGAGGCTGGAGATAACGCAATCTCGTGTCTCAAAAAATTACTAATCTCCAGGGTTTAGGAGTTCTACTATGATAAAAGCACGGCTGGAAAGAAGAAACAGCAAAGATCCCAATGAAAGCTGGTGGCTGGAACTCAATGGCGCCACCCCCCCTCAGGCAGTTCAACTGGACTCGGCTGTTGAAAACAATGTCATCCTGCACCACATGCTCAAACTTGCCTCTGACGAATTAGTGATTGATTTTTCTCACCTCAAAGAGTTCGACTCGCATGGGCTGCTGTTGCTGTTGAGACTATCTCAACAGTTCTCGCCACAGAATATTCAAATCGTCCTGCACAACCCCAGTCCCTATTTAAGCCGGGTACTGCGGATCATGCAATTTGACCGGGTTTTCAAAGTGGAGATAGATGATGGCAGAAGCGATGACGAACGACTGTGACAGGCCCAGGTTCTCGACGCTATTTCCCTAAAAACGCTCCTGCCGGCTGGCGGGAGCGTTTTTTATTTGTCCCTTTGACGCTCACGGGTAGGATCAGTATCAGTAGATCCAATTTTTGAAGCGGAGCAGGCTCCCACGCCTGCGTAGCGGCGGCGTGGGAGCCGCCGCTGCTGGCAAATGTGGATATACTGAGTATACTCAGTATATCCACATTTGAGCAGTGAGGCACACATGATCAAACTCTACCGCCCAGCCGACTGCCCCGCCTGCGCCGAGATCGAAGCGGCCTTGCGGGAAATGGTAGTCGCCCATCAGGTCATCGTGGTCGAAGGCGAGCCTGCCCCGGCTGATCTGGGTGCGGACGTCAGCCTGCCGGCCATCCGCGAAAATAATCACCTGGTCAGCGGGCCGGGAGCCATCAGCGCCTATCTGGAAGAACTGGCCCACTTCACCGCCCGCTGGCGGCGCTTCCAATCCGATTCCTGCTATATTGATGACGATGGGCAGGTATGCTGAAAAAGAGAACTGAGGCGAGTTTAGGTTTCCCAAGTTTCATTAGTTCCGTTAGTTCCGTTAGTTCCCTGGCCTCTGCAAGGATAAATACTATGACAAACTGGACGCCCCCCACCCACTGGCTCAAAATCACCACAATTGACGCCCACACCGAGGGCGAACCGTTCCGGGTGATTACCGGCGGCTTCCCCGATTTGCCGGGCGCAACTATTTTAGAAAAACGCCGTTATGCCAAAGAGCACTTGGATCACCTCCGCACCGCCCTGATGTGGGAACCACGCGGTCACGCCGACATGTACGGCTGCATCGTTACCCCGCCGGTCATAGCGGGCGCGGATTTGGGCATCCTGTTTATGCACAACGAAGGCTTCAGCACCATGTGCGGCCACGGGATTATCGGCATTGCCACCGTGGCCCTGGAAACCGGCTGGCACGGCCCACATCACCGGCCGTCACGAATTTTTAATTGATCCGGCCGATCCGCTGCGTAATGGGTTTATGCTGCGCTGAGGATGCTGAACCGGGTCATCTGGTGGAGCGGCCCTTCACCGCCATGGGCGTCCAGTTTATGGGCGACCCCTACCAGGGCTGGGCACGGGTCTTGTTCGATGGAGTGGAAGTATGGCGGGGCGACACCGCTGCCATCTGGTCGAAGCATGGCCGTCACGGCGGCTATATCGAAATTTCCGGCTTGGCCCCTGGTCCCCATACCCTGCGCGCCGAAAGTCTGGGCTTTGATTACCATCCCATCCAGGTAGCCAGCTTTGGCTTTAGCAAACAGGGCGGCGTTGCGCCACAGAAATGAGTGAGGTGTTTAAAAATCAAACGCCCGTCAAAATTGACGGGCGCTTGTAGTAGGCATAGGGATTATTATTTTAAATTTTGTGGGCGGCGGGTTCTCACTGGAACCCTCTGCACGACCCAACTTATTGTCTATTGTGTTCTCCCTGCCGCACTATCTGATTATAGTATAACCGGCATTTGTTAGAATTCTGTTAACAATAGATTAGAATTTGATTAAATCTTGGGAACTCGTGGGAATTCACCCCAGGCGTTTTCCTAAGTTCCGACGAGTTCCCAAATTTTTCACTCGGGCATGTGCCACCGACCCGTTGGGCCGCGCTGCAAGGTGATGCAGTTAACGATGGCCTGACGGTCAAGCGGGCCGTAAATATGGGGAAACAGCGTATCCTGCTCAGCAGCAGCCCGATGAGGCGGCGAAGCGATGGTTTGAGCGGGAGGGATGGGCGGCTCAAAACGGAGTGGGGCAGTCAGCCGGGTGGGATTAATTTCCAGGGCCAATAAGTCATCTTGCAGGTCGGCAAAGTAAATATTGGCAATTTCAACCAATTTCTCAGCCCCGGCGGTACAGTGAATGAAACCATCCTCGGCCAGCGTGGGCGGTTGGTAGGGCCGGTCAAGCGGCTGGCGCTGGTAATAACTGGCCGGGGTCAGGTGGTAAATGGGCAAAGTTGGTTTTTGCATCATACGCTGTCGCTGTTAGCCCAGTTTTTCCAGCAGTATTTCGGTCAATGTGGGCCGGCCGATTTCCTGCAAATCGTAACGGACGCGCTGGTAAGGGTGCCCGATCTGGAGCAGCCGGCCCAGGTCTATCGGCGTGCCGATGAGAACCAGATCGCACGGGGTGGCGTTGATGGTTTGCTCCAGCTCTTTCATCTGGGCGTCGCCGTAGCCCATTGCCGGCAGAAGCGCGCCCGTGGTCGGATATTTTTCATAGGTCGCCAGGATCGAGCCAACAGCATAGGGGCGGGGGTCAACGATGGCTGCCGCGCCGAAACGCTGCGCCGCGACAATGCCGGCCCCGTAAGCCATCTCACCGTGCGTTAGCGTCGGGCCATCTTCAACCACCAAAACCCGCTGCCCGCGAATAGCCGCCGGGTTGTCCACCGTAATCGGCGAAGCGGCATCCACGACTACGGCTTGAGGCGCAACGGCCTGAACATTGCGGCGTACCTGGGCGATGGCGGCGGCATCAGCGGTGTCAATTTTGTTGATGACCACCACATCGGCCAGCCGCAGATTGGCCTCGCCGGGATGATAGGCCAGCTCGTGGCCGGGCCGGTGCGGGTCAACCACCACGATATGTAAATCCGGCTGGTAAAAGGGCAGGTCATTATTGCCGCCATCCCAGACCACCACATCGGCTTCGGCTTCGGCGCGGCGGAGGATGGCTTCGTAATCCACCCCGGCGTAAACAATCGTGCCCCGGTCGAGGTGCGGTTCGTACTCCTCGCGCTCCTCAATGGTACACTCGTATTCATCCAGGTCGCCGTGTTGGGCAAAACGCTGTACGGCCTGCACCACCAGGTTGCCATAGGGCATCGGGTGGCGCACGGCGACCACTTTTTTGCCCAGGCCCTGCAAAATTTCACAAACCCGGCGAGTGGTCTGGCTCTTGCCGCTGCCGGTCCGCACTGCCCCAATGGAAACCACCGGCTTGCTGCTGGTAAGCATGGTATGGTGCGGCCCCATCAGCCGGTAATCGGCCCCGGCGGCCAGTACCTGCGACGCTTTGTGCATGACATATTCATGCGGCACATCGGAGTAGGCAAAATCACCTGATCGGCCTGCAAGGATTGAATCAGGTCAACCAGGTCACTTTCCGGGTGGATTGGGATGCCGGCCGGGTACAGCGGGCCGGCCAATTCAGCCGGATAGACCCGCCCTTCGATGTTGGGAATTTGGGTGGCGGTAAAAGCGAGCACTTCGTAAGCCGGGTTTTGGCGGAAGTAAACATTAAAATTATGAAAATCCCGCCCGGCTGCGCCCATAATGATAATACGCTGCTTCGACATTGAAGAACCTCGTTAATTGTGAATGGTTAATTGCAAAAACTGTCTGGTTAAGCCAGGTAGGAAAGCAGGATGCTAAGGCCATAAAGGATAATGAGGGGGAACATGACCAGGGCCATGTTGAAAGGGTCTACGGTGGGGGTAATCATGGCTGCAGCAATGGCGATGATGACGATGGCAAAACGCCACTGCTTGATCAAAAACTGGGGCGTCACCAGGCCAACTTTAGTCATGATAAAAAGAATTAAGGGCGTCTCGAAGCTAAGACCGACCCAGAAAACTAGCGAGGTGACAAAAGGAATATACTCGCGCGATTGCCACTGCTGGATAAAAATTTCTGGCTGCCAGGTACTCAGAAAATTTACCGCGGTCGGGGTGAGAATTTGCCAGGCAAACCAGACACCAATCAGGAAAAGGAGGGTAGCAAAGGGCACCCCCCACAGCACATAGCGCCTTTCACTATCTTCGAGGCCGGGCAAAATAAACATGAAAAACTGATAAACCAGAAAAGGCATAGATATTACCAGACCCGCAGTCAGCGCCACCCGAAAATAAATGGTAATACCTTCCGTCGGCCCCAGCACCTGTAATTTTTGGCCGTAGGGAGCAATGAGCAGTTCCAGAATTTGGGTAGTGAAAGCCGCAGACAGCAGGGTACAGACAAACACGGCAATCGCCACTTTGACCAGACGATCCCGCAGTTCTTCGAGATGCTCCAGCAGGGTCATCTGCCCGGACAGTTGCTCAACCGATTGGTCAATTGAAGAAGGGGTGGCCTGGCTCATTCCGCGACCTCAGTGGGGGCTACCGGCGCGGGAACGGGTTTGGAACCAACGCCATTTTTTTCCACCTCAACAGGTTCAGCCACCGTTTCGACCGGGGGGGTGGGCGCATCAACGGACGTGGAAGGAGCTTCAGTTTCTGGTTGGGGTGCAGAAGGCGCTTCTGTTGGGGCAATTTCGGGGGACGGAGTAGGCGGGGCGATGGTGTTTGTTTCGGCCACTTTTGGCGTGGAAGTAGCACTGGAACGAGCCACCGAATTGACCGTTTGGCCAATCTGGGCGGCACTGGAGGAAACCTCGGTTTTAGATTGCTGGAGGACTTGTTTAGTTTCGTTCAGTTCTTTACGAACTTCTTCCAGTTCTTCCAACCGAGCGGCTACCGTAATTTCGCGCTGCCATTCGGCCAGGAAACCCTGTGACATATTACGCAGGTCTCGCACAAATCGCCCGGCTTTGCCGGCAATTTCCGGCAGACGACGCGGCCCAAAAACCATCAGGGCTATGATAAAAATAAACAACAGCTCGGGAAAGCCAATACCTAAAATATCCATTACATCTAAAATCCGAAAGGTTGGAGGGCTGGAAAGTTGGAGGTTGCTTTAATCCAATCTTCCAGCCTTCCAACCTTCCTTGATAATCAGGCAACCCCACAAAATGATTGCTTAAAACAATGAGCGTTTCAAAAATAGCGGGTTAAACCGGTACTTTCAACATTTCGCGCAGCTTCACCCGGTCTCGTGAGACCAGGCTGCCCAGCACCCCGTTCACAAAACGAGGTGAACTTTCGCTGCCAAACATTTTAGCCAGTTCAACGGCCTCATTGATCGCCACTTTGGGCGGAATTTCCGGGTCAAACAGCAGTTCATAAATCGCAATACGCAATACATTACGGTCTACGGCGGCTATTTGATCAATCGGCCATTCTGGAGCCAGGTCACCGACAACACTATCCAGATAAGTTCGATAGGACTGCACGCCCACAGCTAAAGAGCGAGCAAAAACCTCGGCCGCTTCTGGCAAAGGACGGTCCTCAAACCTACCTTCAAGGGCAGCTTTAGCCTCGTGATCGGTAAAGTCTAGCTCGTAAAGTACCTGCAAAACTACCGCACGAGCGCGTCGTCGAACTTTCATAGGGTGCTCCCTTCCTATGTGAGGTGAATAGGCTGTCTGAGTATTCAATAGAATGTGAATGTTCAAAAGGATTTCGATTTTTGATTTAGATATTGAATTTAGATTGGCTAAATTCAAATCTAACTTCTAAGTTCTAAAATCCAAAAAAGTTACTGCATCACCAAGCCGCCATCCACCGTCAATATTTGCCCAGTGATAAAAGCGGCCTCATCAGAAGCGAGAAACAATACGGCGTGGGCCACATCTTCAACCTTACCCAACCGGCCCAGGGGGGTGTTGCCAATCACCGATTTTATCATCTCTTCTGGTAATACCTGGGTCAAAGCCGTTGGGACAAAGCCCGGCGCTACCGCATTGACCGTAATATTGCGTGAACCTACCTCTTTAGCCAGAGATTTGGTAAAACCGATAATCCCTGCTTTGGAGGCGGCGTAATTAGTTTGCCCCGCCTGCCCGGCCAACCCCACCACCGAGGTGATGTTGATAATTCGCCCGCTGCGCTTTTTCATCATCGGGCGCACTGCCGCTTTGGAGCAGTAGAAGGTGCTGGACAGGTTGGATTTGAGCACCAGGTCCCAATCCTCGTCCTTCATCGTCAGGATAAGGGTATCACGAGTAGTACCGGCGTTATTTACAAGTATATCTATTTGACCGAAGGAGTCAATTGTTTCCTTGATCAGGTGTTGAGCCTCGCTGCTATGACTGACATCGGCCTGGATGGCCAGCGCTTCTCCCCCGTTTGTTTTAACAGCCGCCACCACCTCAGCCGCACCATCCGGGCTGTTGCGGTGGTTAACTACCACCCTGGCCCCTTGCTCGGCCAAAATTTTGACAATGCCTGCCCCAATCCCACGCGAACTGCCGGTGACAACTGCTACTTTACCTGATAGATCAAATTTCATGCTTGTCAACCATATAATAACGTGGCTGAGTAGTTACTACGCGGCCACCAAATTTACAATATCGTCGGGCTTGCCGACGGTTTGAGCGGTCACATCTTTGCTGATTCGCTTGATCAAGCCGGTCAGCACATCTTTGGAGCCGATTTCGATAAAATGAGTCACTCCCTGATTGACCATCCACAGCACCGAATCGGTCCAGCGAACCGAAGCGGTAAGCTGGCCTTCCATCTCAGCCCGAATCGCCTCGAGTGAGTCCAGCGGCGCAGCGGTGATGTTAGCCACAATTGGGATTTCTGGCAAGTTCAGCGGGGTCCGGGTGATGGCCGCCCGAAACTCGTCGGCGATCACCCGCATCAGCTCCGAGTGAGCGGCAATGCTCACCGGCAGCTTGACCGCCCGCCTGGCTCCGGCGGCTGTAGCCAATTCAATCCCGCGCTCCACGGCGGCGGTGTGGCCGGAAATAACAATCTGGCCGGGGGGAGTTGTAGTTGGCTACTTGCAGCGAGCCGTTCCCTTCGGCGGAGACATCCTGGCAAATTTTAGCCACCACGTCGTCGTCTACCTTGAGGATAGCGGCCATCCCACCCGGACTCAACTCACCGGCTTTCTTCATCAGCCGGCCGCGCTCCCGAACCAGTCGCAGGCCCGCCTCAAAGGTCATCACCCCCGCTGCCACATAGGCCGAAAATTCGCCCAAACTGTGGCCGGCCACAAAGGCTGGCTTGACTCCATAGCCGGCTTCCTTGAGCGCGGCCAACGCGGCCATACTGGTGGTGAAGAGAGCTGCCTGGGTATTGATAGTATCATTCAAATCGGCTTCCGGTCCCTCAAAACAGAGCCGGCTGAGGCCAAAATCCAGAATTTCATCCGCCTGACGAAAGATTTCGCGGGCGGCGGGATAACTTTCTGCTAACGCCCGGCCCATCCCCACTTCCTGGGAACCCTGGCCGGGAAAGATAAAGGCGATATTTTCTGTCATATTTAGGCAAAATAAGGGCCGTGCATTTTGGCACGGCCAAATACTTGAGTTAAGGAGTAAGGAATAGGAAGTAGGGAGTAAGCAAATAAATTACTCCTTACTCCCTACTCCTTACTCCCATTTACTTCGCCGGAGCGGCGTCTTTCTGAGCAATCACCTGTACCCCATTGTAGGTTCCGCATTTGTGGCAAACGTGGTGCGACAGATGCAGGCTGTGACACTGCGGGCAGGGAACCAGCGTTGGCATTTTCAGGCGCAGATAATGCGCCCGCCGGCGGTCACGCCGGATCCGAGAAACTTTTCGTTTTGGTAATGCACCCATAGGTAATAAAATCCTTCCTGATTCTTGACCTGAGTTATTGACTCATTAAGGTTTGAATTTCACTTGGCGATAAAGCGCGGGTATAAACCCGCCAGTCATCCAGCAAACCGTCAAAGTTTGGGTTATCGCGCCATCATACAGATTAGCGCCCAGCATAAACGGGGCGGTTGACTGGAAAACCGTATTATAGCTAACTGCTTTGTCAGCGTCAAGATTGCCGTTCAAATATAGTTTGAGCGCCTGGGCGTCGGCGTCAAACACAGCCGCCACGTGATACCAAGTTGTGGTTGAGGTAAGGGTAGCCCCACCCACCACCGAGTAATCGTCAAGATAGGCCCCATCCGGCGAGACAACCAGCCGCAGGTGGTCGTCAGCCACTATCATAAAACGATAAGCCCGGTCATCAATACCTGTGCCATAGGCATATTTAGAAACCAGGATCATATCTTTGCTGATGGCTTCCCGTTTGAGCCAGCCAACTAAGGTGAAACTGTAGTCAAAGTTCAGGCCAACGGCTTGATCGCTTTCAATTTTGAGGTATTGAGTATTGCTGCGCTCAAAATCCGAGGCGTTGCCAATACGCCCATTTGTGGTCCAACTGACTCCGCCGATGTTGGTCAGGCTGTTGCCGGCCGGAGAGCTATCGGCCCGATTATTGGTATCAGCTTCATTAAGTTGCCAGTAACCATATAGTCCGGTTAGTAATGTAGCCGGCCCGGCCGTTGCGCCAGGCAGAAGAACCGGCTGCGGCTGGGAGGTTGGGGTTATCTGGGTCTGGATCCAGCCGGGTGTGCTAGGGGTAGGTACAGGCGATTGAAAGGCAGGCGCAGCATAACTGGTTAATACCAAAACAATACTCAGACTACACAGCCCCAATGTTACCAATAGACTCCATTTAAAATTTACTTTTTTCATTTTGCTTTCCTTATTGGCTGTTTTTCAAGATGATCGGCAAATATTCATATCTAAAGAAGTCCGCTACACCCACCTGAACCGGGACATTACAGGTGATAGCTGAAGGGCTGTTATTGCACTGGATAACCGAGGATGGACCGATATTGCAGAATTTACCGAATGAGGGATTGGTCATATTGACGGTAATCAGACCAGAGTAAGTCCCTACCCCACCCGGCTTGCTGACAACAACGCCTAACGAGCCTATCCCCTGGCCGGAACTATTCGTCGTAATCCAACTTTGATTATCGCTCACCGTCCAATTGAACGTGCCGCCGCCATAGTTAATGAGATCCTCCGGGCGAGACCAGGGTCCCGGGTCGCTGTTTAACACCAATGCCCCAATATCCCAATAGCTTAACCAGGGATGAGGCCAGATTCTCATCCGACTGCGGATAATCACCCAATCACCCGTTTGGTTGCTATTTTTAGCCCGCAACCGGAAGCGCCAATCCCGGTGATCACGGCTGCAGTCAATTGGGGAAGAAAATTGAGCTACGGTGGCATTCATATTTTGAAATTCGGGCAGCGCTACCCAACTATCGGGGAAAGTAGATTCCCAAATTTCCTTACTCTTCCATTGCAAATCATAACTGGTCGCGTTGCGCCCGCTCCAACTAAACCCATAACGGTCGCCAACCAAGTTGTTGTAATTCACCACCGCCGGGGGACGATTCACGCTGGCCTCCGGCGCGCCACTCCCACCGCCCGAGGTGCAGATGGTCACGGGAATATCCTGGGGCGGCCAGGGGAAATTGGCGTTGCGACCTTGCCAGACCCCATTGCGTCTTATATCGAAACGCAAGAGATAAGTATTGCCTTTGACGATGGCCGAGTTATCAGGAATGAAGAGATCAAGGTCATCAGAAATATGATTTTTACCGGGTGGAATGGCGACTCCATCTCGCCAACATAAAGGGATAGATCGTATCCCTTCACAGTTGCTACAGGCGATGGAGCCATCCTGCCGGTAGAGATGATAGCCTAGCAGAGTAGAGGTTCCACCCGGACAAGCGTCAACCGGCAAAGCGTTACCTACGTTCTGGAAATCAACCCTAATGTCCGGCAACTTCTCCCCTAAGCACATAATCAAGCCCCCATTGGGCGGAATACCTTCCACTTCAATGATATTGCCACGATTATCATTGGCGGATCCGGAGTTATGCCAACAAAGTCCACTTCGCTGTAGTAGTGGGCCAGGATGCGCCGGTAGTCCCACTTGGGAAAATCCGAGCCTGGATTTTGAACCGACCCGTCTTTACCCCAGGCCCACCGCCTTGAACCTTCCTGCCCCATGCCTGGTTCTGGCGAGCCGGAACTAATTGGATCAAACACTTCCTTGAGCCAGGGAATAGGGTCATTTGTTTGTGGATTATCATCAAAATAACCTTGACTTGTATACAATCCGGTCTCGTCACGAAATTGAGGGTGAATAGCTTTGATCCCTAAGAGAGCCGTGGCGTTAGTATGAGTCATATAGATCCCATTTGTAACATCCACCGCCGTCACTGAATTAGGGTAATTATTGATGATATTGCTTATAGACTCACTGGCATGAAAATTTATACGAGTAGACCAAGCCCTAATACAACGATAATCCTGTCCACCAACATTAATAACCCCTGCACTATGATAAGCACTAAGCGCATAGGTACGGATGGCAATTGCTCCTGCCTTTAAAGCTTCTATGCCATTTGGGGTGTTAGCCCAACCATCACTCCATTCAAAGGGTAGTGTTTTTTTAATAAAATCGCCAAACGTGATCGGAGGATTGGTAGTACAAGTTTCGGTAGAATTTGGACTGCTATCTAAACGGTAATAAATCAATGTTGAATCATCGACAACTTGAAGCGGTATAACTGCTTCGTTTGCTGATACCTGAGCAGTTTGTATTCCAACGAAAAGCACTATGACGAGCCAAGATATGTATTGAATTTTCATGGTTTTATCTCTAGCTGGTAGAATGCAGTTCTACCTTCATCAGTAGGATCAGCATAAAACGTTCGACTATAAAACAACCTGTCTCCTTTGTGGCTGAATACAAAACCACGCTCTACCCCATCTACTTGGAGGGGAATAGTCTGACTATTATCCACATTTATCCAGAGCAAGGTTAAGTCTGCCCCCAAAGAAGTACCTGTTTCGCGCCAACCGATAACTACAGCTTGACCATTGGGTGCCCAAGCTAGATCATGTATATGTCCCCCATCTATCCGATAGAGCATTTTAGGAGATTTACCAATCAAATTGTTAGACCAAAGTTCATCACTCCTACCTTCATTAACAATATAGGTAAGTTTTTGCCCATCTACAGAAAGGGCGAACTCTCCGATAGACCTTCCTTTTATATCAGCAATTGATACTGATTGTCCATCTTGTTGGATAATCAATAAGTTACGACCATCACCTACAACAATCACCTTACCTGGATACTCAGCCACTTGAGGTTTTGTGCCTCCCTGAGTTTTAGCTGGTACAGTTAAATTAATCACCTGTTCTGTACTTTTTCGTCCCAAATCCGTCCGTTGAATACCATCTGGTCTGACAATATCGACCTGGTTAGAGGTCGCCCAGTAATAGTCAAGAAAGTCTTTCTCGGCTATGGTGACCAAGGTTTCTTCACTTGAACCTTTCCTGTCAGTGATCTTTATTTCGAATTGATCATCTCGCCTAACTAAAAATAGAATCCTCTGACCATCTGGTGACCAGGTAGGCATTACACCTGATGCATCTAGTTTTTCAACTTGTTTTGTGGGTAAATCAATAATCCATATTTGAGTAATAAAACGTCCGCCTTGCTCGGGTAAAAATTCAAGACCTGCCACTACTGCCAAGGCTTGATCGTCAGGTGAGACAATGGGGCCACCCACCGGCACATCAAAAGCAGCTACTTCACTCTCATTCGGATTAATCGGCGTCGCCGTTGGGGTAGGCGGCGGTGAAGGCAAGGGAGGCGGGGTCCCCACCGGAAAAATAATCACCGGCGTCCAGGTTGGTTCGGGGGTATCGTCCTTGGGCGGTTCGGCGGGTTGGGTAGCCGGGGCAAGAGTCGCGGTAGGAGTGGTTGCTGGTGTAGGGGTCGCTTTTACTTCTGTTGCAGGCGCAGTTGTTACTTCTGCCTGGGTTGCCTGGGCTACCGGATGGTCGTTTTCGGAACGGCGGCTCAAAAACAGGGCCAACACGACCCCTAAAACTAAAAGCAGGATTAAGGTTAGGGTATTGCTAAAGAGGTGTTTAATTTTTTTCATCAGGTCATCCTTTCAGTGGGTGCATCTCCTGAAAATCACTTTTACTTGTCCAAAATAATCGGCAAGAACGTCCGCCGTGTTTCGCCCAACACGGCCCACAGAGTAGCCCAATGGTTGGGCTGGGCAGTCACGGTATTGCCGGCTGGGTCAACCGCACTGCTGGCTTCTTTCAACCATTGGCTGCCGTTCCAATAGTACAAGGCCAACGTGTCTTCGATAGCCGGGCCTTGCTCAGCGTCAGTGTATTGCACCAGGATATCGAAGGTTTGGCTGGAGGCCAGTTGGGCGGGTTGGCCGGTGAGATGGTAAATAGCTTCTAATTCAAAGGTATGGCCAATACCAACCAAATCGCCTTCATCTTGATCTTGCCAGAGATGGCGGTAAGTCAGAGCGACCATATCGGTAAAAGCGCCAGCAGGGAAAGCCAGGTAGGTACCGTGTGATGATAAGTAACCACCGCTAGTTGAGACTCCTCCGGTAATCTTATGCCGCAACAAACGCAGAATCTGCAGTCCTTTGTCTTCAGCAGCTACATAAACATAATTATTTTGCACATCCAGGTCATCAATCCACCCGGTAACACCATTGTCGTAAAAACCAATTTCAATGGGATTATCTGGATGTGAAATATCCACAATATACAAATCACCTTCCACCAAAAGATAGGCGTGACTTCCCTGTACTGTCACGTGCATGGCGTCGCCCAGATTAATAGAGCCAATCATCTGTGGACGATTGGGACCTGAGGTATCAATGATTGAGAGCCCGCCAAAACCAAACAATCCATCAGCTGAATAAACTCTATTTCCCTCTACTGCTACGTCATTGCTCCAACTCATTAACCCAGAATAGGAACCAACTTCAATGGGTATATACAGATTGGAGGAGTCAATAATATGTAATCCACCATACCCAGAGAGAAAAACTTTATTTTTGGTCGCTGCCACACCTAAAGTTGGTGAGAGTAGCGGGAAATATCCAATTTCGCTTGGATCTGCCAGATTAGAAATATCTAAAATGTGCAACCCCGTATTATACCGCGCGACGTAAGCAGTATTGCCCGACACAGCTATATCCAGAGGATCATCGGGAAATTGGGAGAAGGGAAACGTGTAAGAGCTTATTTCGTTGGGAGCAGCCGAGTTAGAAACATTCACTAACCGCACTGTGTAACCATTAAGTATATAAGCAATGTTTCCGACCAAAGTAATTTCGCCCACACCATTTATAGTGGGATAATAACTAACTTCAATAGGTATAGCGGGGGTAGAAACATTAATTAAATGCAAGCCATCATCGGCACCCACGTAAGCCGTATTACCCACCACCGAGACATTGTTAACCCACCAAGAACCATTAACCGTTCCGCCAACTTGACCGGCCAGTTCTATCTTTGGAGGAGGCAATTGGGCAGATGATACCTCATCCTTTACCTCCTCGGTCGGCCCTTGAGCCAGAATGCCACGAACACCCCAGGCCAAACCTAACAATAACACCAATGTTATGTAGCTAAAAAGGTTACTGATTTTTTTCATGGCAACCATCCTGTTTGTGCATTTTATCACAATTCGGGGGGGGTGTCCAGGGGAAAATCGTTAGAAATCGGTTAGAGTTTTGGCGGCAGGAGCAGACCCTAAAGGTCTTTGAGACCTTTAGGGTCTGCTTAGCAGATTATTATATGAGTTACGCAGTTCAGAATTTTCAACCACAGATTACACAGATTTCACAAAATACTATTCATCCTTTTGTGTAATCCGTGAAATCTGTGGTTAGTTTTTAGACAAAACGCTTCAACTGCGTAAGTCCTATATTAAACAAAAAGAGTCCAAAGCAAGCTTTGGACTCCTCTCGGTAGATATGATTTTTAGGAAATTAATCGTCTCGCAGGGTTTGGAGATTGGCCCAACGCGGGTCTACAATCTCATCCTGGCAGTTGCACAAACCCAGATTGAGGTCTTGCCCGCAGTGAGGGCACAAGCCCTGGCAATCGGGCCGGCAGTAAAGCAGATCGTTGCTCTCAAGCAAAAGCTCCTGCCGCACCACTTCCGACAAATCCAGCATGTGCTGCTCGTCAATCAGGTTGGCTACTTCGACTTCGGACGGTTGGGTAATGGCCGCGCCGGTGATCACATCGAGGGTGGGGAAAAATTCTTCCTCCAGCTCAACCCTGACCGGCTCGGCAAACGAGGTTAAACAGCGGCCGCAGCTCTTTTCGATTTTGGTTTCCAGCACGCCGGTCGCCAGAAGATGCGACCCCGCACGCAGAAATCTTACCTGGCCTATCAACGGCGCAACTATCTTTAAATCTTCGTCGTCAAAACTTGTAGCAAGACTGGCCTCAACCTCATAATTCCGAACCGCGCCGGTGCCTTCTTTCATTAACTGGGCCACATTAAACCGTAGCCCAGGAGAGCCTGGCATCACTCGATTTTTGTGCATAAGCCTGAATTATAGGCCAAACTCTTAAAAACTCAAAATCAGGCGACAGGGGGAAATAAGGTCGCAGGGTAGCAGAGTCGCAAAATCACGTTTATTGACCTCTGACTACTGACTTCTGATTACTGACTACTGTTCTACCGTTCTTCTTCTAATACTTCTTTCTGTTCGGCTACGTCTTCTTTATCGGCGGGGCGGGTTTGGGTTTCTCTGACCTGACGCAGGCCGTTGCGCACGGTGGTCAGGGTTTTCATGAGCTGCTCTTCCAGTTCGCTCAATTGATCAATAATGTACTCATCTGCTTCGGCAACAATTTCTTCAGCCTGGCGGTGAGCATCAGCCTCAATTTCCTGGGCGCGTTCCTGAGCATAGATAACCAACTCATGGTCGTTGGCCATGGACTTGGCTTTTTCGCGGGCCATTTCCAGCAGCCGGTTCGCCTCTTCCTGGGCCTGCAACAGGGTGCGATCCCGTTCAGCTTCGGTCCGCTTGGCTAATTTCACCTCTTCGGGAATAGAGATGCGCATCTGGTCAATAATGTCTAAAAAGGCATCTTCCTGTACAATGACATTGGATGTAAACGGTAAATGAAAACTCTCCGTTACCAACGATTCAAGTCGGTCTATGAGGTGAAGAATATCCATGACACCACCTTTAGCATTAAGTCAACTTCAATTATCAATGGATACCCGATAATTGTCAATCTCGCACCGATACAATTTTGATGCGATTACTGCCGTCTTTATCGTGCATGGCCTTCTGGCGCAGGGCCTCAGCCACCACCGGCGGAGCCATATCTTTAATACTGCCGCCATTCAAAGCAATCTCGCGCAGAATACTGGAGCTAAGAAATGAATACTCCTGGCTGGCCATCAAACAGACCGTATCAATATCCGGCTCAAGCTTATGATTGGCCAGCGAGAGCTGTAATTCCCATTCAAAGTCAGACAGCGCCCGCAAGCCCCGGACAATATAACCGGCGCCCTGTTCTTTGGCAAAATTAACCGTTAACCCATTGTAACTCTTAACCTCAACATTGCCCAGGTGCGCCAGGGCCTCCCGGCTCATAGCCAGCCGCTCTTCAATAGTAAAGAGTAAATTTTTCATGGGGCGATCATACACCCCCACAATCAGCTCATCGAACAAGGTGGCGGCTCGGGCGGCAATATCAATATGCCCATTGGTAATAGGATCAAACGTAGCAGGGTAAATGGCTCGACGCATTAAGTTAAGTCACTCCGTGGACTCCAAAAATTTGCCAGTTGCCGGGCCAAAAGCCGGTTTTGGGTACTATCCAAACTGGGGTCTTTTTCAAAAATCAGGCTGGCTTCCTGACGGGCCAATTCCAGCAGTTTGGTATCGCTGAGTTTCACCAGTTTTAAATCGGGCAGGCCGCTCTGGCGTGTCCCGAAAAACTCGCCGGGGCCGCGCAGTTGCAAATCTTGCTCGGCCAGCTCAAAACCGTTGCTGGTTCGCTCGATGACGGCCAGGCGCTGTTCGGCTTCGGCAGAGGCATTATCAGCCAGCAGCAGGCAGTAGCTCTGGTGCTCTCCCCGGCCCACCCGGCCCCGAAACTGATGGAGTTGGGCCAGACCGAAGCGGTTGGCCCCCTCCACCAGAATAACCGTCGCATTGGGCACATCAATGCCCACCTCAACCACCGAGGTTGACACCAAAATGTGCATCTCCCGGTCACGAAAGGCCGCCATGACCCGCTCTTTTTCCTCGGCTTTCAAACGCCCATGCAGCAGTCCCAATTTCAGCTTGGGAAAGATATGGCTTTGCAGCCGTTTGTGTTCCTCCACCGCCGACTTGGCTTCTGTTTTTTCCGATTCTTCAACCAGCGGGCAGATGATAAAAGCCTGCCGGCCTTTTTCGATCTGGGCCTGAATAAAACCGTAGGCGCGTTCCGCTCGCGGGGGGTCAACCAGCGGGTTTCGATGGTCTGGCGGCCCGGCGGCATCTCGTCAATAATGGACAAATCCAGGTCGCCATACAGAGTCAGGGCCAGAGTGCGGGGAATAGGCGT
>JAAUSP010000078.1 GCA_012032575.1 Anaerolineales bacterium | reverse complement strand
ATGGACATCGCCCTGACCCCGCTGGCCGCCGCCACCCTGCACACCGACGACAGCCTGCGCAGTGCCGAACTGGCTTTTGCCGCCCGCGAAGAGGCCCGCTCCTACAACGGGTCGCCCATCACCCCCGGCCCGTACCTTTATCGCTTACCCTTGACGACCGACACCGGCCAGGCGATGGTTTTCAATCTGCACATCGAGCAGCCGGGGCTGTACGGCCTCTTTACCGAACACCACCCCAGCGAATTTGACCTGGCTGTGGAGGGGCTGAACCAGTGCTGCGACGCCCAGGTTGAACGCGAATTCAAACCGCCGCACGAACACGACGACGAAGTGACCTCGGTCGGCATCACCACCGCCGGCGATTTGGATGTGAACAAATTCAATCAATGGCTGCGCAATCTGCTGATGACGCAAGGGCCGGATATTTTTAGAATGAAAGGTATCCTGAGCATTAAAGGGCAGCCCAATCGCTTTGTCTTCCAGGGAGTGCATATGTTGTTTGATGGCCGCCCCGACCGGCCCTGGGGCAGCGAACCCCGCCGCAACAACCTGATCTTTATTGGCCGCAATCTGGATCGGGCAGAACTCAACGCCGGATTTAACGCATGCCTGGCGTAAAGCGGCGGCCCCCCAGGCAAGGGGCAAAACCCTGGCGGTTCGGTGGCAGGCCGGCCTTGATGATTTCGTCAATGCCCTGGCCTGGTCACCGGATGGGCGCTGGTTGGCAGCCGCGGCGGTCAGCGGCCCGATCACCCTGTTTGACAGCCAGAACGGGGCGGTGCGGCAGCCCTGGCCGGGGCACGGGTTTGGCACCACCGCCCTGGCCTGGAGTCCGGATGGGGCAACCCTGGCCAGCGCCGGTCAGGATGGCCAGGTGAAACTGTGGGCAGTGGACAGCGCCCAGGAAAAGCTGGCGTTGACCGGCGGTACGGCCTGGGTCGAGCGGGTGGCCTGGAGTCCGGCGGGCGATTACCTGGCCTCGGCGGCCGGGCGCAAGCTGCGCTTGTGGGATAAAGCCGGCCAGCTTTTCCGGGAATATGACGACCACGACAGCACCATCGCCGATATTGCCTGGCAGCCCGGCGGCCGGGAGCTGGTCGCTGCTGCTTATGGCGGCCTGACCCTGCGCTCCCCCGACCGGCCCGACCAGGCCCGCTCGTTTCGCTGGAAAGGCTCCTCGCTGGTGCTGGCCTGGAGTCCCGACGGCAAATACATCGCTACCGGCGACCAGGACTCGACAGTGCATTTTTGGTACGCTCAGACCGGCAAAGATTTGCAGATGTGGGGCTACCCAACCAAGGTGCGGGAGCTATCCTGGAACCACACCAGCCGCTACCTGGCGACCGGCGGCAGCGCTACGGTGGTGGTCTGGGACTGTTCCGGGCAAGGGCCGGAGGGGACCAAACCGACAATGCTGGAACAACACGAAGATTTGCTGAGTGTGCTGGCTTATCAGCATCAAGGACTGCTGCTGGCTTCGGCGGGGCAGGATGGCCGGCTGGTGCTCTGGCGGCCTGCGGAGAGCAAAAAACCGCTGACCCAAACCCGCTTCGACTCCGCTGTGGCCCAGATGAGCTGGTCGCCCGATGACCGGCAGGTGGCGCTCGGCACGGCCGAGAGCGTGGTGGCAGTGGTGGGAGTGAACTGAAAATAATATACAGGTTAACCAGTAGTTAAGGAGCCGACTATGCTCAGAATTATCAACGGTGAACTGTACGATCCGGCCAACCAAATTAACGGGCAGATACGTGACCTCTGTGTGGATCGGGGCCAAATTGTGGCTCAACTTCCACCGGATAGCCCGGTGATTGACGCGACCGGTTTGATTGTGATGCCCGGTGGCGTGGATATTCACGCCCATATCGCCGGCCCAAAAGTGAATGTCGGACGAAAACTACGACCGGAGGACCACCGAAATGCAGTGATGCCGCGCACATCTGTCACCCGTTCCGGGGTTGGCTACAGTGTGCCCTCCACCTTTGCCACCGGCTATCAATATGCGCGTATGGGCTACACCACGGTCATGGAAGCCGCCGCGCCGCCTTTATTGGCCCGCCATGTTCATGAAGAATTAAGCGACATTCCTATCATTGATAAGGGTGTCTTTGTCATCATGGGTAATAACTACTTTGTGCTCAAGTATATTGCTGCCGGAGATTTTGCCAGACTGAAGGATTACGTGGCCTGGCTCTTGTCGGTTACCGGCGGCTATGTGATGAAGTTAATCAATCCGGGCGGGGTGGATCAATGGAAATGGGGCCGAAATGTGCGCCATCTGGATGACCCGGCAGCGACCTTTCCGGTAACACCCCGGCAGATTATTACTTCTCTGGCCAGGGTGCAGCAAGAGTTGGGCATCCCCCATCCAATTCACGTTCACTGTAATAACCTGGGCACGCCGGGCAACGCCCGGACTACCCTGGCAACGATGCAAGCCGTAGAGGGCAGGCCGATCCATATCACTCATATCCAGTTCAACGGTTATGGCGGGGACGACTGGCCAACCCTACGCTCCGGCGCGCCCGAATTGGTTGAGTACATCAACGAACATCCCCACATCACCGTTGATTTGGGCCAGGTAGCTTTTGGCCCAACCACAACCATGACGGCCGATGGACCGTGGGAATATCAATTAGGTAAACTGGCCGGCAGTCACCACCGCTGGGTTAATCTTGACCTGGAACTGGAAGGCGGGGCCGGCATTTTGCCTTACACTTTCAGCGAGCGCAACCGGGTCAATGCCGTCCAATGGGCTACCGGATTGGAATTCGCCCTGAGTCTGACCGACCCCTGGCGCGTTTTTCTGACCACCGACCACCCCAACGCCGGACCATTTCTGTCCTATCCAGAAATCATCAAGCTGCTTATGCAGCGCGATTACCGGGCCGAAAGGTTGGAGCGGGTTCATCCCTGGGCGCGTGAGCGAAGTAACCTGAGCCGGCTGGATCGGGAATATAGCTTGTACGATATCGCTATTATCACCCGGGCTGGGCCGGCCAAAAGCCTGGGGCTACGGCATAAAGGTCATCTGGGGGTTGGGGCAGATGCCGATATTGCTATCTATCCCAAACTGTCGGACCCGAAAGAGATGTTCAGTCAGGCCAAATATGTCATCAAAGGGGGAGAGGTGATTATTCGTGACAGTCAATTTGAGCGCGATCAGACCGGGCAAATTTTTCATGTGCTGCCGGATTATGATCCCGACATTGAGATGGCAATCCGCGAAGATTTTGAGCAATATTACACCATTTCCTTTGCCAACTACCCGGTTAATTTAGACCATTATCTGCCCCAGCGCCAGCTAATTGGCTGCGTCAAACTATAGAGGTGATAACAAAGCGATGACAAAAATGATCAATATGACCCCTGATGTTCGTTTACCTGTTACCGTTTTATCCGGTTTTCTGGGGGCAGGCAAAACCAGCCTGCTCAACCACATCCTCAACAATCGCCAGGGGTTGCGGGTGGCGGTGATTGTCAACGATATGAGCGAAATTAATATAGATGCCCAACTGGTGCGTGAGGGCGGCGCGGCCCTCAGCCGGACGGAAGAAAAGCTGATCGAGCTGACCAACGGCTGCATTTGCTGCACCCTGCGCGATGATCTGCTGGCCGAAGTTTCGCGGCTGGCGCGGGAGGGTCGTTTTGACTACCTGTTGATCGAGGCGACCGGCATTGCCGAGCCGCTGCCCATCGCCATCACCTTTACCTTTGAAGATGAAACCGGCCAATCCCTGGCGGAAGTGGCCCGGCTGGACACCCTGGTGACGGTGGTAGACGCGCTCAACTTCTGGCAGGATTTTGACTCAACCGAGGAGTTGTGGGAGCGCGGCCTGGGGATGAATGAAATGGATGAGCGAACCCTGGTTGATCTGCTGGTAGACCAGGTGGAGTTTGCCAATGTCATTGTCATCAACAAGGTTGACCTGGTGGAGGAAGCCGACCTGGGCCGTTTGGAAGCGATACTGCGCCACCTTAACCCGGAGGCCCGGCTGCTGCGCAGCGAATATGGGCGGATTGCTCTGGAACAGGTGCTCAACACCGGCCTGTTCAAGCTGGATGAGGCGGCCCTGACGCCGGGCTGGATCAAGGAACTGAACCACGAACATATCCCGGAGACGGAGGAATATGGCATCGGCAGTTTTGTCTACCGGGCGGAGCGGCCTTTTCACCCTGAACGCCTGTGGAATTTTATCCAGGCGGAGGAAATGGGGCAGGTTATTCGCTCCAAAGGGTTGGCCTGGCTGGCCTCACGACCCGATTTTGTGGCGGTCTGGTCGCAGGCCGGCAGTGTGTTCAGCCTGGAAATAGGCGGGCGCTGGTGGTCGCCGGTGACTATTGCCGCCGATCAGGAAAGCGGTCTGGCCCTATCCGGGGAATTTAATCAGGCTGAAATCTGCCAGCAGCGGCAAGAGTTGGTGTTTATTGGCATTGAGATAGAACGGAGCCGGTTAGAGGCAGCCCTGCATGCCTGCCTGCTGACCAACGTTGAGTTGGCCTGGGGGCCGTCCATTTGGACCACCTGGCCCGACCCATTCCCGGAATGGGATTTGGCCGTGTTTGATGAGAGCGATGTCCTGCTCGAGGCAGAGATGATTGATCCTCTGCCGCCTCGTCTGAATGGCAAACCAACCTGAGCGATAAATTGAGCAAACTTTGAATGTATCCAAACATTTTGAGGAGATTTGAAATTATGAAATCCAAACAAACTTTAATCCTTCTGATCCTGGCTTGCCTGCTAAGCCTGCTGCCGGCAGCCGCCGGAGCCGCCCCTTTGCTGCATGAGGGCGGAGAAGCTCATATCGCCGGACAGCTTTTGGTGGCAGATGGTCTGGAGGGGCGGTTGAATTTGCTAGACCTGGACAGCGGCGAAGTTATTACCACATATGATGTGGCCGCTCCGGCCAGGGTCTATGCCAGCCCGAGCGGTCGCTACGGTTTTGCCGTGCAAACCGAGGCTAATCTGGTCAATGTGGTGGACAGCGGCATTAGCCGGGTGCTCATGAGGACCATTTCCATACCAAAATAGATGAACCCGCCCTGCTTGACTTCAAGCTGGAGCACTCCACCCCTATTCATTTTGTTATCCATCACGAGCAAATTGCCGTATTCAATGATGGCAACGGGATGGCCGTGCTGCTAACCGAAGATCATCTACGCAACGCGACCCTCAAACTGGACGAGTTAAAAACAGCGAAGCCTCATCATGGGGTGGCTGTACCCCTTGGGGATCAGACCCTCATCACCAGCCCAAATACGGCCAGTGATGAGGATTTACCTGTTGGGGTGGAACTTTATAACGCCGCCGGTGAATTGCAGCAAACTATTCAGGATTGCCCCAGCCTGCATGGTGAAGCGGCCTGGGGTGAGCAGGTTGCCTTTGCCTGTGAAGATGGGATTCTCTGGCTGGAACCCCAGGGTGATACCTTTGTTTCGCGCAAACTGGCCTACCCTGCCGGCGAAGGTGAAGAACTCCGGGCCTGGAGTCTGGCCGCCCACGACTCTGCGCCGGTGCTGGTGGGTGATTTTGGCGAAAACGCTCTGATTGTGATTGACCCTGCCGCCGGAACCGTGACGCCGGTGGTGCTACCCGCGGCGCTGTGGCAGTTCAAATTTGATACTCAGGGCCAATATCTGCTGGTGGTCACGGTAGATGGCCAGGTGCATCAGCTTGACCCGGTATCGGGCAAAGTAGCAGCCAGCGTGGCCGCTGTTTCCCCTTTTACCCTGGACGGTGAATGGAGCGATCCGCGCCCGGCTCTGGCCGCCGGATATGATCTGGCCTATGTCAGCGACCCGGCCAAGAGCCAGGTGGTTGAGGTTGATCTGGAGACTATGCAGGTCTCCCGGCAGTTCACGGTGGCCGGGACGCCGGTGGATCTGGCCTTGCTCGGCGCATCGGCAGAAGCCGACACCCATGAAGCTGATGAGCACAGTGCGGATATGGCTGATCAGACCGGCGAAGGCCAGGACTATCTGATCCAGGCCAATGACTCGTTAAGCAAGTTAGCCCAACGTTTCTATGGTAACCCGACGGCCTTCAATGCCATCATTGAGGCAACTAATGCCAAAGCAGCCGAAGATAGCAGCTATACCACAATCAGTAATCCGAGTGCGCTGCGGGTTGGTCAAAAAATCTTTATCCCCGCTGCCGCAAAAACCACTCCTGGGCCACAGGCCAACAGCACCTTATCCACACGCCTGGTGGTAGCTGATATTGAAGCGGAAAAGCTTTACGTCTATAGCGCACCTGAGTTTGAACTGCTCGGCCAATTTGACGGCCTGCAAGTGGCCGATCACGCCGGTTTTGTTGTTTTGCCCGATGGCCGGGTGCTGCTGGTGGACAACAAAGCTCAGGAACTTCTGGTTTTCGATGTGCTAAATGACCAGCCCCAAATTGTGGGTCGGGCCAAAATACCGGGCGCAGCCGTTCACCTGGCGGTTGATCCGCAGGGAGCGTATGCCGCCGTCAGCACAAGCCATGATGATGAGTCAGGCCAGGGTAAAGACGCGCTGACCCGGATCAACCTGAGCACCTTTGAAACAAGTGAGATTCCGGTCGCAACCGAGGAGCCGGGCCTGCTGTTAGGTCAAGATGTTATCTTGCACCGCGATGGGGCGGAACTGGGTCAGCTCCAGGCCTTTTCTCTGGCAAACCTCCCCCAGACCGGCCCAGAACCAGACGCTTTTGTAGATATCGGTGCCTTTGGACACGGCGAGGCTCTCATCAATGGACATGCTTACATCGCCACTGATGACGGCGTGGATGTAGTGCATGTAGAGGGTGGTGAGCTGGAACACGAAGCCGTGCTGCCCTGGAACGCTTCCGGGCGGGAAGGAGGCCGGGCTTACTTTGTGCGGGTTTCGCCCGATGGCGACCATCTGTGGTCTTACCTGCGTATTGTTAATAACCCCGATGATGACGCCTCGTGGCAAAACTGGCAGGATTGGCAAAATGATGTTTACCTGGCCGACCTGAAGACCGAGAAAGTGACCCGCCTGGAGTTGGGGCCGGGGATTGTTTATCGTTTTGCCCTGGCTGCACCCTATGCCTTGTACGCCCAAGTTCACCCCAACGGTGACATCGCTCACCTGCTTGACGCCAACCCGGCCTCCTCTACCTTCGGCCAAGTACTAGCCGAGATTCTGCTGCCGGCGCTCAGCCATGCGCCCCAGTCTGGCGTAGATCCGTGGGACGCCGCCGGTTTTCGGGTTACCGCTATTACCCCTGATGGCCGCTGGGGGTTTGTCAGCAATGGCGGGGATGGCTCGATTGCTGTCATTGATACCGAAACCAGGCAAATCGCCGGAACTATCACTACTCCCACCCCACTCAATGGTGGTGGTTATATGGTCGCAGTTCAGCCCGGTCAACCTCTGGTTGATGGCGTGGGACGATAGATAAATAAGTGGGGGGGAGTTTCCAACTTGCCTGGAGCTCCACCCCGGATTTTACCGATGAGTATCAAAAGTGTTTTGGTTATCTTAATTGTTCTGCTGGCCGGGTCAGTGCTGACGGCCTGTGCTGCGACTGCACCGGCTAACCCGGCGATCAGCCCAACACTGACGGTCACACCGATGGTTGAGCGTGGCTCAGCAGTAACACCTGAAGTCATCTTCAGCCCGTTACCGGTCAGAACAGTTACCCCTGAACCCGGCAAACCCTTAGCCGTTACGGTCAGCTTTCCTATCCTGGCCGATATTGTGAGCAATATTGCCGGGAACCGGGCCGAAGTATGGTCGGTGATTCCGGTGGGGGCTGACCCTCATGTTTACGAGGCTGTGCCCCAGGATATTATCCGGGTAACGGAGAGTGATTTACTTATCCTGATGGGGGCTAACTTTGAACATTTCCTAAAATCTGGCTTCTGGCGGCGAGCCGTTCAGGATGCAGCCATTCCCAAATTGATGATTGGCGAGCAGATTGACCTCATCAAGATTGATAAGGTCATTGACCACGGCGATCACGTGCATGACCTGCGTGATGGCGACCCGCATGTTTGGCTTGACCCGCGTAAGGTTCTGGAAATGATTCCGGTCATTGTTGAGGGATTATCTCGGCTTGACCCTACCGGCGCTGCCACCTATCAAGCCAACGGCCGGCGCTATACCGCTGAAGTGGAACAGTTGGATACCGAGTTGGCGGCGGTCGTAGCCCAGATTCCGCCGGAGCGCCGCAAGTTAATTGTTCACCACGATGCCTTTACCTACTTTGCCGCTCGCTTTGGTTTTGAGGTACTGGGCTATGTGGTGCGTAACCCAGAACAGTCTCCCTCTGCTGCCGAAATAGCCGAACTCAGCGACCTGATTGAACAGAGCCGGATCCCCGCTGTTTTCAGAGAGCCGCAGTTCAATGCCAGGGTGCTTGAAATATTGGCCGCAGAGCATGGGATCAAAGTGGGCTTGTTGTTGACCGATACCTTTGATGCAGGTGTCAGCAGCTATCTTGAATTGATGCGTTTTAATATCCGCAGCCTGAGCGAGAACCTGGCTGCCAACTGAAGATAATGAGGACGTTTGTTTGCCAAATCTAATTCCCTGGTAATTTTTGAACCCTGGCAAATCTGGTTTGAGCATCAACCCATCCGGCAGTTGATGAGTCTGAAAGAAGCAGTTATCTGGCTTAGCCTGCTGCGACGTATCTTTCCTCATTCCGCCATTACTATCTTACCAGCGGTAGCAGCCTATTACTGGCTCAACTAAACGAATGGCTGAGGCGGCCTCGGAGCCGGTCAAAATATTTAATTAAGGAGAACTTGTTATGGCTAAGAAAAAGGGCGTTCGGATTGTGGTCAAACTGCGCAGTACCGAAAGCCACCATTTTTACACCAGCGAAAAAAACCGGCGGAACGACCCGCAGCGTTTAGAAGCTCGCAAGTATGATCCAGTGGTGCGCCGGCACGTATTGTACCGGGAAGAAAAATAAACGGTCATGAAACATTTTTGTCTCACTCACCATCCGGTCAAGTTTGACGAGCCGGCCATGTACCATTTTATGCACCAAACACTGGTCTATCTGAGCCAGGAAATGGTAACTGTTTATCACCAGTCCGGGACCAGCGCCGCCGATTTTGTGGCTTCGTTGACAACGGACGAATTGGAACTGCTGTTGGTTTTTCAACCGGAGGCTGAATTGATGTTGGCCGCCCAGGCGCAGTGGAATCAATTGGAGGCTGCGCTCATTTTAGACTCCGAATAGGGAGCATGGTATGAACAAGCCAACCTATCTAACCCGGCAGGGGGTCAAGAAATTGGAGGCCGAACTGCACTACCTGGAGACGGAAAAACGGGTCGAAGTGGCTGCTTATCTGCAAGCTGCCCGTGAGGATGGCGACACCCTGGAAAATTCAGCCCTGGAAGACGCAATGCACTTGCAAGCCTTTGTTGAGGGTCGCATTGCTCGCCTGCGGGCAACCCTGTGTGAGGCGGTGGTGATTGAGGCTAAAACTCTGGCAGATAAAGGGGTGCATCCCGGTTCATTTGTGACCGTAGTGACAGACGATACCCGTGAACGGCAGGTTTATCAAATTGTCGGCTCACCGGAAGCGGACCCCCTGGAAGGACGGATATCCAACGAGTCACCGTTGGGACAGGCCCTGCTGGGGCAACCCAGCGGCGCTAAAATTTCGTATCAGTCGCCCGATGGGGAAATACGACTGACGATTCTCAAAATTAAGTGATGGGAGAGGCAGGTATGACACAGAACGAACCATGGGATGTGCTTATCATCGGCGCAGGCGCGGCCGGGGTGGGTTGTGGTGTGGTGCTGCGAGATTTGGGGCTAAAAAATTACGCTCTGCTGGAACGGCATGAAGTGGGCGCTTCCTTCAAACGCTGGCCGGCGGAAATGCGCTTTATCAGCCCCTCTTTTACCGGCAACGCTTTTGGTATGGTAGATCTCAACGCCGTTACCTACAACACCTCCCCGGCTTATACCCTTAACCGGGAACACCCCAGCGGGTTGGAGTATGCCCATTATCTGCAAGCAACGGCCACTCATTTTGAGCTGCCGGTACAGACAGGGGTGGCAGTACACGGCCTAAAACCGTTGCCCGACCGGTCAGGGTTTGAATTGTTAACCTCGGCCGGTCTGCTAACCAGCCGTTTTGTAATCTGGGCGGCGGGCGAGTTCCAGTATCCCAATCTCGACCCCTTTCCCGGCGCGGAGTTTTGCCGGCACAATGCCCAGGTACGCTCCTGGCGTGAGATTGAAGGAGAGGAGGCCCTGATTATCGGTGGCTATGAAAGTGGGATTGACGCCGCCATCAACCTGGTCAAGCTGGGGGTGCGGGTACGGGTGCTGGACGGTCAACCCATTTGGAATAACGTTAGCAGCGACCCCAGTATTTGCTATCCACCTACACCGCTCGCGGCTGAACAGCGTCCTCAAAACCGAACGGCTGGAGTTGATGGGCGATGTTTGGATCAGCCGGGTGGAACATCAGCGCAGCAACGGCTACACCGTTTACAGCGAAGACGGCCGCTGCTGGAACACCGCCTATCCGCCTATCCTGGCGACCGGTTTTGACGGTAGTTTGAGTTTGATTGCCAACCTGTTTGATTGGAGCGATGAAGGATACGCTCGGTTGACTGCCCAGGACGAGTCCACCCTGACGCCGGGTCTCTTTCTGGTTGGGCCGAATGTCCGGCACGGAAAAGCCATCTTTTGTTTTATCTATAAATTCCGGCAGCGCTTTGCTGTCGTCGCCCAAACCATTGGCGAGAGATTGGGACTGGATACCACCTCGCTGGAACTTTACCGCCGGCACGGCATGTTCCTGGACGATCTGTCGTGCTGCGGCGATACCTGTGCGTGTTAAAAAATTTTCCAATAAAGGAGTAACCTCATGCGAAAAGTTGAACATTATGCCACCAATTATTATGAAAATGTGAAGGTTATCATCATTGCCCCGTCAATGACCCTTGAGCAGGCCACGGTGGAGTACTGCATCTCCAGCGGCTATGTTAAGGTGGAAACTAAGGAACAGAAAATCTTGATTACCCACATTAGTAATGTAGTGATTGAGGTTGACTGATGGCCAAAAAAAGCCAAATTGAACGGGAAAAGAAGCGCCAACGCTTGATTGACCAATACGCTGAACAAAGGGCTACCTTGAAAAAAGCCGGCGACCGGCTAGGCTTGGCCAGGTTGCCCCGCAACTCCAGTCCTATCCGGCGGCGTAACCGCTGTGCTATCACCGGACGCTCACGAGGGTATCTGCGCCGCTTTGGACTGTCACGGATCACTTTTCGCGAATTAGCCCTCAGAGGGGAAATCCCCGGTATCAGAAAGTCGAGCTGGTAGAGGCGACTATGGCAATATCGGTCTCTGACAAAAATATTGTCCTGATCGGCCTGGAATCGGTTGGTAAATCGGCCCTGTTCCGGGCGCTGACCGGCGAGGTAACCGGCGATGAAACCAACTATCGTGGCTCAACGGTGCTGGTACGGGCGGCAGACCTGCTGGATCGCTCTGGGCGGCTGGTGGACACACCCGGTATCCGTATCAAAGAGGACAGTGAGACGACCCGGTTGGCGCTGCGTCAGATTGACCAGGCCGACACAATTGTGCTGGTGGTGCGGGGCACGCACGCTAAAGCGGAGATCGAAACGCTCTTCGCTGAAATCAAGCCCGACCTGGGCCGGCGCAAAACAGTGCTGGTCATCACCTTTGAAGATCGCGCCTCGCCCGAATTACAGCAGTTAGTGGCCGATTACCGCCGGGAGTTGGGTGTTCCGGTGATGCTGGTCAATGCCCGCTCGCTCAACCCGGCCCAGCGCGACGGACTGCTGCAAACCATTCGTCAGGCTGCCCCCCTGCTGCCCGGCCAGCCGATTTCCTTTCTGCCGGAGTCGCCAGTAATCGAGCCGCAGCGCACCCCGTTTGAACAGCCCTGGTTGGGGCCGTGGCTGTCGCTGGCCACGATGGCTTTGCTCTTTGCTTTACCGGTCTATCTGGCCTACATCTTCGCCGATTGGCTCCAGCCTCTGGCCGATGAGCGGGTCATCACCCCACTGGTCGAGCGGCTGGCTCCGCTGGAACGGTTCTCACCGCTGCTCCTGGCTCTGTTGGCCGGCGATTATGGCCTGATTACCCTGGGGTGGTACTCCTTTTTGTGGGCCTTTCCGGTGGTGCTGCTGATCGGCATCAGTGTAGCCGTGACCGAGGAGATGGGCTTGAAAGATCGCATCACTGCCGCGCTGGACCCCTGGCTGCGGCGCATTGGCCTTAATGGGCGCGATCTCATCCCGGTGCTGACCGGTTTCGGCTGCAATGTGGTCGCCGTTTACGAAAGCCGGGCCTGCAGCGCCTGCACCCGGAAAGCCTGTATTTCGCTGATTGCTTTTGGCTCAGCCTGTAGCTACCAGATTGGAGCCGCGCTGTCGTTATTTAACGCCGCCCAACAACCCTGGCTTTTTGCTCCCTACCTGCTGACGCTTTTTGTAGTTGGTGCTATTCACACCCGGCTGTGGCACAAACCGCTGCCACCTTCGGCCATCATCCCCCTGGCCGAGCGTTCTTTTTTGCAGGGTCCCAGTTGGCCCGGCCTGGGGTGGCGGGTTAAGGCGGTACTCAAAAAATTTCTCCTGGAAGCGATGCCAGTCTTCTTTGTCATCTGTGGGCTGGGAGCGCTACTGGCCTATGTTGGATTCCTCGATCACCTGGCCGCCTGGGTTGAGCCACTGCTGGCCCTATTTGGCCTGCCCGGCGAAGTCGCCCCCGGCGTCATCTTTTCAATCGTGCGCAAAGACGGCTTGCTGGTGCTAAATCAAGACGAGGGAGCGCTGTTAGCCGCCCTGACCAGCGGGCAGCTTTTTGTGCTGGTTTATCTGGGTTCTACCTTGACTGCCTGCCTGGTCACGCTCTGGAGCATTGGCGGTGAGTTGGGCTGGGGACACGCCGGACGGCTCGCCGGGCGGCAGTTATTGACCTCGGTGGTGAGTGCCCTGGTTTTGGCGTACCTACTCAATTTTTGGGTTTGATTTACCGTGTGCTGAAATTCTTGGGTAAAAATGCCTGATTCCATTGATTGGATTAGTTATGCCAGCCAGATGTATTTGGCCGAAATTTACCGGCTGGGTCAAGGTCGAACCTGGGTCAATACTGGCTCTCTGGCCGAGCGACTGGGGGTCTCAGGGCCGGCAGTGGTGCGTATGGCTCATCGCCTCTACCAAGAGGGACTGATCGAGCACCAACGTTACCAGGGGGTCTTCCTGACCATGAGCGGAACAGAAGCAGCTCTGCTGAGTATTCGTCGCCATCGCCTGCTTGAACGCCTCCTGGTGGATGTGCTGCATATTGGCTGGCACGAGGTTCATGCTCAAGCGGTTAATTTTCAAAAGGGCGTGAACCAGCCTTTTGAGGATCGCCTGGAATCATTGCTGGGTTCTCCTGGCATCTGCCCCCATGGCGAGCCAATCCCAACCCGCGACGGAACCGTACCAGAACTGGCTGACCGGCCTTTGGTGGTTGTACCGGCGCGAACACGAGGACGGATCAGCCGGGTGCGGACTCGTGACCCGGACAAACTGCAATACCTGGCTCGTCTCGGTTGTTTCCCCGGTACAGCTTTCGAGTTGGTCCATCGGGATCCTTTTAACGGACCGCTGTGGCTAAGGATTGGACAGAACGAACAAATGATCGGGACAGAATTAGCAGCGACGCTATGGTTGATCTGCACCCCAAAGGAAGAAGAATGACCATTAATGTTTCACCTGATTGATCTGACCCAAAAATTGAGTGATGAAGGGTTTCGGCTCACGGCGGCCCGCCGAGCTATCGTCCAGGTATTGGAGCAGGAAGAAGGGTATTTTAGCCCGGAAGAAATTCTGAGCCTGGGCCGGCAGATTTATCCGCCGCTGGGCCGGGCCACAGTATATCGGACCCTGGATTTGCTGACCGAATTGGGCGTTATTCGGCCTATTTTGCTGGGTGATAACTGCCAGCGGTATATCCCTATCGAAAGGGGACATCATCATCTGTTATGTAATCAATGTGGACATACCTTTGAGTTAGCCGGGGAGGAGGTAGAACAATTTGCCGCGTTGCTAGCTCACTTGTTTCCGTTTCGGATTCAGAGTCATCTTCTGGAACTTTACGGCCTCTGTGAAAACTGCCAACAAGATCAACGCGAAGGTGAAAAATATTCTTTTTAATTCCGAATGACCCAAAGTTACTATTAAATTATCAATGGAGGAAAAAATGAGAGCGTTAAAAAAATTTATGGTGATAGCCGGGCTGACCGCCCTGCTGATAGGCTTGTTTGGCTGTGGGGCGGCGCAGCCGGCCGCCCCTGCGCCCACCGATACACCTGTACCGCCAACAACGGCGGCCGAACAGGTTGAGCCTGCCGTCCCAACCACCGGCAGCGAGAAGTTAAAGGTCATCGCCACTTATAGTATTTTAGGCGATCTGGCCCAAAACGTGGGTGGCGATACCATTGAACTCCGCACGCTGGTTGGGCCTGGCGGTGATGCTCACACCTTTGAACCGACTCCGGCCGATGGGGTAGCTCTGGCCGAAGCCAGCCTTGTATTTGAAAACGGCCTGGAGTTTGAGACCTGGCTGAATGATCTGTATACCGCCTCAGCTTCTAAAGCGGTTCGGGTGGTAGTGACTGAACAAATCGAACCGATCAAGATGGCTGAAGGCGGCCACGAACACGAGGAACACGCTGAGCATGAGGAGCATGGAGAGCACGCCGCTGAGGCTGAGCATGAGGAGCACGAAGAGCACGCTACCGAGGCTGAACATGAGGAACATGGAGAGCATGCTGCCGAGGCTGAACATGAGGAGCATGAAGAGCACGCTGCTGAGGCTGAACACGAAGAACACGCCGAGGGTGATGCGCATGGACACCACCACGGGGAGTTTGACCCGCATGTTTGGCATGATGTGAGCAATGTGATGCGGATGGTTGAAGCCATTCGTGACGGGTTGGTTAAAGCCGACCCGGCCCATGCCCAGACATACCAGGCTAACGCCGAAACCTATCTGGCCCAGTTGAAAGAACTGGATGCCTGGGTGCGCCAGGAGGTCGAGACACTGCCGGCTGAACGGCGCAAACTGGTGACTTCGCATGATACCTTTAGCTACTTTGCCCGAGCCTATGGCTTTGATGTCGTCGGGAGTGCGCTGCCGGTTTCTACCGAAGCGGCCGACCCGTCAGCCAAAGAGATAGTCGAATTGGTTGAGCGAATCAAAGCCGTGGGGGTGCCGGCCATTTTTGCCGAAAATGTGGCCAATCCCGACTTGATGGAACGGATTGCCAGCGAGGCCGGGGTTGTAGTAGCCCCCACCCTCTACACCGACGCTGTGGGCGAGCCGGGCAGCGAAGGGGATACCTACCTGAAAATGATCCGGTACAATGTTACGACGATGGTGACCGCCCTGAAATCATAACCTGACCGGAGGCAACAGCCAGAGGTCAAGGCAATAAATAATCTCAAAAACCGGCCAGGTAATAAAACCCTGGCCGGTTTCAACTAAACTTTGGCGAGAAAAATTGTGAGTAAATGGTACTTTTCTTACAGCCACCGTGGCCATGCTGCGCCGATTTTGGGAGCGCCGGCATTGGCCGCGCAAAACCTGACCGTTCGCCATCCGCTGGGGTTGATGCCGGCGCTGAATGAGGTCAATCTGAATGTGCCGGTGGGGGTGCGTATGGCTCTGGTGGGGCCAAATGGGGCCGGCAAATCCACCCTGCTCAAAGCCATCGCCGGGCTGTTGCCGGTGCAGGCCGGCCAGATTCGGGTCTATGGGCAGCCGATTGGGGCTTGCCATCATCGGGTGGCCTATCTGTCGCAGCGCAGCGAGGTGGATTGGCGGTTTCCGCTCAACGTCCGCCAACTGGCTTTGACCGGGCGTTATGTCCACCTGGGCTGGCTGCGCCGGCCTGCGCCAAAAGATTATGCCCTGGTTGAACAGGTTTTGAGTCAATTGCACCTGAGCGAGCTGGCCGGGCGGCAGATTGGACAGCTTTCCGGCGGCCAGCAGCAGCGAGCCTTGTTGGCCCGCGCCCTGGTGCAGGAGGCTGACCTGTTATTACTGGATGAACCCTTAAATGCTGTAGATACCAAAACCCGCGACATCGTGATGGAGGTGCTCAAAATGCTGCAAAAGCAGGGCAAAACCGCGCTGGTGGCAACCCACGACCTGGGGCGGCTGGCCGCAGATTTCGACGGCGCAATTTACCTGGAAGAAGGCCGGCTGATGACGCCCCGGCCAGAAGTAGCCCAGGTGGCCCGATGACCTGGTTATTTGAACCGTTCCAATACTCGTTTATGCAATTGGGGTTGGTGGGAGCTACCCTGGTTGGCATAGCCTGCGCTACATTGGGGGTCTATGTGGTCTTGCGGGGCATGGCCTTTATCGGCGATGCCCTGGCCCATACGGCCCTGCCGGGGTTGGTTGTAGCCTATCTCAACGATTGGAGTCTATTTGGCGGGGCGTTGGTGGCGGGGTTGCTGACAGCGCTGGGCATCGGTTGGGTTTCGCGCCGGCAGGTGGTCCGTGAGGATACGGCCATTGGGGTTTTGTTTACCGGCATGTTTGCCCTGGGGATTATGTTGATGAGCACCGTCCAGTCCTTTCGTGACCTGTCCCACATTCTTTTTGGCAATATTCTGGGGGTCACTTTTACGGACTTGGGTCTGATTGGCGGGGTAACTCTCCTGGTGCTGATGACCTTACTCCTGCTGCACAAAGAACTGGAGTTGACCTCGTTCGACCCCACCTACGCCGAAGTTATTGGGTTAAAAGCCGACCGGCTGCGTTATGTCCTTTTGGGATTGCTGGCCTTAACGGTGGTAACAGCCATCCAGGCAGTCGGAGTGGTGCTGACCAGCGCCCTGCTGGTCACGCCGGCCGCCGCTGCCTCTCTCTTAACCGAGCGACTACCCCGCATGATGCTGTTAGCGGTATTGATAGCGGTGGGGTCGGGTTTGGTGGGTTTATATGCTTCCTTTTATTTTAGTGTCTCCTCCGGCGCAACCATTGTGCTGGCATGCACTGCCTGCTTTGGGCTGGCCTGGATTATCCGGATCGTGAGGCAAGATCGCCATTAATTGATAAGTCATAGAGAATACATACCGGCGCGCCGTGCTGGGATCGGACACAATTAAGCCAGATCGAGAAAGGTGGTCGGTTCATCCAGGATCATAACAATCCAGGCCCGTTGGCGGTAGCCGACTCTATTTTGCCGGAGGTAAAAAAATGATTCTGCTGCCCGCCGATTTTGTGGCCCTGGATTTGTGCTGCGGGCCGGGTTCAATCAGCCAGCGTTTGCTGGGCATCGCCGCCGATCTTGACCCGGTGCTGCTGACGATGGGCCAGGCCGTCTTGGGGACAACGGCAGGCCGGTTACGCTGGGTGGAAGTTGACTTAACCGGCGTGACCAATCTGGCCGAGGCGATTGGCGAAACCCAGGTAGATGCCGTGCTCAGCACGACCGCCTTGCACTGGCTGCCGGTGGAGAATCTGGTGCAGGTTTACCGGATGTTAGGCCAACTGGTGCGTCCCGGCGGCGTAGTTCTCAACGGCGATCATATCAGCTTTGGCGTTCACATGGCTTCCTTCCAACTGGTAGCCGAGCGGGTCAAAGAACGGCAACAAGCCGCTGCCTTTGAACGGAACGGGGTTGAAAATTGGGAGCAGTGGTGGGCAGGGCTGGCCCAGGAGCCGGGGAGCGAAGCCCTTCTGGCCGAACGCAAACACCGCTTTGATTGGCGGCCTCAAAAATTGGTGGCCCCCATTGCCGATGTTCACGAAGCCGCTCTGCGCGATGCCGGTTTCCCCCAGGTGGGAACCATCTGGCAGCACATGGATGATCGGGTGATAATGGCCGTGCGTTGATGAAGCTGCGGAATTAGATAATTAGGATTACAGAGGGTGAAGTGATTGATGGTGCAAACAATGTGAGAATTTTATCAAAAGCGGGAGTAGCTGTCAATAGGGTTTGCGGCGAAAATTATTACAGTTTGGTCCTGGCTAAATCTCCCGCACCTGACCCAAGCCCGCCGTCGTTTGATAACCTATGCCGCTGTAAAAGGCGAAGGCTGCCAGCAGATGCAGCACATTGAGCCAGTAGCGGTCCCGGTTCAATACGGCAAATATCACCGGCCGGTAAAGCCGATGATGGTTGGGTAAGACCCAGCCGCTTCACCCCTGCTCCCCCCGCCCTTCGGCGCACCCGAAGGGGTGTGCTCCCCTGCTCCCCCGCTCTTCACATAGGGCATGCCCCGTGTGCGCAGCTCGTAGCGACTCAAGGCCACGGCTTCGGCGGCGAACCGGCGAGTGTCCGGGTGCAGGGCTATCGGGGCAAAGGACTGCCAGCGATCCAGCAGGCTGCCAAAGATCAGTTCGGGCTGGGGCAGGGGCAGGTAGCGGCCCTGGCTGCGAAAGGTGGTCGGCGAGACGAACTCCAGCCGCAGGGTCGAGCTGAGCGAGGTCCGTCCGCCCAATAAATAAGGTGCGGCCAAATCCTGATAGGCGATTTGTCCGGCCCAGGGATGAACCGCCCGATCGAGTGTTGCGCCGGTGACTCGAAACTGAAAGCCGTCCAGTTCCACCGCTTCCGGCGGCTGTTCGGCCAGCCCGATCAGGTGACGGCTGACGGCTTCGGTTAGGCCAGTGAAACGCAGCCAGCCGCTTTGACCGCCCTGCACCTGCAAACTGCCGCCGGCACGTTTGCCCAGCACCAGGTTGGAGACGGTGTAGGGCTTGGCTTTTTCCGCCTGGTGCAGTTCCTGGGCCAGGGCTGCTTCCCGCGCTCCGATGAGGCGCAGCAGCAAAGCCTGTCCAGCCCGGCCCAGATTAGCCGGCAGATTGGCCTCTGCCGGCGACTGACAATTGTAATACCAAGCTGG
>JAAUSP010000077.1 GCA_012032575.1 Anaerolineales bacterium | reverse complement strand
CGGCGTAGAGTTCGCCGGCCGTGGTCTCGAACGCCTTGAGGTCCTTGCGGGTGGCGTAGATCTCGAGCAGCTTGACACGGACGGACTGCCGGTTCGGATCCTTCTGCAGCGCCTCCTTGAGGATTTCCTCGGCCTGCGCGTCGCGCCCATAGGCCATGTACACATCGGCCTCGGCGACCGGGTCGGATCGCTGGAAGCCGGCAAGCAGGCCGATCTACTGCTCGTCGATACTGGCGACTACCGCCACCTTGCGTATGAGTTCGGCGGCAATCCCGTCGAAACCGTGATTAAGCGCGGCGCGATCGTGTATGCGCGATCCGGTCGCCACCCGTAAGGGCGAAGCATTTCGTGCTGCGAAATACTTCGCTTCAAGAAAGCCATATGAACGACAACGACGTCATCATGCTCGACGGTCGATCCCTGACGATCGAACAGATCGGCACAGTGGCCTACGGCCAACCAGGCATGCCGCAGGTCGAACTCAGCCCAAATGCGCGCCCGGCGGTCGAACGCGCTGCGGCGGCAGTACAAACACTGCTGGCGCGAGGCGAGATCGCCTATGGCATCACCACCGGCTTCGGCGCCTTCAAGGATCGCCTGATCGCCGCCGCCGAAGTCGAGCCGCTGCAACGCAATATCCTGCTCAGCCATGCGGTGGCCTCGGCCCGCTGTACGACATTCCAACCACCCGCGCAATTATGCTCATCCGCGCCAATACGCTGGCCTGCGGTCATTCGGGGATTCGCCCCGCAACCCTTGATCTGCTGATCGAACTGCTCAACGCCGGCATCCATCCCTGCATCCCAAGCAAAGGATCGCTGGGCGCCAGTGGCGATCTTGCGCCATTGGCCCATATGGCGCTGCCGCTGATCGGCGTGGGCGACGTAGCATATCGCGGCGCCCGCATGCCAAGCGCGCAAGCCCTGGAATCCGCCGGCCTGCGCCCCATCAAGGTCGAGTACGCCAGCGAAGACGGGATTACCCCCGGCGCGCAGCTCTTTTTGTTAGCTTCCACCCTGTTTAGCCTGGGCCTGTATGAGAGCGTCGGCCAGCCCAACGGCAATGCCGGAGCGTGGAAGGAAAATATTGTTTCGTAACAATGGGTTGGTTTGGTACATTGTGGAAAAAGCCGGCAGATCTTTCTTTACCGTGAGTTATCAAATTAAAAGAGGCTAACCTTATCGGTTAGCCTCTGAATTTAATAAACCTCGTCGTGGGTACCTATATCAATCAGTACAATAAACTCTTCACTGGAATTCGGCTCTTTTTCAACAGAAAAGACGATGCGACAATCATAACCACAAGAACAGGCAGACAAGCCCATTAGCTTACCGCTCAACTTGTGCGTTTGCAGAGCGGGTATAGCCAAGTCTATGAGCATTTGGCGCAGCACCTCATCAATCTTCTCCTGTAAATGAGGATGACGACGCACAAATTTACGATATGCTCTCTCAAACTTTGGTGTTGATTTGAGTTTCATACCTCATCAGTGCTTGTTTCCAGCGACGCATGCAGCCGGTTAAGCAACTCATCGGCGGTTTCACTCTTTAATTCGCCGGCCTTAAAGGCGCGAATTGCCTCCTGGGCGTTCTGGGCAATTTCTTCCCGTCTCGCCTCAATCTGACGTTTGCGCAAAATATCAAGTAGCAATTCCTTCTGTTCGTACTCAAGCTGCATCACTACATCCAGGGCTTGATCGAGAGTTATCATTTGCTTTGTACCCCCTACATCTACACATCCAAATTCCGCACCTGCTTCGCATGGGTCTGGATGAACTTTTTACGCGGCGGCACAGCCGCCCCCATCAGCATATCGAAGGTTTTGTCGGCGGCGGCGGCGTCTTCGACGGTGACTTGCAGGATGGTGCGGACTTCGGGGTTCATGGTGGTGTCCCACAACTGCTGCGGGTTCATCTCGCCCAGACCCTTGTAGCGCTGCAAATTGACCGAGCCGGTGTCGCCGTTGAGCTTTTTGATATAGGTGTCTTTCTCGTCGTCGCTGTAAACGTAGACGACCTCTTTTTTGTGCTTGATCTGGTACAGCGGCGGCTGGGCGATAAAGAGGTGCCCTTGCTCGATCAACTGGGTCATATAACGGAAAAAGAAGGTCAGTAATAAGGTGCGGATATGCGCCCCGTCCACGTCGGCGTCGGTCATGATGATGACCCGGCCATAACGCAGCCCTTCCAGGTTAAAGTCCGCGCCCACGCCGGTGCCCAGGGCCGTAATCAACGCTTTGACCTCGTTGTTGCCCAGGATTTTATCCAGCCGGGCGCGCTCGGTGTTCAGAATTTTACCGCGCAGGGGTAAGATAGCCTGAAAGCGGCGGTCACGCCCCTGCTTGGCGCTGCCACCGGCGCTGTCACCTTCGACAATGTACAACTCGGAGTTTTCCGAGTCGCGGTTGGAGCAGTCGGCCAATTTGCCGGGCAGGGTGCTGCTTTCCAGGGCGCTCTTGCGCAGCACCAGATCACGCGCTTTTTTAGCCGCATCGCGGGCGCGGAAAGATGTCAGACATTTTTCGATAATTGCCCGGGCCTGGCGCGGGTTCTCCTCCAGAAAGGCCGAGAAGCGCTCACCCACCACCGATTCGACCAGCGTTTTGACCTCGGCGTTCATCAGCTTGACCTTGGTCTGGCTCTCGAATTGGGGGTCGGGGTGCTTGATCGAGACAATCGCGGTCAGGCCCTCGCGGGTATCCTCGCCCGAAAAGTTGCTGTCGTTATCTTTGAGCAGGCTGTTTTTGCGGGCGTAATCGTTGATGGTCCGGGTCAGCGCCCCGCGCAGGCCGGTCAGGTGAGTGCCGCCGTCGGGGGTCAGGATGGTGTTAGCAAAGGCATAGACGCTTTCGGTGTAGGCGTCGGTATATTGAATGGACACCTCGACCCCGATATGGTCCACCTCTTTTTCCACATAGACCGGCTCGTGCAGCCCTTCACGGTTGCGGTTGAGGTAGCGCACAAACGAGGTCACGCCGCCCTCAAAATAGAAGGTGTAATTACGCTCCTGGCCTTCGCGCTCGTCGCTAAAAGAAATGCGGATGCCTTTGGTCACAAAAGCCATCTCGCGGAAGCGGACCAGCAAGGTATTCCACTGGAAGCCGTCTACCTCTTTAAAAATCTCTTCATCAAAGCGGAAAGTAATTTTGGTGCCGCTTTCGCCGGCGCGTTCCGGCGGCAGGGTAGATACCTGCTTCACCGGCCCCTGCGGCACGCCCCGCTCATAGCGCTGCTGCCAGACAGCCCCATCGCGGGTCACTTCGGCCACCAGCCATTCGCTCAGGGCGTTCACCGCCGACACGCCCACGCCGTGCAGCCCACCGGAAACCTTGTAGCTGTCGCGGTCAAACTTGCCGCCGGCATGCAGGGTGGTCATCACCAGTTGCAGCGACGAAATTTTCTTTTGCGGATGCTCGGCCACCGGGATCCCGCGTCCGTTATCAATCACCGACACACTGCTATCGGGGTGAATAAGCACCCGGATGTGGGTGCAAAAGCCGGCCAGCGCCTCGTCAATCGAGTTATCCACCACCTCATAAACCAGGTGATGCAGCGCTTTGATGTCGGTGCCGCCCACATACATGCCGGGCCGGCGGCGAACGGCCTCCAGCCCTTCAAGAACGGTAATACTTTCAGCGGTATATTGGTGCGAGCCTGGTGTAGCCATGAAAATGTAATGCCTCACTTCTTCTAAAATATAACTACTCAGCGGTAGCACTATCAAAGGCTAAGGCTAAGGCTGAGGCTAAGATTAATCTTGCCCCCTTAGCCTCAGCCTTAGCCTTGAGCGGGTGAGCAGTACAATGTGACACTATATTATACCATAAAGGGTACAGTTTCTCAAATTCGCCGGGGGCGGCCCTCCGTTCAAGCTACTACATCTTGTGAATCGAATTTAAGTTTACCCTAGATATTGTGCCCTATGTGGAAACCGTACCGGTAATTACGCGCCAAATTCGAGGAGTGAGGCATCCTCAGATGCGGCGACGTTCGGCGGTCGTGTGGGCCGAGCGGCAGCTCCAGCGCAGCGGGCAGGTGGATCCGCGCTGGCGGCGCAGTTACGAGGTCGGGCCGATCTCAGCCGCCAGGCCCAGGCCGACCCGCTCGACATGGGCGATGGCCTGGTCACGGCTCCCCTCGATTAAAAAAGGATATTGTGATACATTTCACTAGCGTTTATAACTGAATGGGATTATAATAATGCGGCTGTAATCTTATCAATGGAGACCCCTATGAATTCCCCTAGCCGCATCTATTTTCTGGACAACCTGCGCGCCTTTGTCATCCTGTTGGTGGTGGTGCTGCATGGTTCGATGAGCTACATGGCCTATGCTCCCGAATGGTGGTACGTGCTTGACCCTCAAAACAGCCTCTTTTTTACCCTGCTGGTCCTGCTGATTGACATCCCGATCATGCTGGTAATGTTCTTTGTGGCCGGCTATTTTGCCTTACCTTCGCTGAACAAGCGCGGCCCCGGCTCATTCCTCCAAGACAAATTCATCCGCATCGGCGCGCCCTGGCTGGTCGGGGCGCTGTTGCTGGCCCCGCCGACCGCCTATCTGATCTACTACACGCGGGCCGTCCCCATCACCCTGTTCCAATTCTGGGCCGGCGAGTATTGGGGCGAAGGCTACCAGCAGTCAGTCTATTGGTTTCTGGGCATCCTGCTGTTCTTTTTTCTGCTGTTGAGCCTGGTTTACAGCTTGAGCAGCACATTGCAGGCAGCCCGGCGCCATCTGAGCCAGCCCTCGTGGAGACTCTTCCTCGGTTTCTGGGCCTTGATGACCCTGGGCATGTTCCTGATGAACCAGCTTTTTCCGATGGCCGATACCTGGTATACCCGCTGGTACATCCTGGTTTTCCAGCCGCTGCGCGTGCCGCTGTACGTGGGCTATTTTATCCTGGGCCTGTACGCCTATCTGCATGGCTGGTTCGGCGAAGGCGGCTACCGGCCCCGGCTGCTGCCCTGGGCCGGCTTAATGATTCTATCCAGCCTGCTCTACCTGGCCTACCGCATAGTTGTCATGCCCGCTTCGCCCCAACCGACCCTGCTCATTCAGATTGGCTATGCGGCGCTCTTTAATACCGTCTGTCTGTCGGCCCTGCTGGCGGGAGCGGCCCTCTTTCAGCAAAAAGTCAACCGGCCCAGCCCCTTCTGGAGCGCCCTGGCCGTCAGTTCTTACGGGATATACTTTATTCATCCGTTGATTCTGTATCCGTTGGCCTATCTGTTTGTGCCGGTGGCGCTGCCGTTGTTGGTCAAAGCGCCGCTGGTGATTGGGCTGGGCTTGCTCCTGTCCTGGGCCTTCAGCGCCCTGGTGCTAACCAAAACACCATTAATCCAGCGGGCGTTTGCCTGATTCTGCCCCGGACAAGCCGAATGCCACGCCAACAAAATTTCTCGCGCCAAGACGCAAAGGCGCAAAGATTTTTAAGAAAGGGTTGCTTGACATTGTGATGCACCCCCATTACACTAGAATTATTCACCATTTTAGACTACCCGGCTCGTCCGCGCATGAAAGAGACCTTCTTTTCCGGTTTGCGACTGCGGTTACTGTTACTGGTCTTGCTGGCTCTGCTGCCGGCGTTAGGGCTAATCCTTCTGATTAGCCTGGAACAAGGCTCGCCACTGTATTGGGCCGGGCTGGGGGTGGCGGCGGTTTTGGGGCTGGCCCTGGCCTGGGGCCTGGGCAGCCTCCTGATCTTACACCCGCTGCATCTCCGCTTCAACCGGCTGCCGGGCTTGACCGCTCGCAGCCCGCTGGCCGAAGCCTTGCTTGAAAGTGAAAGCCGCTTTCAAGCGGTGTGGGAAATTGCCGCCGACGCTATGGCTCTGTCCGACGCCGACGGCCTGGTGCTGGCGGCCAACCCCGCTTATTATGCCCTTTACGGTTATCCCCCCGAAGCAGTCATTGGACACAGCTTTGCTATTATTTTCCCGCCGGAATATCGGGCGTCGGCTGAAGCGCAGTACCGGGTTATTTTCAACAGTCAGCCGGTTGGACCGACCTATGAGACCACCGTGCAACGGGCCGATGGCACGGAACGGATTGTGGAGAGCCGGATAGATTTTATCACCAAAAATGGCCGGCGCACCGCTATGCTGTCGGTTATCCGTGATATTACCGACCGCAAACGCGCCGAACAGACGTTACAGGTCAGCGAAGTGCGTTTACGCCGCATCTCCGAATTGGTTTGGGATTATGCTTATGGCATGAAGGTCAAACCGGACGGCAGTTACGAATTCGATTGGATTACCGATGCCTTTACCCGGATTACCGGCTATCCCGCCGACCCCGCCATTACCGGCTCTAACTGGGTCAAAATCATCCATCCCGATGATCTACCGCTGACCTATTCGCTGCAAAAGGAGAATGTGGCTGGCCGGCCCGCCGTGGCCGAATATCGCATTGTAACCAAAGACGGCCAAATCCGCTGGCTGCGCGATTACAGCCAGCCAGTGCTGGACGAAACTGGCCGGGTTGTTCACCTGGATGGGGCCGTGCAGGATATTACCGACCGCAAGCTGGCTGAGGCCGCCCGGCACGAAAGCCAGCGGGAGCTGGCCCGCGCCCAGGCCATTGCTCATATCGGCAGTTATTCGGTGGATTATAGCCCCGGCAACACGTCCATCTGGTCGGAAGAACTGTACCGGATCATTGGCTGCTCCAACCAGAAACCCTCATTTGCCTTGATCGCTTCGCTGATCCACCCCGATGATCGTGAACGTGTTTCTGAACTGGGCCGACGGATTAATGAGGAGGCCGGGCTGCCGTTTGATATCGAGTACCGGATCATCCGGCCCGATGGCGAGGTCCGCTGGGTCCACGATCAGGCCCAGTTAGATCGGGATGAAAACGGCGTCCCCACCCGCATCTTTGGTACCCTCCAGGACATTACCGAGCGCAAACTGGCTGAAGCCGCTCTGCGGGCCGGCGAAGAGCGCTTCCGGCATGTCATTGCTTCAATCAGCGATCACATTTATGTAAGCGAGTTTATGCCGGATGGGCAGCGGCGTAACCGTTATATGTCGCCTCACCTGGAAGCCTTAACCGGCTATCCTGCTGAAAAATTTGAGGCTGATTGGGAATTCTGGTCAACCCAGGTGATCCATCCCGATGATCGAGCCTTAGCCGCAACCCAGGTGGCTTATTTGGCCCGGGGGCAAGACAGTGAAATTGAGTATCGCATGGTCCGGGCCGATGGCCGGGTGATCTGGGTTCGCGACAGTGCCAAGATTGAAGTGGAAGACCAAACCACGCTGGTTTATGGCCTGGTCAGCGATATTACCAGCCGCAAAGAAGCCGAAGCGGTCATTCGCCAGCTCAATGAGGATTTGGAGCAGTATGTGGCCGACCGGACCCGCGAATTGACGGCTCTCTACGAGATTTCGGCGGTGGCCAGCAAAATTTTAGATGTAGAGACGCTGCTGGACGAAACCCTGAAACGGGTTCTGGCGACGATGACCGGCAGCCGCCAAACCTTTATTCATCTCCTGGATGAGACGGGGCAGCGGCTCAACCTGGTCGCTTCGGCTGGAGCCTTGCCGGAAACAACAGCTCAGCTTGCCAGCCTGCCGCTGAATGGCGATTTGGTTGGCTGGGTATTGAACCAGGAAGAACCTTTATTAATATCAGATACCACTACCGATCCACGCTCGGTGGGCACAGCCTGGCGGCAGCCCGGCGACACCTATATCGGTGCGCCGATGCGCGTCGGCGGGCACGCGCTGGGCGTATTGAGTGTCATCGGAGCGGCAGATCAGCAATTTACCCTGGATGACCTGGCCCTGCTGGCCTCGATTGCCGACCAGGTGGGGGTGACAGTTGAAAATGCCCGGCTGCGCCAACAAGCTGAACAAACCGCAATTTTACATGAAAGAGAACGTCTGGCCCGCGAACTGCATGACTCTGTCACCCAATCGCTGTATAGTTTAAATCTGCTGGCGGCTGCCGGCCTGACTATGATCGAAGGTGAGGAGTGGGAAGCCATCCAGTACAATTTCAGCCGGATCGGCGAGATGGCTCAGCAAGCCCTCAAGGAAATGCGCCTGTTAGTATACGAACTGCGGCCGCTTGACCTGGAACAGGAGGGGCTGGTTGGGGCTTTGCATCGCCGCCTCAGCACCGTAGAAGGGCGTGCCCAGATAACAGCCCGGCTGGTGGCCGATGAGCTACCCCGTCTGTCATCCCCCGTTGAAACGGCGCTCTACCGAATAGCGCAAGAGGCGCTTAACAATGCGCTCAAACATGCCGCCGCTACCGCCATTACGGTTTCTTTGCAGCTTGAGGGTGAGCAGGTAGTTTTGGAGATAGCCGATAATGGGATTGGGTTTGATCCGGATGCTTCCGGCGCTCACGAAGGGGTTGGGTTGGCCAGTATGGCTGAGAGGATCGCCCCCCTGGGAGGAACCCTGGAGCTTCGCTCCACGCCCGAAGCCGGCACACGAGTGATTGCTACAGTGCCAGCACCAGCACAGCCAGGGCCTAATCAGGGAGGGTTAGATGGGTGAAACAATCCGTATCCTGATAGCTGATGACCACGCCGTTGTTCGCGAAGGCTTGCGCACGCTGATTAGCCGCACCCCAGGCATGGAACTGGTGGGTGAGGCAGCCAACGGCCTCGAAGCGATCAGCCAGGGGGAAGCTTTCCAGCCGGATGTGGTCTTGCTGGATATGGTTATGCCCCGGCTAAACGGCCTGGAGGCCATCCCCAAACTCAAACAGGTCGTGCCCCAGGTCCGCATCCTGGTATTGACCAGCTTTGATGATGATGAACGAGTCTTTGCGGCAGTCAAAGCCGGGGCGCTGGGCTACCTGCTAAAAGACTCTTCGCCGCAGGAGCTGCTCCAGGCTATCCGCAGCGTCTATCAAGGGCAGCCTTCATTGGCCCCGAATATTGCGTATAAGATGATTCGTGAATTAAGTCAGCCTTCGTCGCTGCCGCAAACGGAGGAGCCGCTGACCGAACGAGAAGTTGAGACGCTGCGCCTGATCGCTCAGGGCTTAAGCAACGATGAGATTGCCCATAAGTTGACCATCAGCGAACGGACGGTGGGCAAACATGTGAGCAACATTCTGGAAAAACTGCATCTGGCCAATCGCACCCAGGCCGCCCTGTACGCTTTACGCCAGGGGCTGGCCAGCCTGGATGATTAAAGTACGCATTTATACGTAGCAACCACACGGATATTAGGTAAAAAGACCACCGCAGGGTGGTCTTTTTCTATCCAGAGAAGAGTATCAATTTTGTCAATGTTTCCCGTTGGGAAAAGTGGTAAGATAAGGTCAGCAACAGGGCATTGTTCCACTCGATTTTGCCAACTCATTCACCAAAACAGGACCAGATAAAATACCATGATCGAGCCATTATCAACGTTAATTGTCACCAGACCGGGCCGGAGGCAGGAGGGGCTGCGGGCCTTGGTTCGGGCCACCCCCGGATTGTATCTGGCCGGCCAGGCCGATACCGGGTTGGCTGCCTTGCAGTTGAAGGCCGGCCAACCGCCCAATTTGGTTTTACTGGATGCCGATCTCATCGGCGATGAACTGCTGACCGACTTATGCAGCCTGAAAACCACCTGGCCCGACACCCGCTATCTGGTGCTGGTTAGCAACGCCAGACAACAAGCCCTGGCTCAGGCCCGTGGAGCTAACCTGGTGTTGCTGCCCCACTTTTCAATTGCCCAATTTTTTCAAGGAGTTGAACAACTCCTGGCTGAAGCAGCGGTGGAGAAATGTCCGATTCAAAAACCCGTAAATCCTATTAAACCAGTTTAGCAGTATAATCATCTTTTTCAGGGGAGAGACACGTATCGCAGCGGCTGCCAGTTTGTTAAGTCTCTCAGCCAAACGTGCCAGCCCCTCAAATTTTTCAAAAGGAAAACTACAGATGAACACCGTCAATCAGCAGCTCCACTTGGATATCGAAACCCAAAAAGGCGAATTAGCCCGCGCGATTGTAGATGAGCAGTGGCGATTGGACCCTCAGTTGAACAGTCGGTATGGCGCAAGCGGGTGGGCCAGGTGTGTGGCTGATGTCAAATACAATCTGAGCTATCTGGCCCAGGCCATCGCTTCAGACAGCCCAGCCCTGTTTGCCGATTACATCAATTGGGTCAGTATCTTGTTTGATGGCCTCAAAATCTCCCGCCAGGATTTAGCCGCCAATCTGGAAATTACCGGCGCTATTCTACAGCAGCGATTTCCCGGTGAACCGGGCGCTATCGCCCGCAAATACATAGAGGCCAGTCTGCCCCAGTTAACAATCGAGACGGTTTCACCCATACCAAGTTTTATTGATGAGAACCATCCCCTGGCCGGTTTGGCCCGGTTGTATTTACAGGCGCTGCTGCGCGGTGAGCGCCATGTTGCCAGCCGCCTGATTCTAAAAGCGGTAGACCTGGGAGTCAATATCAAAGATATTTATTTGCAGGTCTTCTCGCCCTGCCAGCAGGAAGTGGGCCGTTTATGGCAACTGAACCAGATCAGTGTAGCCCAGGAGCATTACTGTACCGCCGCCACTCAACTCATCATGTCACAATTGTATCCCACCATCTTTGCCGGCGAGAAAGTCAACCGGCGTCTGGTGGCCACCTGTATCGAAAGCGAGTTGCACGAACTGGGGATACGGATGGTAGCCGACTTTTTTGAAATGGAGGGCTGGGATACTTATTACCTGGGGGGCAATGTGCCCACCACGAGTATTGTCAGAACGCTGAATGAGCAAAAGGCCGATATCCTGGCTATTTCAGCCACCATCACCTTTCATGTCAAAACTGTTGCCAATCTGATCCAGGCTGTGCGCGAAGCTACCCTGGCCAAACCGGTCAAAATTTTGGTAGGCGGGTATCCGTTTAATGTGGAACCGGAATTGTGGCGGCAGGTGGGAGCTGACGGTTGGGCCAGAAGCGCTCAGGAGGCTATCGCTACGGCCAACGCTTTAATTGGGCAAGAGGGACAATATGGTATCTGAATCTCCTAAAGCGGGCTTAACCCTGCTGTGTGATACCTACGGTACTATTCTCCAGGTTTTATCCGATACCCTGGGCCTGGGCCAGTTGACCACGGTGGGGCAGCCATTGCCCTTGCTGGTGGATCGGGCCAGTTTCCAAAAGGCGCTTTCATTTTTGATCGAGGTGCGGACTCACGGCGCCACCTTTGATTGGGAGATGAATCTGCCGCTGGCCGGTCAGATTATCACCCTGCACTTTGCCGGACTGGTGCTGGATGATTACCTCTTGATTATGGCTGCCCGAACCAACAACGGGGTAAAGCAGTTGTATGAAGATTTGATGCGCGTCAACCACGAACAGGTTCATCTGCTGCGCCAGGCGCTCAAACATCAAAGCGAGTTAATCCAGGCCCAAATCCGGCACGATAACTGCCTTTACGATGAAATCAGCCGGCTCAACAATGAGCTGATAAACTTGCAGCGTGAATTGGCCCAAAAGAATGTCAGGTTAGAACGATTGAACCAGCAGAAGAATCAGTTTTTAGGTATGGCTGCCCATGATTTACGCAGTCCGTTGGGCATTATCCAGACTTACAGCGAGTTCTTATTAAATGAAACAGATACTATCCTGGATGAACAACATCTGACATTTATCTCAACCATTCGTGACTCTAGCAAATTTATGCTGGGGTTAGTTAACAATCTGCTGGACATTGCGGCCATTGAGTCGGGCCAACTCAAGCTGGAGCTGCAACTCCTTAATTTGAGTTCAATTATCAACCGAAACTTGGAGTTGAACAGAGTGCTGGCCTCCGCAAAACAAATTGACCTGGAATTTTGTCACCAGGAGTCGCGGCTGGAGGTTATGGCCGATGCCCCTAAATTGGAGCAGGTTTTAAATAACTTGATTACCAATGCCGTTAAATTTTCACCGCCGCGGCGGCCTGTGGCCGTGAAGATAAGAGAGCAGGAGGGCTGGGTGATTACGGCGGTAGAGGATCACGGTCCGGGGATACCCGCTAATGAGCTTGATAGATTGTTCAAACCCTTTGGCCGAACCAGTGTGCAAAGTTCTAACGGTGAAAAGAGCACCGGCCTGGGATTGGCCATCGCCCGCCGGATTATTGAAGGACATTACGGTAAAATCTGGGTTGAGAGTCAGGTGGGGCAAGGCTCCACGTTTTATTTTTCATTACCGCTCGCCGCTACGTAATTATCATGAATAATTTTGCTAACGTTCTCCTGCGGATTACCCAAAGGGCCGCCAGAGGTTGCTGATGGAGCCTGGGACCTCCGCTAAACTCTTTCATTTCTTGGTCAGGACAAGCGGGCTGGCTCTTTTGTATATCGTCACCGCCCAGCTTGGTTTTCTGGCGGCGATTCCACCCGGTAACGTGACTGTCGTCTGGCCGCCTTCCGGTCTGGCTGTGGCTGCGGTTCTGATTTACGGATACCGGGCCGGGCTGGGCATCTGGCTTGGTTCTTTTCTCATCAATGTCTGGTCAATGGGGGGTGGGTTAACGGCAGGTGCCATCGCCGCCTCGATTGCGCTGGGGTCCACCGCGCAGGCGCTGGCGGCGGCATGCCTGCTGCTGCGCTGGATTGGCCCCTTTCCCTCGACCCCTTCCGGCAAAGATTTAGTCAAATTTGTAGGCGTAACCGCGTTCACCTGCGTCATTGCCGCAACCATTGGCGTCACCAGCCTGAGGCTGGGCGGATTAGTCAATCCCGACCGCTATCTATTTACCTGGGCTACCTGGTGGTTGGGCGATGGACTGGGCATTGTGATTATTACCCCGCTGCTGCTGGTAATCCGGCGTTGGCTAAACCGGGAACAGGTGACGCAGCAGGTCATGCCCATCATGTCCGGGCTGGGGGTAGGTCTCGGCCTGTTTCTTTTTATTATTATCTACAGCCAGGAAACCCAGGCCATTACGGCTGAACTGGAAGTTGACAGCGAGGTTGCGCTGGCCCAATTTAAAAATACCATTCATATCGCCATGCATGATCTGAGCACTCTGAGCGCTCTCTACCGTGCTTCTTCCCAGGTCAGACGCCATGAGTTTCAGACTTTTATGGACTCGGATGTGCATGGGACATTTGCAACGCCGGGGATACAAGCGCTGGAGTGGATTCCGCGGGTGCCAGCCGCGCAGCGAGCCGCTTACGAGGCGGCGGCCAGACGGGATGGCTTATCTGATTTTCAATTTGTGGAGTTGGACAAGCACGGCCAACGGATTCCTGCCGCCAGCCGGGCCGAATACTTCCCGGTCTATTATGTTGAACCTTTGGCCGGAAACGAGGCAGCTCTGGGCTTTGACGCTGCCTCAGAACCAACCCGCTATGACATTGTGGCTCGCGCCCGAGACAGCGGCCAAACACTGGCCACCCCTCCGATTACCTTGATTCAGGAAACCGGTCAACAAAAAGGATTGGTTATCTTCCAGCCCGTGTATTCTGGCGGCAAGCCAAACGATACAGTCACAGCCCGCCGCCAACATTTACTCGGTTTTGTGGTGGGCGTCTTTCGCCTGGGCGATTTGCTGACCGCCTCAGTAGACAGTTATCATAACCGGGCAGGGCTTGATTTTTATCTATTTGAAGGGCAAAGCCTGCTGGGCCTTCACCCCGCCCACACCCGAACTGAGCCGCTACAGATTAACGACAGCCTCACCCCGGCCAGTTTACAAAGCGGCTTGTTCCACACCGAAAATCTTGAACTGTTGGGACGACGCTGGCAGCTTATTGTTCAGCCAACCCCCGCCTACATCAACAGCCGCCGCACCTGGACGCCCTGGGCCGGGATGGGGGCGCTATTAACCTTCACCGGGCTGGTTATTTTTTATATCCGGCAGCGCCAGCAGGCTGAACAAACCCTGGCCGAAAGCCAAAAACAGTATCGCCTGCTGGCCCAAAATGTCTCGGATGTTATCTGGATTTTAGACCTGGAAACTATGCGGTTCCGCTATGTCAGCCCTTCGGTGGAGCGACTGCGCGGCTACACACCGGAGCAGGTGCTAGGCCAGAATTTAACCGAGGTAATTACCCCCGCTTCCCTCGAATATTTCTACAAGGCTGTACCGGAACGGCTCAACGAGTTCAAACAAGGCCATCAAAAGTATTATACAGATATTATTGAAAATCTGTGCCGGGACGGCACGACCGTTTGGACTGAAAACACGGGCCACTTTCATGTCAATGAGGATAATGGACACGTAGAAATCTATGGGGTAGCCCGCGACATGACTGCCCGCCGGCAAGCCGAGGCTGAAATCCGGCGTCGTAACCGCGAACTGGCCCTGCTCAACCAGGTGATTGCCGCTTCGGCCTCAGGACTGGAATCCGAAGAGATACTGAACATTGCCTGCCGTGAATTGGCCCTGGCCTTTGATGTGCCTCAGGTGACCGCCACGGTGCTTAGGCTTGACAAAATAACCGCGCGCGTAGTAGCCGAATACCGGGCCGACGGACGACCATCGGCGCTGGGCGTTACTATTCCTATCGGACGAACCCCATCGGCGCAATACGCCCTCCCGATTAACGCGCCCTTGCCGGTTAATGATACGCATGGCGATGCCCGTCTGGGGGCGCTCCAGGCGAAACTCCGCGAGAGCGGAACCACTTCGCTGTTACTGCTCCCCCTGCACATTAACGGTGAGCTGGCCGGCAGCCTGAGTTTGGAGTCAGTAGAGCCGCGCACTTTTTCAACCGAAGAAATAAACCTGGCCTGGAGTGTCGCCGACCAGGTAGCCGGAGCACTGGCACGTGGGCGTATGGCTCAAATCCAGCAGCGCCTGAGCACGGTAGTGGAACAATCTGAACAAAGCGTCATCATCACCGATACCAACGGCGAGATTATTTATGTAAACCCCACTTTTGAGCGCAACAGCGGCTACAGCCAGGCCGAAGTGCTGGGCCAGAACCCGCGTCTGCTCAAAAGCAATCACCATGACAACGTTTTTTACGCCGAGTTGTGGGCCACCATCAGCACCGGACAGGTTTGGCGCGGCCGCTTTGTGAATAAAATGAAAAACGGCACGCTGCATACCGAAGATGCCACTATTACCCCGGTGCGTGATGAGAATGGAGCCATCACCGGCTATGTCGGTTTGCAGCGCGATGTGACCCAGGAACTGCAAATGGAAGAGCAGTATCGCCAGGTCCAAAAAATGGAGCGATTGGCCGCCTGTCAAGCGGGGTAGCCCACGATTTCAATAATCTACTGTTGGTCATCAACGGCTACAGCGAACTCTTGCTGACCCGCTATCTGGATGCGGCCAATCCTTTACGCAAGTATGTCGAGGAGATTTTGCAGGCCGGTGAACGGGCGGCCGGACTGACCCAGCAATTGCTGGCTTTTAGCCGTAAACAGGTGCTTCAGCCCAAGGTAATGAACCTCAACGAGACAGTGGCCCGCACCGAAAAGATGCTGCGCCGCCTGATCGGCGAGGATATAGATTTGATAACCCAGTTTCGACCGGACCTGGGCGAGGTCAAAGCTGACCCCGGCCAGATTGAGCAGATCATTCTGAACCTGGGAGTGAACGCCCGCGATGCCATGCCGCGCGGGGGCAAACTGATTATCGAAACGGCCAACGTGGAGCTGGATGAGAGCTATACCGGCCAGCATGTCGAGATGGAACCAGGCCCTTATGTGATGCTGGTGGTCAGTGATACGGGGGTGGGCATGGATGCCGCTACCAAAGCTCGTATTTTTGAGCCATTTTTCACCACCAAAGACGAGGGCCAGGGAACCGGCCTGGGGCTGGCCACGGTTTACGGAATCATAAAACAAAGCGGGGGAGACATCTGGGTTTACAGCGAAGTGGGCCAGGGAACCACCTTTAAGGTGTATCTGCCACGCGTAAATGAAGTAGCGCCATTGCCTGAGCGGCCACGCAGTTTGGCCGAGTTACCGGGCGGTACGGAAACGGTGCTGCTGGTAGAAGACGAAAATAAGGTCCGGGCCGTGGCCCGGAAAGTGCTTGAATTAAGCGGTTACACCGTGCTGGAAGCAGAGCATGGGCATGCGGCGCTGCGCCCTGGCCCAAACAACAGCCCATCCACCTCCTGCTCACCGACCTGATCATGCCCAATGGCATGACCGGCCGCGACCTGGCCGAACAACTGGCATCGCTCCATCCGGAGATGAAAGTCCTCTACATGTCGGGTTATACCAATGAAATCATTGCCCAACATGGAGTCCTCCGAGAGGAAGTGAACTTTTTGGAAAAGCCTTTCACCATCTCCAGCCTTACTCACCAGGTGAGACAGGCTTTAAGTTAAAGACCGGAAACAACAGGGCCGTTAACGTCGCTACCACGTCATGCCCGGATAATCACGGATAAAACCGGCGGCTTCCAGCAGAGAACGGCCCGGACTGTCCAGCACCGACTGCCCATTCCACGTTTCAACCGTCATCTTACCCAGCCTCATCACCTTGCCCTGCTCTGAAAATAAATTAAGCCGGACAAACTGTTAGTTTGTCCGCACCGTAATCCAAAAGCAGCCCATTTATAGAATCCGCCTTTTCACTACAGTACATTTGTTCCTTCTTGTCAAACGCAATTTTGAGCTTGTCGCCGCCCTGCTTTATAATGCGGTCGTGATGACAATTTCCCTCAAAACATCCGTCCGCAATCTGGTTGAGTTTGTCCTGCAGGAGGGCGATCTGTTTGGCGGCGGCTTTCAGGGGCCAAATCGGGCTTTGCTCGGCAGTCGCGGGCATCGCCGGCTGCAAAAATCGCGTCCCCCAGGTTACCTGGCCGAAGTGGCTGTCAGTTATCGGGTTGAAACAGTTGATCTCGGCCTGGAAATCTCCGGCCGGATTGACGGCCTCTTTAGCCTGGACCAGCCGATTACCCTCGAAGAGATCAAGACGACCACTCAGGACCTCCAGCTCGTCACTGCGGATAATCCCCTGCACTGGGGTCAAGCCCGCTGCTATGCCTATATTTACGCCCACCAGCACGGCCTGGCCGAGATGCAGGTCCAACTGACCTATTACCACCTCGACAGCGGCGAGACCTTGAGCTTCCAGCGCAGTTTCACCTTTTCCGAACTGGAAAGCTTTTTCACCGAACTGGTCACTATTTATCTCAACTGGATGCGCCGGGTCAAAGTTTGGCAAGAGCAGCGGGATAACTCCATCCGCCAACTCGACTTCCCCTATACAGCTTATCGGGCCGGTCAACGGGATTTGGCGGTGGCGGTTTATCGGGCCATCCACAGTAAGGAGCAGCTTTTTGTCCAGGCTCCGACCGGGATCGGCAAAACCATTGCCACCCTCTTTCCGGCCGTTAAAGCTATCGGGACCGGGCTGGTGGCCCGGATATTTTACCTGACCGCCAAAACATCGGGCCGGCTGGTGGCTGAACAGGCGCTGGACGATATGCGCCGGGCCGGACTGCATCTAAAAAGCGTCACTCTGACCGCCAAAGAGAAGGTCTGCTTTTGTACCGCAACCGGCGGCGAGCCGGAGGAATGTCCGTTTGCCCAAAACTACTACGGCAAGGTCAAAACAGCCCTGACCGAAAGCTATAACCTCGAAGTTTTCACCCGCCCGGTCATCGTCGAGTTGGCCCAGCGCTATGAAATCTGCCCCTTTGAATTCTCGCTCGATCTGGCCCTGTGGGCCGATTGCATCATCGGCGACTACAACTACGTCTTTGATCCCAGCGTTTACCTGCGCCGCTTTTTTGATAATGTGGTTGAACCCTACCTTTTTCTGGTTGATGAAGCCCACAACCTGCCCGACCGGGCCAGGGCGATGTATTCGGCTGAGCTGGACAAGCAGACTGTGGTGGCCCTGCGCCAGAGTTTGAAGCCCCATCTGCCCGACCTGTCCAGGACATTGAACGAAATTAACCAGGTTCTCTTAGCCCAACGCAAACAGTGCGATGTAAACGACCCACCTGTGCTGGTAGAACAGGAACCGTCCGAAGCTTTGCTCAAAGCATTGCGCCGCTTCACTCACGGGGCCGAAGCCTGGCTGGCTTTGAATCAAAAGGCTATTTTTCGGTCAGCCCTGCTGGATTTCTATTTTCAAGCCAACACCTACCTGCGCACCGCCGAAGCCTTCTTTGGTCCTGGCTACGTTTCCTATTTCGAGAAAAAGGCCAGGACAGCCTGACCGCCAAATTGTTTTGCCTGGACCCGGCCCCTTTGCTGGCCGCCGCTCTGGAACGCAGCCGGGCTACTGTTTTTTTTTCGGGGACGCTGCTGCCGCTGGACTATTTTGACCGGGTTTTGACTGGCGCGACCACCCATCCCAAACTGGTCTTGCGTTCGCCTTTTCCCTCGGAGCATCTGGCCCTGCTCATCCACAACGGGGTTTCGACCCGCTACACCCAGCGGGCCAACTCTTACGAGGCCGTGGCAGCCTTGATCGAGGGGGTGTGCGCCGCCCAACCGGGGAATTATCTGGTCTTTTTCCCTTCCTACGCTTACCTGACCGCCATAGCCGAGTTGGTCCGGGAACGCTGGCCGGGGTGGCAGCTTCTGATTCAGGAGCGAGGGATGACCGAAGCCAGCCGGGATGCCTTTCTGGCTCGCTTTGCGGCTGCCCAAGCCGGAACCCTGTTGGGCTTTGCGGTGATGGGCGGCATCTTTGGCGAAGGGATTGATTTGGTCGGGGGAGCGGCTGATTGGGGCGGTCATTGTCGGGGTGGGGCTGCCGCAGTTGAGCCTGGAACGGGATTTGCTCAAAACCTACTTTACCGAAAATGATCACAATGGCTTTGCTTATGCATATCAATATCCCGGTCTGAACCGGGTGATGCAGGCCGCCGGCCGGGTCATCCGCACCGAACAGGATCGAGGCGTCATTTTGCTAATTGACGAACGCCTGACCCAATCACGCTACACCAGCCTCTTTCCAGGCGAATGGCGGCATTTTCAGGTAGTGCGCCAGCAGGCCGGGCTTGAAGCGAAGTTACGCCTTTTCTGGCAGAGTCACATCTAATAGAGAAATCAATTAAAAGTCGTACTATTGCCTTAGCAGCGACGGCTCCCACGCCGTCGCTGGGCCGGGCGTGGGAGCCTGGCCTGCTAAAATACTGTACGATGTTTATCTGATTTATCTATAAGTCACACAAT
>JAAUSP010000076.1 GCA_012032575.1 Anaerolineales bacterium | reverse complement strand
GGCCGTGGTAAACCAATGCTTTCACGATGAACGCTCCCTACGTATTTTGGTCACTACCTTTTTGTTTTTGATGGGACGCGGATTTTCGCGGATCGCACGGACAATTTTTAGTTTAATGAATTTTTATCCGCGCAATCCGTTTGATCCGCGTCCCATTTCTCCGGTTTTTTGAAGGTGGAAATATAGTAGTTTGTGCCTCTCAGCATACTCGCGCTAACGCCTGGAAACAATCTCAAAAGCAATGGCATTTGTACACTTTTTTATGCTGTTATCCACTTTTTGCTGATGACCGGGTTGGATGTCTCCCTTGCCCCAGTTGTCAGACCTGGCCGAAGGATCTTTTTTACCTCTTTTAGCCCCAAAAAACATCACTGATTTGTGTATATCCCCCCCTGCTTTGCGTATTGAATGAGATGGGTGAGGCTGATATGATGTTGGGGCTATGACGAAACTCCCTTACGATCAAGATCAGGCTACCACCCGCATTATTCAGGAATACGTGCCGGGCCGGCAGGTGACGATTGCTCACATCATCGCCAACCCGGACCAAACCCTGTGCCAGCGGGTTGGCCTGGATGAAGCCGAAGCCATCGGTATGCTGACTCTCACTCCTGGCGAAAGCACCATCATCGCCGGCGACCTGGCCCTCAAGGCGGCCGAGGTACGGATTGGTTTTCTTGATCGCTTTAGCGGCACCCTGGTGGTGACGGGGCGATTGACCAGCGTTGAAGTAGCAGTCAACGCGGCCAATCGGGGTTTAGAGTCCATACTGGGTTTTCACCCGGCGCGGGTAACTCGAACATAGAATATAGGCGGTTATGCTCACTACTATGACAGTAGCTCCGAAAACTAAGCGTTTCATGCTGTGGGGTGGCATTGGGGCAGGCAAAACTACCCTATTGCGTGCTTTGCAGCAAGAATCGGCCGCACCGGCCCGCAAAACCCAAATGATCGACTACGCCGGCTGGGGCATCGACACCCCCGGCGAATACTCCGAAATGGGCCACCTGCGCCGGCATTTAGTTACCACGGCTACTGATGCTCAACTTATCCTGGTGGTGCATGATGCCACCCGCCGCGACTCCTATTTTCCTCCGCATTACTTCCTGATGTTTTCCCAACCTATCATTGGCGTGGTAAACAAAATTGACGCCCCCAATGCAGACCCTGACCGGGCCACAGCTTTGCTGCGCCAGAGCGGGGTAACGGGCGAAATTTTTTATATATCAGCGATCAACGGATCGGGCCTCAGTTCGCTGAGGCAGAGTCTATTAACATATAGTTCAAATCGAAAGGAGTAACTCAAAATGGCAAATGCTCAAGGTGAAGCTTTGGGTATGGTCGAAACCAAAGGCTTGGTAGCGGTGATCGAGGCTGCCGATGCTATGGTCAAAGCGGCCAACGTTTCGCTGATCGGCATGGAGAAGATTGGCTCCGGGCTGGTCACAGTGATGGTCCGAGGCGATGTAGGCGCAGTGAAAGCTGCTACCGATGCCGGCGCTGCCGCCGCTAAACGTGTGGGTGAAGTGGTTTCCGTTCACGTCATCCCCCGGCCCCATGTCGATACCGAAATTTTACTGCCCAAGAAGGGCGCATAGCCTGTTAGCGGCTATCAACCGAAATAAACAGGAGGTAATGTTTAAACATGGAAGACAAATTGATCGATCTTATGGTACAACAGGTGATGCAAAAAATTGGGGCCAACGGTAACAGCCAATCGGCACCGCCGTCCAGCTCGCTAACCTCCATGCAAAATCCCGGCATGACCGAATTTGTCGGCACTGCCTTTGGCGATACCCTGGGCCTGGTAATTGCCAATGTGGACCCCACCCTGCATAAACTTATGGACATTGACCCCAAATATCGCTCCCTCGGTATTTTTGGCGGTCGAACCGGAGCCGGCCCCCACATTATGGCCGTTGATGAAGCCGTTAAAGCCACCAACACCGAAGTGTTGAAAATCGAACTGCCCCGCGATACCAAGGGCGGCGCTGGTCACGGCTCGCTCATCATCCTGGGCGCTGAAGAAGTTTCCGACGCTCGCCGCGCGATTGAAGTGGCCCTCAAAGATTTGACCCGCACCTTTGGCGATGTTTACGCCAACGACGCCGGCCATATCGAACTGCAATACACCGCTCGCGCCAGTTTCGCCTGTGAAAAGGCTTTTGGCGCACCCATCGGCAAGGCTTTTGGCCTGTGCGTGGGTGCTCCCGCCGTCATCGGTGTGCTGATGGTTGATGCGGCCATTAAGTCGGCGGATGTCAACTTGATTGGCTATGCCACCCCGGCCAAGGGCACCTCCTTCTCCAACGAAGTCATCGGGTTCTTCAGCGGCGATGCCGGCGCGGTTCGTCAGGCCATCATCACCGCCCGCGAAGTGGGCGTGCGGCTGCTGGGAACCTTAGGTAGTGAACCGGCCTGCCTGGGCGTTCCTTATATTTAATCTGCGCATAACTCAGCCGAATGAGGAGGCTAAAGAATGGCAAAAAGACATAAGCGATTCGAGGTTTTGGAACAGCGGCCGGTCAACAAAGATGGCTTCGTGACCGAATGGGCCGAAGTTGGCATGATTGCCATGGGCAGCCCCAATGATCCAAAACCGAGCATCAAAGTGCAAAACGGCGTCATCGTAGAGATGGACGGCAAAAAGCGTGACGAATTCGACTTCAACGAAATCTTCATCGCCAATTACGCCGTCAACGCGGCGATTGCCGAGGAAATGATGGCTATCCCTGTGTGGATATCGCCAGAATGATTGTTGATATTAATGTGCCGCGCGAAAAGGTGGTCAAGGTCTTCTCCGGTTTGACCCCGGCCAAGATTGCCGCAGTGATTGACGAGCTGAACGTGGTGGAAATGATGATGGGAGTGCAAAAATAGCGCGCCCGCCGCACGCCCGCCAACCAGGCTCACGTGACCAACCTGCAAGACAACCCGGTGCTCCTGGCCGCCGACTCCGCCGAAGCCACCTTCTACGGTTTCAACGAAATTGAAACCACCGTGGCCGTGTTCAACTATGGCCCCATGAACGCCCTGTCCCTGCTGGTCGGTGGGCAAGTAGGCCGCCCCGGCGTGCTCAGCCAGGACGCTCTGGAAGAAGCCACCGAGCTTCAGTTGGGTATGAGCGGCTTGACCGCCTACGCCGAAACCGTGTCCGTTTACGGCACCGAGCGCGTCTTTATTGACGGCGACGACACCCCCTGGTCCAAGTCCTTCCTGGCTTCGGCCTACGCTTCACGCGGTATCAAAATGCGCTTCACTTCCGGCACCGGTTCTGAAGTGCAGATGGCTTACGCCGAAGGCAAATCCATGCTGTACCTGGAAATCAAGTGCATTATGCTGACCAAAGCCGCCGGCGTGCAAGGGCTGCAAAACGGCTCGATTAGCTGCATCGGCGTGCCGGCCGGCGTGCCCGGTGGTATCCGGGCGGTGTTGGGCGAAAACCTGGTCACGACCTGTCTGGACCTCGAGTCCGCTTCCGGTAATGACCAAACCTTCTCCCACTCCGATATGCGCCGCACCGCCCGCTTGCTCATGCAATTCCTGCCTGGCACCGACTTTGTTTGCTCCGGCTACAGCGCCACCCCCAACTACGACAACATGTTCGCCGGTTCCAACGTGGACTCCGACGACATGGACGACTGGCTGGTGATTCAGCGCGACTTGAAGGTTGACGGCGGCTTGACCCCGGCTTCGGAAGAAGGCATCATCGCCATCCGCAACAAGGCGGCTCGCGCTCTGCAAGCCGTGTTTGAAGAATTGGGCCTGCCGGCCATCACCGACGCCGAAGTGGAAGCGGCTACCTACGCTTACAACAGCCAGGATATGCCCGCCCGCGACAAGGTGCAAGACACCAAAGCGGCTCAGGATATGATGAAGCGCGGCATCACCGGGGTTGACGTGGTCAAAGCCTTAGCCAAGCGCGGCTTCACCGAGGCGGCCAACGCCGTGCTGAACATCCAGAAGCAGCGCGTGTCGGGTGACTACCTGCACACCTCGGCTATGCTGGACCCCAATTTCAACGTCATTGCTGCCGTCAACGACCTGAACGATTATCAAGGGCCTGGCACCGGGTATCGTTTGCAAGGCGAGCGCTGGCAGAAATTGGCGAATATCAGGCAAGCTATCCGGCCTGAGGACATTTAGGCGAGAAGGAAGGAGAATTAAGACATGGCACAAGTAAGTGAAGCAATGGTTCGAGATGTTGTCCGCGAAATTCTCTCCCAAATGACCCAGACCAACGGCTCCAGCGCGGCTAAAGTGGCCGTGAGCACGAGTCCGGCGGCGGGTCTGGATTTGCGAGAAGTGGGTGAGGCCAAAACCGGCACGGCGACCAACGAAGTGGTGATTGCTTTGGCGCCCGCTTTCGGCGACAAGCTCAGCAAACAAACGATTACCGGCATCCCCCACGCCGCAGTTTTGCGTGAAGTAATGGCCGGGATAGAAGAAGAAGGCGTTAAGGCGCGGGTTATCCGCGTTTGGCACACCTCCGACGTGGCCTTTGTGTCGCACACCGGGGCCAAGTTGTCCGGCTCAGGCATCGCCATCGGCATCCAATCACGCGGCACCACCGTCATTCACCAGCGCGATTTGAATCCGCTGCAAAACCTGGAACTGTTTCCCCAGGCTCCGGTGATTGACCTGGAAACCTACCGGGCGATTGGCCGCAACGCGGCCCGCTACGCCAAAGGCGACACCCCGTCGCCGGTGGCCCAGAAAAATGACCAGATGGCTCGACCGAAGTACCAGGCCATTGCCGCCGTTTTCCATATCCGCGAGACCAGTTTTGTCAAGGCCGAGGCCAAGCCGGTTGAGCTAGAAGTCAAGTTTAAGTAGGGAGGTAAGCTAACATGTCCCAACAAGAATTGATTAGCGCCATCGTGCGTGAAGTAATGGCAGAACTGAACGGCGGAAAAGCTGGGGTGAGTGCAGTTTCCACCAACGGCCATAAGCTGGATTACCGGCGCGACTACCCCATGGCCGAAAAACGGCCCGAACTGGTCAAAACCGCCACCGGCAAATCCCTAACCGACATCACCCTGGACGCGGTTATCAGCGGCGCGATTAAAGCCGAAGAAATCCGCATCACCCCGCAAACGCTGGAATACCAGGCTCAGATTGGTGAAAGCATTGGTCGCCCGCAATTTGCCCGCAACCTGCGCCGCGCCGCCGAGATGACCGCCGTTCCCGACAAACGCATCCTGGAAATCTACAACTTACTGCGGCCCAACCGCTCTACCAAAGCCGAACTGCTGGCTATTGCCGACGAACTCGAAGGCAAGTTTGGGGCCAAAGTTTGCGCCGGCTTTGTCCGCGAAGCCGCCGACGTGTACGAACGTCGGGGTGTGTTGAGAAAAGATTAAACCACATTCTGGGGAGCGAAGCAGCAAGGGATTTGCGATTTCAGATTTACGATTTAAATCCTGATTTACGATTTCAAATTTACCATTGGTTAATCCAATTTCGTAAATCGTAAATCGTTGAGTTTCTTGTCTGCTTCGTCCGGAATTGGTACTGCAAAGGTTGAAGTGTGGGTATGATTATTGCCGGCATTGACATTGGAAATTCCACCACCGAAGTATCCCTGGCCGAAATTAGCCAGGCCGCCGCTGCGCCGCGTTTTTTGGCCACCAGCCGGGTGCGGACAACGGGCATCAAAGGCACGTTGAGCAACATTCCTGGCGTGGTCCGCTCGCTGCAAGAAGCAGTGGCTGCCGCCGGAATCAATATCCGTGATATTTCCGTGGCTCTGCTCAACGAGGCTACGCCGGTGATTGGCGACATCGCCATGGAAACCATCACCGAAACGATCATCACCGAATCGACGATGATTGGGCACAACCCCAACTCCCCCGGCGGTTTGGGTATCGGGGTTGGCGTGACCACTCATATCCGCGAGTTGGTTTCCGTTTCTCGCGGCGAGCCGGTGATTGTGATCATCCCCAAAGAGTATGATTTTGAAGTAGCCTCGTCGCTCCTCAGCCGGGCGATTGACATCGGCGTGGACGTGCGCGGCGCGATTGTCCAGGCCGATGACGGGGTGCTGATTGCCAACCGCCTGCCCAAAGTGCTGCCGGTGGTGGATGAAGTCAAGCTGATTGAGCACATCCCCTTGAATATGCTGGCCGCCGTAGAAGTGGCTGAACACGGCCAGACCATCCGCCAGTTGAGCAATCCTTATGGCATCGCCACCCTGTTTAGCCTGACCCCTCAAGAAACCGCCCTGGTCATCCCCATTGCCAAAGCCCTGATCGGGCTGCGCTCGGCGGTGGTCATCCGCACCCCCGCGGGCGACGTGCAAACGCGCCACATCCCGGCGGGAACCCTCAAGCTGATCGGCCAGCAGCGGGTGCTGACGGTGGAGATGGACGGCGGGGCCGATGCGATTATGGAGGACTTGGGCCAGGTATCGCCGCTGCTCGATGTCGAAGGTGAGGCCGGGACCAACGTGGGCGGGATGGTTCAGCGCGTCCGCCAGACCATGAGCGATGTGACCCAAAAGCCCATAGCCGAGATCAAAATCCGCGACGTGCTGGCGGTAGATTGTTTGGTGCCGCAGCAAGTGGCTGGCGGGCTGGCCCAGGAGTTTTCGCTGGAAAACGCGGTTGGGCTGGCCGCGATGGTTAATACTGATAAGCTGCTGATGGAACGCCTGGCCACTGCTCTGGCCCAGGAATTGGGCATCCGGGTGGAGTTGGGCGGCGTCGAAGCCAATATGGCGATTTTGGGCACGCTCACCACCCCCGGCATCTCTGTGCCGCTGGCAATTTTGGATTTGGGGGCCGGTTCCACCGACGCCGCCATTTTGCAGAAAGGTGAGCCGGTGCGCAGTATGCACCTGGCCGGGGCCGGCGATATGGTTACTTTGCTGATCCAGCGCGAGCTTGACCTGCCCGCGGCCGGTGAAAGCGAAGTGGCCGAACAGATTAAACGCTTCCCCCTGGCTAAAGTGGAAAGTTTGTTCCACATTCGGCACGAAGATAACACGGTTCGCTTTTTCAAGGAACCGTTGGACCCTAAATTGTTTGGCCGGGTGGCCCTGGTTACGAAAGATGGGCTGGTGCCCATCCCCACCCAGCACACGATGGACCGCATTCGAGTGGCTCGCCGGGAGGCCAAACGCAAAGTGTTTTTACGCAACAGCCTGCGGGCGTTGGGTAGTGTTGCGCCGGCCGGCAATATCCGCCTGATTGATTTTGTGGCAGTGGTGGGCGGCTCCGGCCAGGATTTTGAAATCTCGCAGATGTTGATGGACAGGCTGTCGCCCTTCGGGATCGTGGTCGGCACGGCCAATATTTTGGGTAAGCTGGGGCCAATCAACGCCGTCGCCACCGGCCTGGTCATCAGCTATTTTGAACGGCAGAGGGCGGGCTGATTGATGGCTGATCTCGCTCAGGAGCGCCCGTGCATCCACGTCTGCTTAATCGGCGGGGCCGACGAAGCCCTGTACCGCTGGGTTGAAGTGGGCGCCGAAGAAGAGGGCGTTCCCACCCGCAAAGTGCCGCCCGCGGCCACAGATTTGATTGCCGCCGCCTATGCCGCCGCGCAAAGTTCTCGTTTTGATATCGGGCTGAGCCTTGACCCCCAGCGTATTGTTCTGCACGAAACCCACATGCCGTTGCTCCAGCCGGTGTTGGCGTTTGACCTGGGGCTGAATGCCCAACGCATCGCTCGCTTGATGGGGAGTAATGCTGCCCGGCTGGTGGTGCGGCTGCCGCTGCGGTTCAAAGTTGAAGACGAAGTGCCGGTCCGGCCGCCTGAACAAGGCAAGCCAGCCCGCCCGGCTTTGGTCGCTGCTATGACCGAACCATGTCAGAACTCCGCCCAACCTTCCGCCGGACCGTCCGAAATGGAAGCCTTGACCAGGGCTATGAAGTGTGAGCCGTCAGTGCATCGAGAACCGGTCAATGGGCTGACCGCTGAGGCAGGCCAGATTGACCCGAAAATGGTGGCCCGGATTGTGGCTCGAATTCTCAGAGAAAGAGGCATACTATGACATCCAAAGCGTTAGGATTAATTGAAACCATCGGCCTGGCTGCGGCCCTCGAAGCTGCCGACACCGCCATCAAAACGGCTGATGTGAAGCTGCTGGGGTATGAAAATGTCAAAGGCGGCGGCCGCATCACTATTAAATTTGTGGGCGATGTCGGTGCAGTTAAAGCGGCGGTAGCCTCCGGTTCGGCGGCGGCGCTGCGGATAGGAAAGGTTGAATCCTGCCTGATCATTCCCCGGCCCCACGCGGAAATTGAAGCCCTCATCAACCAGATTGACCGCGGACGATCCACTCCGTCGGCTGTCCCACAAACAGCGCCGATTAAGGCCTCCGAGCCTCAGGCCGTGGCTCAAAAGCCCAAACCGGCCGCGCTCAAAAAAGCAAAACAGCGGCCGGCTGCACCCAGGCTTGAAATCCCTGAACCAGTGGCTCCGCCCCCGGTCGAAGAACAACCGCCGGTTGAAATTGTGTCGCCGCCAGCTCTCTCTGACGCGGATCAACCGCCAACGGTCACTCCTGACCAGCCCGAACAGCCGGACGACATTTCCTGATGGTTGGACCAACTCTAGCCAGGTGGGAGGAAAAGTAGCGTGGAAGCAGTCAGCAGTCAAACGGTGGTCAAACAAAATGGGTCGCTCCTGACTCTCGAACAGGTGACTCAGGAAGTGGTGCGCCGTTTGTTAGAACAAGCCAACGGGCAGGAGTCTGCCCCTGAACCTCAACTGCGTCACGGCTTTATGGAACTGCCAGTGGTGATCGGGGTGTCGGTGCGCCATCTGCATCTGTGCCTGGAACATATCGCCATGTTGTTCGGTGAGGGGCACGATTTGCATATTTATAATGAGTTATATCAGAAAGGCTACTACGCGGCCAAAGAACAGGTAATGGTGGTAGGCCGCAAAGGCTGTATCGAAAAAGTGCGGGTGCTGGGACCGCCTCGACCCTACTCGCAGGTGGAACTGGCCCAAACCGACGCCCTGTCTATCGGCCTGAAACTGTCGGTCGCCACCGATGGGGCTGAACCGGGCACGCAGCCGGTTACGCTGGTGGGGCCGGAAGGCGTGATTAGTTTGTCGGGTGGGGCTGGCGGCGGGGCTTTCATTGCCCGGCGACATATCCACTTGAGCGATGTCACTGCCGCCGAACTGGGTGTCAAAGCCGGTGATTTGCTGGACCTGCGGCTCGATGGTCCTCGACCCACCACCTTGCATGGCGTGGTGGTGCGGGTCAAAGCCGGCTGGCGCACCGAAGTCCACGTGGACACCGACGAGGCCAACGCCTGCGGTATCCGCAACGGCCAAATGGGGACGCTCATCATTCCGCGAGTCAGATGCTATGCAAAATAGGGTCCACGGATGAACACAGATAGACTCAGATAAAGTAATAAGAAATAAGAAATTCATCTGTTGATTATCTGTGTATATCTGTGGACCTACTATACAAGATTTTCGCCAGACGCTAATCCTGGTCCAAACAACCTGAGTAAAGAGTTGGCAAGATGGTAGACGAAGCTTTAGTTGACAAAATTGTCGCCAGAATTCTGGCCTTAATCAACGGCGAACCGGTTGATACCTCGCCCCGCAGGGTGCTGATGTTATTCAGCGGGGCCAGCACCGGCTTTGTAGTAGGTATGGAAGCCATCAAACGGCTGACAAATTCCCAGCATGCGCTGACCATCGTACTGACGCCGTCGGCCAGCCAGATCATCACCGAAGCGCAGGTGCGCAAAGCCGGAGCCGGTGAAATCATCGGCCCCAATGACTGGGCCGACGCGCCGGGGTTGGTCAGGCAGTCGGATTTGGTGCTTATCCCCACCCTATCCATGAATCTGGCGGCCCGGCTGGCTTTGGGTTTGATGGACTCGCTTATTTCAACCCTGGTGATTGGCTCCCTGCTGGCAGGCAAAGCAGTGGTGGCGGTCAAGGATGGAGCCGACCCCAACGGCAATGCCGGCCGGGTGTTCAATGCCGCTGCCGGGGCTGCTCCGGCGCTTCGAGCCACTCTGAACGGGCATCTCACCAGCCTGGCCTCCTACGGGGTTGAGTTGGTGAGTGAAGGAGATTTTTTGGTCACGGTCGAGCGGCGTTTGCTCACCGGCGCGGTGGTGCAAGCGGTGAGCAAAACTGTCACCCAGCCGGCATTTATGGTCCCGCCGCAATTTACCAGTGTGGAAACTTATCAAAATGGGACCAAACCCAACTTTATCACCGAAGCCGAGCTGTTATTACTTCAACCCGGTTCTGTTTTGCGCCTGACGCCCGGCAGCCGTTTAACGCCGCAGGCCCAGGATACCGCCCGGCGTCTTAACCTGAGGTTAGTGTTTGAATGAAAGGGCAACCGTTATGCAACTGGCAAAAGTAATTGGCACGGTCGTGTCTACCCGCAAAGAAGATTCGTTGATAGGCTATAAACTGTTGGTGCTGGAAGTGTTAAACCCCGGCAGCAAATCGCCGGATGGGGAACGATTGGTGGCAATTGATATGCTTGGCGCGGGTGTAACCGAAACCGTGCTGTTTGTGCGGGGCGGGGCAGCGCGGATTAACCTGCCGTCCCCCGCTCCGGTAGACGCGACGGTAGTCGGTATTGTTGATAGGGTGGATGTGGACTGATGGGTCTCTACACGCGTGGCGGCGACAAAGGCCAAACATCTCTGCTGGGCGGGGTACGAGTCCCCAAAGATACCCTGCGGATTGAGGTTTATGGCACGCTGGACGAAACCACCTCCACGTTGGGGTTGGCCCGTTCCCTGACCAAACACGATGACATTTGCCGGGATATTATTGACCTGCAAGGCGAATTTATCGGGGTGATGGCTGAGCTGGCCTCTGTGCCGGCCGGAGCCGAAACCTCGGCCAAGAAGCAGAAAATCGAGATTACCCCGGTGCAGCCGGCTCAGGTGGAGCGGCTGGAACGAAAAATTGACCATTACGAGCAAGAACGCTTCCCCTCGCACCATTTTGTGCGGCCGGGCGGCTCGGCTGGCTCCGCTGCCCTGGATATGGCCCGCACCATCATTCGCCGGGCCGAACGGCGGCTCATCACGCTGAGCCGGGAAGAAGAAGTCAACCCCAACCTCATCACCTACTTCAACCGCCTCTCCGATTTGTTCTACGTGATGGCCCGGGTGGACGAACAGCGTGAAATTGAACAGGCCGTGCTCAACCAATTTAAAGCGTTAGGGCTGGAAGCGCCTTTGCCCGCCGGCCCTGGTCAAGGAAATAGACTGATGTCGCTCACATTAGCTGATTGTGACCGTATGATTGAAGCCGGCCTCTGCCGGGCTAAAGAAATCGGTGTCCCGATGGTGTTAGCGGTGGTAGATGCCGCCGGCCATGTGGTAGAAACTCGCCGTATGGACGATGCCCTGATAATTAGTATTACCCTGGCTCCCAACAAAGCCTACACCGCCGCTACCGTGCGTATTCCCACCCACGAATTAGCCAAACTTTCCCAGCCGGACGCTCCGCTCTACAGCATTGACACTAACATCCCCAACCTGACCCTGATAGGCGGCGGTTTACCCCTGCGCCAGAATGGCCGGGTAGTCGGCGGCGTCGGCGTCAGCGGTGGTTCGGTGGAGCAGGATATTGAGGTGGCCCAGGCCATGGTGGCCGCATTTTAGGAAGTAGGGAGTAGGAAGTAGGGAGTAGATTTTATCTGGCTACTGACTACTGGCTGCTATTTTTGAGGAGGATATATGGCCGTTTTACTGGAAGAAAATCGCCTTGACGAGATCATTCGCCGGGTGTTGGACAAAATGGATGGTAAGCAGCCGCCTCAGGCGCTGGAATATCGCGGCGTATTTGCTACCGCCGATGAAGCGTTAGAGGCAGTCCAGCGGGCGCAAAACAGCTACCGCCGGGTCAGCCTTGCCAAACGCAAGGCCATGATTGACGCCATCCGTGAGGTAACAATTGACCAGGCTCACCGGCTGGCCCAGATGGCCGTATCCGAAACCAAAATGGGCCGCGTATCGGACAAGGTGCTAAAGCATCTACTGGTGGCCGACAAGACTCCCGGGGTCGAAGCCCTGCCCAGCGGGGCCTATGTAGGCGATGACGGTCTGACCGTGGAAGAGTGCGCCCCATTTGGGACTATTCTGGCGATTACCCGACTACCAACCCCACTGCCACCATCATCAACAACGCCATCAGTATGCTGGCTGCCGGCAACACGGTCTACTTTGCGCCCCATCCTCGCGCCCTGAAAACATCGCTCGCCTGTATTGACGTGCTCAACGAAGTCATTGAGCACGCCGGCGGCCCGCCCAACTTGCTGGTCACGGCTGCGACGGTTGATCTCCAGATGGTCAACGATTTGATGAAGCATCCCAAAATCGCCCTCATTTGCGCTACCGGCGGCACAGCGGTGGTTGACCTGGCTCTGACCAGCGGCAAGCGGGCCATCGGCGCGGCGGCGGGCAATCCCCCGGTGCTGGTAGATGATACCGCCGACCCCGAAAAAGCAGCCAAAGATATTATCGCCGGCCACTCTTTCGACAACAACCTGCCCTGTACCTCGGAAAAAGAGGTGATTGTGACCTCCGGCATGGCCGACAATCTAATGAGATGTTTCCAGGCCGCGTCCGAGGCTGTGGTGCTCGATGCCAGTTATCTGCCCCGGCTGGAAAAAATCGTCTTAAATGAAACGAAGAGCGGGCCAAATCCTAAGTACATCGGGCAGAATGCCAACGTCATCCTGCGTGAATTGGGCCTCGAGGCCGGCGACGCTTTGCGGGCCATCGTGGTGGAAACCGATAAAAATCATCCCTTTGTCCGGCACGAATTAATGCTGCCGGTTCTCAGCGTGGTCCGCGCCGGCAATTTTGAGGACGCCGTTGACGTAGCGGTGGAGGTAGAAGGCGGGCTGCGCCATTCGGCCATTATCCACTCGGCCAACATTTACCACATGAGCGAGTTTGGTAAAGCGGTCAACACCACCGTTTTTGTCAAGAATGCTCCCTCTTACGCCGGGCTGGGCTTTGGCGGCGAAGGCTTCACCACCTTCACCATTGCCGGGCGCACCGGCGAAGGGATGACCACCGTCCGCACCTTTACCCGTATCCGGCGCTGTACCTTGGTGGGCGCATTTTCGCTGGTTTAAGGAGGTTTGAGTGGAAAAAGATAAAGCGATCAGAGATTTAGTGCGCGAAGCGGGCGTAACCGGAGCCGGCGGGGCTGGTTTTCCCACGCACGTAAAAATTAGCGCCAATGCGGAGGTGGTCATTGCCAACGGGGCCGAATGCGAACCTCTCACCCACGTGGACCAGGAATTGATGATTCATCACGCCTCCGAAATTGTGGCCGGCTTGCGGCTGGTGATGCAATCCACCGGGGCAGTACGGGGTGTGTTGGGAGTCAAGAAAAAATATACCGAGGCCATTCAGTCCTTGCGGCGAGTCATCGGCTCTAGCCCCGACATGAGTGTGTTTGAACTGGGCAATTTTTACCCCGCCGGCGACGAGCACGTGCTGGTGTACGACATTCTGGGCCGGGTCGTGCCCGAAGGGGGTATCCCCCTCAACGTGGGCGCGATAGTCCAGAATATCGAAACACTCTACAACATCCAGGCGGCCTCGCAGGGGAAACCTGTCACCCACAAGCATATCACCATCGCCGGAGATGTGCGCCGGCCCGTGACCGTGCGCGTGCCCATCGGCATTACCTTACGCGAGGTGCTCGATCTGGCCGGCGGCGCGCTCTCGCCCGACCCGGTGGTGTTGGGCGGCGGGGCGATGATGGGACACGTGGTGGACCTGGATGAACCTGTGACCAAGCGCACCAAACTGCTGCTGGTGCTGCCCTTCGATCACCAACTCAGCGTCAAACGGCGGCAGCCGCGCACCCAGATTGAACTGCACGCCATCTCTTCCTGCGATCAATGCTATATGTGTACCGACTACTGCCCGCGCCACGCTCAGGGGCACGCTATTCAACCGCATAAGTTGATTTTGCTGCTGGCCTCCGGCATCCCCCTCACCGACGCCCAAATGTCCGGCGCGCTGCTGTGCTGCGAATGCCGCACCTGCAATTATGCCTGTCCGGTCCACCTGTCGCCGGGAGATATTGCCATTTCGGTTAAGCACGACTTATTGAAGGGTGGGCTGAAAAACCCCTACCACCGCCAAACCGAGGTCAATCCTTACCGTGATTTTCGACGGGTGCCGATGTATCGCCTGATTAACCGGCTGGGTCTGGCTCGTTATGATGTGCCGGCCCCGCTGACCGAGGTAACGGCCACGTTCAAACGAGTAACCCTGGCTTTGCAGCAGCATATCGGCGCTCCGGCCAGGCCGGTGGTCAAAGTAGGCGACCAGGTAACAGTGGGCGATGTGGTGGGCGAATTACCCACCGGCGCAGTCGGGGCCAGACTTCACGCCACTATTACCGGGGTGGTGCAGGCCGTATCAACTGAAGCAATTGTGATTGAGGCGAATTAAGATGATGGAACGAACAGAAAGTCCCAAACGAGCTATTGGTTTAATTGAACTGCGCAGTATCGCCCGGGGGATGTATACCACCGACGTGATGCTCAAACAGGCCAATGTGGAACTGCTGCGGGCACACGTGGTTTGCCCCGGCAAGTATGTTATTTTGATTGGTGGGGCCATCAGCCAGGTGACCAGCGCCATCGAAGCCGGCAAAAAGGTGGCCCCGGAAGTGGTGGTTGATGCCTGCATCTTGCCCAATGTGCATCCCAGTGTTTTCCCGGCCTTGACGGCCACCACCGCTATTGAAAACGTTCGTGCTGTCGGCGTTATCGAAACCTTTACCCTGGTCGCCTCCATCGTCGCCGCCGATGTGGCGGTGAAAGCCGCCCCGGTTGATTTGATTGAAATTCGTCTGCCTTTTGCGATGGGCGGCAAAGCCTTTGTCGTTTTCACCGGCGAGGTCAGTTCGGTGCGCAGCGGAGTCAACAGCGCCGTTGAACACCTTAAAGATGAGGGCGTAATCGACTCCTTTGTCGTGATTCCGTCACCTCATAAGGGTTTGATTGAAAAGTTGCTGTGACAAATCTTATCTTAAACGTTTTGAGAAAGGAAAGGGAAAATGAGTTTAGTTGGTCTTATAGTTGCTTTTGGCGGGGGAATTTTTTGGCGCGGCTATCGGTGCGCTGCCTGCTTTTATTTTTGTGGGTATCCTGGTGATGGTAGGCGTGGCCGTGCAAATGGCTACCGGCGATGCTTCTTTGTTTGGGATGCCTTTTGGCGCGTTCGGGCCGCACGTAGGGGGCTTTGCCTCTGGCGTAGCTGCCGTAGCTTATGCCGCTCAAAAAGGCAAGTTCGACAACGGGCGCAATATTCTGGCCGGGATGATGGGCGTGAACAGCCCCGACGTGCTGTTGATCGGCGGCGCGTTTGGCATTTTGGGCTACGTGCTGCAGTGGGCTTTTAGCCAGGTTCCGGGCTTTGCAGCCAATTTAGCCTGGACCGACACCGTCGCTCTGACCGTGTTGACCTCGGCCATCATCGCTCGCCTGGTCTTCGGTAAAACCGGGGTGCTGGGCCGGGTGAAGGCGGGTGAGTCGCGCTACGCGCCGGCTAACGGTTCGCAGTGGGTACCCTGGCAAAGCGACCGGCTCCAATTGGCGGTCATCGGCCTGGGGGTGGGCCTGCTAGCCGGATACTTAGGCGTTACCTTTGGCGGGCCGGGAGTCTTTTTGGCCTTCGGGATGGCCGCAGCCAGCCTCATCCTCCTGCAATTTGGCGTCAAGATTCCGGTGACGCATCACATCGCTTTGCCGGCGGCCATCGCGGCAGCGGCTTCGGGTAGCATCATTTGGGGCGGCGTTTTTGGTATCTTATGCGCCTTTGTGGGCGAGTTTATGGCCTGCACCTTCCTGGTTCACGGCGACACCCATATTGACCCCCCGGCGGCGACCATCGCCCCGATGACAACCGTTGCCAATGCCCTGGCTGCGTTTGGAATTTTTGCGGCAATTCATTTGCCTTGAGCGTCTTCATTTTTAAGAAACCGGGTTTCTCCATTCTCTGTAGAGAAACTCCTAAAAGCAGATCGGTTTGTGTTTAGAAATAAATTCAACATTGACAACGCAGTCAAAAGAGTCAAGGAGAAAGACCATGACCACCCAAGTTGATATCACTTTGGATCAAGCACTGGCCGCAATTACCGCGGCTCGCGCCAGGGCCGAAGCCCAGGGCACGCTGATGGATATCGCCATTGTGGATGCCGGGGCCAATTTGAAAGCGTTTATCAGAATGGATGACGCTTTCCTCGGCAGCATTGATATTTCCATCAAAAAGGCCAAAACAGCCCGTTTCTTCAACATGCCCACCGACGATCTGGGCAAACTCGCCCAGGCCGGACAACCTTTGTATCACATCGAGTTTTCAAACGACGGTTTGATCACCTTTGCCGGCGGTTTGCCCTTAAAAAACAAGGCCGGGGTTATCGTCGGGGCCATTGGCGTCAGCGGCAGCAGTGTTGAGAATGATTACGAGGTTGCGGCTGCCGGAGCGGAAGTTTTGTTGAAATAAGCCGGATACTACTTTTCCGGATGATTTGTTTCCGCAGAAGTTACGGTGAAAGGGTAAATTTGACAAATGTTTGGTTTAGCCTTACCTTCGTACTTAATAATTGAATAAACTTCTTAGCCCAGGTACTCGCTGCCCCGGATGGCGCGAGTGGTAATGGCGAAGCCGGTGAGAGTCCGGCGCTGTCCCGCAATTGTAATCTTATTTACGATTTTGGATTAACGATTTACGATGGGGTCTAATCCCCCCATCGTAAATCATAAATCGCAAATCGTAAATCGAGAGAGCCAAGCCGCCCGCCTGAGTTAATAAGCATCATTAACCTTCGCGGTAAAAGGTGTGGTGCGCTTAAAGCGTCTCTGCTGTTTGGTTTGGTCTGGCTTGGGTCAGGGAGAACAGCAGTGTTAAGCCAGCCTGACGGCTAGCTTCATGCGTTAGCCCGGCTACACCTCCTTACTTCGGTAAGGAGGTTTTTTATTTCGGGCTGCTCATCTGCCTTCGTCCGCGTTTTAAATTTTTACCTATTTCTTTGAGGAGGACGTTTACAGATGAAGCAACTTAAAAATTTAGCCACCACTTTTTGTCTGGCCCTGGCCCTGGTGATCGTGGTCATCGCCGGATTGCTCGGCCTGACGGTTGAGCCAACTCAGGCCGATGGGCTGATCAGGCCCAGATCATTGTGCAGTTTACCAACAACGAAGTGATTGTGCGCAAAATCAGCTTTAACGCACCCATTTCCGGGTACGAAGCGCTGCGCTTAACCGGTCTGGAGCTGATCACCGAGTCAAATTCGTTTGGCCTGATGATTTGCGGGATCGGTGGTCTGGGCGACCCGGCCGGCAGTTGTTTTTCCAGCGGCTTTTGGTCTTCTTATTACTGGGATGGTACGACCTGGGCCACTTATATGGTCGGCGCGGAAGATAGTATTATCAATGATGGGGCGGTGGAACTCTGGTCGTGGCAGCCGGGATTTGTGTCGTTAAACCTGCCGTCTACTCGACCCTTTACCGCCGCCGCTAACGGCCTGGAGTGGCTGCAATCGCAACAGTCGGCCACTGACGGTGGTTACGGCAACAGCAGTGGTTCGGTGGAGACGCTGCTGGCTTTGGGGGCTAACAAATTGAAGGCCGATGAATGGCGACGGCAACCCAATAGCCCCTCCTTATTGAATTATGTTCTGACCAACGGGGCTGCCTTTGCCAACTCGAATGTCGCGGCTTCCGGCAAATTGGCTGTAAGTTTGGCTTCTGCGAACAGTTGCTGGCCGCCTGAAGCCAAGCAGCCGTTGAATTATTCTGCTACGGGCGCATTTAGTTCAGGCGGCGGCCCGCAAGCCTGGGCAATTTTGGGAACTCGGGCCTTGAGCCAATCCATTCCTGCCCTGGCAGCGCAAAATTTACGCGGTCTGGCCCAGCCCAACGGGGGATGGGAATGGTCGCCAACCTGGGGAACCGATACCAACAGCACAGCCCTGGCAATCCAGGCTATTCTGGCAGCGGGGGAGCCGTCGAGTTCTAGCGCCATTGTGAACGGTTTGAATTATCTGGATAAGGCTCAAAATAGTGACGGCGGCTTTCCTTATGACCCAGACTCCACCTTCGATACGACCAGTGACGCTAATTCCACCGCCTACGTCATCCAGGCTTTGTTGGCAGCCGGTCAGGTTCCCACCAGTACCCGCTGGACCACCGGCAGCGGCAAAACGCCCCTCAGCTACTTGCTCAGCCGGCAACTTTCTAATGGCAGCTTCGAGTGGCAGGCCGGCCAGGGGGCTGACCAGGTAGCCACCCGGCAGGCGGTTCCAGCCTTGTTGGGCCAGCCATTCCCGTTGCAACCAAGCGAGCTGCATCAATGCTCTGAGCAGGAAATGGGGTTGTCCAATGTTTATCTGCCCCTGCTGGTGAAGTAGTGATTCTGCATCTTAGGAGCGTGTAGACCCTAAAGGCCTTCAAGACCTTTGGGGTCTGAAAACGAAAACATGCCTTTAGCCTGAGATTCCATTCTCAGACTAAGCCGATTGCAAAGTTCGATTTGTTCGATTTATGGTTATGGAGCTATCAGCTGTGAATTAATTCACAGGCTGAGGGTTTTCAATCAGGAGGTGGGATGTGATCGCAATGTATCACTTTAAATTTTTTTCCAACATCCGCAGGTCAGTGTTGGGCCTGATTGTTCTCAGTATCATCTTCAGCGTGGGCCTGGTGCGAGCCGAGACTTCCCACCGGGTTGGGCTGGTGGTAGTGCATGGCGACCAGGTGCTTAAGCAGTGTGTCGAATTTTCGGAAGATGAGCTGACTGGCTACGAAATATTGGAGCGTTCTGGCCTGGATTTTAACGCTGATCTCAGCAACAGTATGGGCGCGGCCATTTGCCGGATTGATAATCACGGCTGTTCCTACCCCGCCGACGACTGCTTTTGTCAATGCCAGGGCACGCCGTGTTCTTTCTGGTCTTACTGGCACCTGGATGGCGGCTCGTGGCGTTTTTCGGGCCTGGGCACATCCAACTACGAAGTCAATGATGGTGACGTGGAAGGCTGGATTTGGGGCGAAGGTACACCCAATCGGGGCGGTTCTCCGCCGCCGGTAGTCACCTTTGAGGAAATTTGTGCCGCTAAACCCACCGATACCCCTACCTTCACCCCGCCCCCCCCACCCAGAT